>NZ_JBHURF010000007.1:0-366344 GCF_042674125.1 Rhodococcus sp. NPDC056960 | reverse complement strand
AAGGTCGGGATCATGGACGAGGAACGGCGCACCACCGTCAACCTCGCCGCCTGCATCAAGGAGGCCGCCGAACGGGTGGTGTTCATCAACACCGGGTTCCTCGACCGCACCGGCGACGAGATCCACACCTCGATGGAGGCCGGGCCGATGATCCGCAAGGCCGAGATGAAACAGCAGACCTGGATCACCGCCTATGAGGACTGGAACGTCGATGTCGGCCTGGCCTGCGGCCTGCAGGGGCGGGCGCAGATCGGCAAGGGCATGTGGGCGATGACCGAACTGATGGCCGAGATGCTCGAACAGAAGATCGGCCACCCCAAGGCCGGCGCGAACACCGCGTGGGTGCCGTCCCCGACCGGGGCCACCCTGCACGCCACCCACTACCACCGGGTCGACGTGTTCGCCGTCCAAGACACACTCGAGGGCACCCGGCGGGCCACCCTCGACCAGATCCTGACCATCCCGCTGGCCCCGCACACCGACTGGACCGACGAGCAGAAGCAGGAGGAACTCGACAACAACTGCCAGTCCATCCTCGGCTACGTGGTCCGCTGGATCGACGCCGGCGTCGGCTGCTCCAAGGTCCCCGACATCCACGACGTCGCCCTGATGGAGGACCGCGCCACCCTCCGCATCTCCTCCCAGCTGCTCGCCAACTGGATCCGGCACGGGGTGGTCACCGCCGACCAGGTCGTGGCGTCGCTGCAGCGGATGGCCCCGGTCGTGGACCGGCAGAACCAGGCCGACCCCACCTACCGGCCGCTGGCCCCGGACTTCGACACCAACATCGCCTTCCAGGCCGCGAAGGAACTCATCCTCGACGGCACCCACCAACCGTCGGGCTACACCGAACCGATCCTGCACCGCCGCCGCCGCGAATACAAAGCCGCCAACGCCTGACCCCAACGTGAGTGGCAAAGCGTCCCCCGGGACGCTTTGCCACTCACGTATCAGGTGAGGTTGACGGTCGCGAAGATGTCGCCGGTGGGCTGGGTGGAACCGCCGGGCGGCTCCACGCTGAACCCGAGTGCGGTCGACTGGTCGATGTCGTTCACGACCGCGGTCGTCGACGGTGCGACGTCCTCGGCTTCCATGATTCCGGCGGACATCGGCTCGTGTGTCGGTCCGAGCAGCCACATCTGGTACACAGAACCCGGTGCGGGCGGCGGGACGTCGTTCATCACCAGCACGCCGGCGTCGACCTCCTTGGAGAACACGACGGTGGCCGAACCGCCGCCGGTGATCGGGGCAACCGCCGTGCGGACGTCGTCGGCTGCGAGGATCTGCGCGGGCACGGGCTGGCCCTCCTCGCTCTGCAGTTGCTGAGCGACGGTGATGCCGCCGACGGCGAGGACGACCACCGCGGCCGCCGCACCCAGAGCGGTCAGGAGCCGCTTGCGCCTGCGCGCCCGGGCCGCGTCCAGCGATACCGGTGCGGCCGCAGCGGCAGTCTCGGGCAGCGCATCCAGGATTCGTCCGAGCAGGTACACGGGCGGTTCGACCGCGGTGGACGCCGACTGGGCGGCCATCGTCTCGTGCACGCCGCGCACCGTGGTGACGAATTCGCGGCGCACGTGGGGTGGAGCGTTGCGCACGGCGGCATCGATGTCGAGGCGCTGCTGATCGTCGACGGCGTCGAGTGCATACACCTGAGCGAGGTCGAGGATGTCGGGCTGGGACTCATCCATCGAACTGCACCCCCAGACATTGCTTGAGCCGGATCAATCCGTCTCGAATTCGTGATTTCACCGTGGGCAGTGCCACGGACAGACGCTCCGACACCTCGCGGTACGTCAGCCCTCCGTAGTAGGCGAGGACCACCGTTCTCTGCTGGACTTCGGTGAGTGTGCCGAGGCAGTCGACGACGTCGCTGGTGTCGCCCCGGCGGGTGACTTCCTCCGACACGGCGTCGAACGGTCCGTACCAACTCGAGGCGCCGTAGGCGGCTTCGCGTTCGGAGCCGGACTGCTCGGATCGCACCCGGTCGACGGCGCGGCGGTGGGCCAGGGTGATCAGCCACGACAACGGCGACCCCTGCTTGGGATCGAATTTCGCGGCGTTGTTCCAGACCTGCAGGTACACCTCTTGGGTGGTTTCCTCGCTGTATCCGGGATCGCGCAGGACCCGCAGCACCATGCCGTACACCCGCGTGCTGGTGCGCTCGTAGAAGTCGCTGAAGGCATCTCGCTCGCCGTTCGCGATCTGCGCCAGCAACGCCGTCAGCGTCACGTTCTCCGTGTCTCTGTCGACGCCGGTCATCGGCCCATTCCGTTCATCGATCCACAGCCTAATAGCAGGTCGCGGACGGTGTGACGAGGACCGGACCCGAGGCGGTGCGAGCGATGCCGGCACGGCGCTCACCGCTTCGGCGGCAAGGGCAGGAAGTAACTGGTTCGCTGCTGGTAGTCGGGGTAGCCGGGACGCTGCGACATCGACTTCTCGAGCAGCCTCGCCCCGGTCGCGAACACCAGGAAGTAGGTCATGACAAGGGGTGAGAGCACGGTGACGGGCCCGGGCCACACGCTCGCGGCGATCAGCCACAGCCCCCACCACACGCAGGAATCACCGAAATAGTTCGGGTGCCGCGTCCACGCCCACAGGCCGACGTCCATGATCTCGCCCTTGTTGGCCGGGTCCGCCTTGAACTGCTTCAGCTGGTGGTCGCCGACGGCCTCGAACACCACACCCACCACCCACAGGACGACACCGAGCACGGCGACGCCCGTCGCGAGACCGGATGCGGGACCGACGACGGCCGACACCTGCAGCGGCAGCGAGACGAACCACTGCGCGAACCCCTGCGTGAGGAAGATCTTCCGGATCACGACACCGGGCGAGTTCCCGCCGGCCCGCTCCAGCATCTCCTCGTAGCGCGGGTCTTCGCCCTTCCCGGCGGATTTGGCGTACATGTGCCAGGTCAGCCGCAGTCCCCACACCGCGACCAGCACCGCCATCAGCCAGCGGCGGAGAGCGTCGCCGTCGCCGACGAGGGCGGCGACGAGCGCCACCAGCACGAAGCCGAGACCCCAGGTGACGTCGACGACGTTGTAGCGGCCGATCCGCCGGCCGACGAGGAACGTCGCGGCCTGGAGCACGGCGAGCACCAGAACGCTCGCCGCGGTGACGGCGCCGAAGTGCGACCAGTCGAAGCCGTTCATCGGGGCACACCGGATCGTGAGGAGTCGACCCGCACGGCGGGCATCAGCGACTGTCCCGCCGCGGTCGGCTTCACGGACAGGATCTGATCGACACCCATGCGGCCCTGCGCGAAACTCATTCCGCCGCCGACGAGGTACAGCCGCCACACCCGGGCCGTCTCCAGCCCGACCATCGCGACCACGTCGTCCCAGCGGGACTCGAACTTCTCCCGCCACGCGTCGACGGTCCAGACGTAGTGTTCGCGAAGCCCATGCACGTCGCGTACCTCGAGCCCGGCTCGTTCGAGGTACGCGACGCTCTCGCCGACCGGACGCATGGTCATGTCGGGAGCGATGAACGACTCGATGAACGGGCCGCCGCCGGGATGGCGTCCGGTGCGCGACATCTGCTGGATCAGCACCCGCGCACCGGGCTTCGCATTGTCGTAGAGGGCCTGCGCGTACCGGGCGTAGTTCTTCTCGCCCACGTGCTCACCCATTTCGAGGGAGGCGACGGCGTCGAACGGGCCGTCGGGGACCTCGCGGTAATCCTGCAGACGGATCTCGACGCGGTCCTGCAACCCGCGCTCGGCGATCCGCGCGTCGATGAACGCCTTCTGCTCGCGGGAGATGGTGACGCCGACGACCTGTGCGCCGTATTCGGCTGCGGCGTGCAGGCTCAGCGATCCCCAGCCGCAGCCGACGTCGAGCAGTCGCATCCCGGGTTCGAGTCCGATCTTGCGGCACACCAGGTCGAGCTTGTCCCGCTGGGCGTCCTCGAGACCGTAGTCCGAATCCTCCGGAGCCCCCGGAGCATTCCGGGTGAAGTATGCGCACGAGTACGCCATCTGCGGGTCCAGGACCAGCGCGTAGAAATCGTTGGAGAGATCGTAGTGGTGGCTGATCGCGGCGCGGTCGCGCAGCAGGCTGTGCAACCGGCCGCGGATGTTCGCCTGCGTGGCGGGTGCGGGCAGCGGACCGCCCACCACTCCCAGTTTCGCGGCGACCCGCAGTACTTTAGCGATCGTCGCGGGGCTCGGCCGGACTCCGCTGAGTCCGCGTTCACGCGCCACCGCCCACACGTGTGCCAGGGCCTCGCCGAGGTCGCCCTCGACGTCGATCTCGCCCGTCACGTAGGCTTGCGCGGCCCCGAGTTCACCCGGGCTCCACAGCAATCGACGCAGTGCGTCGGGACTTCGGAGCACGACGCGGGGCGCCGTCGACGGTCCGGCGGTGCTGCCGTCCCATGCGGTCAGGTGCACCGGCAGTTCGCCGCGGACGAGCGGACGCAATGCCTTGTCGAGTTCGGCGGCAACGGTCACGGTCGGGCTCCCGTCTTGTCGAGGACGAGCTGCTGGACGTCGATGTACCCCGACCGGAAGCCGGCCTCCGAGTAGCAGAGGTAGAAGTGCCACATGCGACGGAACGTCTCGTCGAATCCGAGTGCCTCCGCCTGCGCACTGTGCGCGGCGAACCGCTCCTTCCACAGCCGGAGCGTCTCCGCGTAGTGCTGTCCCATGCTCAGCCGCTCCCGCACCCGCAGCGACGTGTGCTCGGCGGTGATCGACTCGATCGCCTCCGTCGACGGCAGGAATCCGCCCGGGAAGATGTACTTGTGCACCCAGGTGTAGGTGTTGCGGGTCTGCAGCATCCGATCGTGCGGCATGGTGATCGCCTGCAGCGCAATCTTTCCGCCCGGTGCGAGGAGCGTGTCGAGCACCCGGAAGTAGGTGGCCCAGTAGTGGTGCCCGACGGCTTCGATCATCTCGACCGAGACGATCGCGTCGTACTCGCCGTCCACGTTGCGGTAGTCGAGCAGGTCGATCTGCACGGTGTCCGAGTGTCCGGCCTCCGCGACCCGCTGCCGGGCCAGGCTCTGCTGTTCGCTCGACAACGTCACCGAGCGGACGACGGCGCCGCGCTCCGCCGCCCGGATGCACAGTTCGCCCCATCCGGTCCCGACTTCGAGCAGCCTGGTGCCCGCCCGGACGCCGGCCTCGTCGAGCAGCCGATCGATCTTGCGGTGCTGCGCCTCCGCGAAGTCCGACCAGACCGGGGTGACCTGTGGGACGGGTGCCCGCAGGACCGTCACGTCCCGAACCTGCCCCACGCGGGTCGGCGTCGACGAGAACAGTGCGCTCGAGTACGTCAGCGTCTCGTCGAGGAACGTTTCGAACATCTCGTTGGACAGGTCGTAGTGCCGGGAGATGTTGGAGCGGGTGTTCTGTTCGGTGTTCCGTTCCTGCGCCGGGTGTTTCGCCACGTACAGTGCCCGCAACCGCTGCAACGGTCGCGGAATGAGAGTCGCCATCCGCGAGGCGAACACGCTCAGCACCGCGGCCAGATCCGGTGACGTCCAGTCGCCGGCCATGTACGACTCGCCGAACCCGATGAGCCCGCCCGTCCCGACCCGCCGAGCGAACGCGTCGGGATTGCGGATGATCATGCGCGGCAGTATCTCCTGATCCCGGTGCGCACCCACCAGGGTGCCGTCGGGATACTCGATACGGACGTCGAGGTCGGCGGCCGCGCGGCGGAACAGTCGGTCGGCGACCTTCGCCGACACCGCGGCCCGCGGGCCGGTCGGCACGTCGGCCAGCCCGGGCCAGATCCGGTTGTCGATCCGAGGGTCCTCGTCGGTGACGGCGAGGTCGGCGGTGCTCACGGCAGGCGAACGGTCCATGTCGGTGTCCTTGTTCCTTCTCACTGAACTGTCTCCTTCTGACGGCCGTCGGGCCGAGCCATGACGGGGAGTCCGCGGGCCCACAACGTGATTCCCTGGATGCGGATGCGAGCCGACACCACGAGAGGTGCCAGGGGAGTGCGTAGCTGAGTCCTCAGGACCATGCGGCGGGTGGCCGGCCGGCGCGTCCCGCGAACCGTCGCGGTGAACGGGGCGTGCCCGCCCCGGTGCAGCACCACGTTCAGGGACAGCGTGTCGCCGGGCTCGGGGAACCGCATGTCGTAACGGCCGCTGACATCGTTGAACGGGGAGACGTAGAACTGCTTGTCCACCTCGGCGCGGTCGCTGCCGTCGGGCCGGATCAGGTACGCGTGCCGCTGACCGTACGTGTTGTGCACCTCGGCGATGACGCACCGCAGGCTGCCGTCGGTGTCGTGGCACCAGTACACGCTGAGCGGGTTGAAGACGTAGCCGAGCACCCGCGCGTTGAGGAGGGCCGTCACCAGTCCTCCGCGGAGGTCGACGCCGTGGGCGGCGAGGAATGCATCCACCCGGGTGCGCAGCGTGTCCTCGTCGGCGACGAGGTTCGCCTCGAAGTGGTCCTCGGCGCGGAAGCGGGCGAACGGCCGCAGCCATCCGGGGAGCCGGGGCAGGTCGTCGACGTCGACGTACCAGCTGTAGCTCGTGTACTCGAAAGTGTTGCGGACCGGTTCGGTGCGCGCGTGCCGGATCCGCGTCGAGTAGATCGCCGGTGCGGTCACGACACCGTCTCCTGCTCGTGCCGTCGTCCGGTCCGTGCGTCCCACGACCTGCCGAGCCGCTCGGCGGCGCGCAGCCCGGAGAGCGCCCCGTCCTCGTGGAAGCCCCAGCCGTGGTATGCGCCCGCGAACGCGAACGTCCCGGAACCGAGTTCGCGCAACCGCGATTGTGCGGCAACGGAATCGGGTGTGTAGACGGGGTGTTCGTACGTCATCTCGGCGAGAACCGTCGACGGGTCGACCAGGTGCCTCCCGCCGAGGGTGACGAGGAACCGCCGGTCGCGCACCGTGTCCAGGCGCATGAGCCGGGTCATGTCGTAGGTGACGATCACACCCGACGCGCCGGTGCTGCCGGCGGGGGTCAGGTAGTTCCAGGACGCTCGGGCGTTCTCCGCGCGGGGCAGCAGTGTTTCGTCGGTGTGGAGTTGGGCGTGGTTCACCGAATACGGCATGGCGCCGAGGATCTCCGCTTCGAGTTCCGACGCGTCGACGAGCATCGCGAGCGCTTGGCGGGGGTGCGCGGCCACCACGACGGCGTCGAAGTACCGGACGTCGCCGCGGCCGTCGACGACGCACGCGCCGCCGTCGGGCGTGCGTTCCACCTGCTGGACGGGGGTCGCGAGGAGGATCTCGTCGACGTGCGCCGCGACCTTCTCGACGTAGCGGGCCGAGCCGCCGGTGACCGTCCGCCAGGTGGGGGATCCGAACACTGTCAGCATCCCGTGGTGATCGAGGAAGGTGAACAGGTACCGGGCCGGGTAGTGGGCGGCGGTCGTGGGATCGCACGACCACACCGCCGCGACCAACGGCGTCATGAAGTTCTCGACGAAGTACGCGCTGAAACCGTTGCGGCTCAGGAACTCGCCGAGCGGTTCCAGTGCGCCGGCCTCGTCGGCGGGGGTGTCGAGGACCGTGCGGGCGCAGCGGTGGAACCGAAGGACCTCGCCGAGCATGCGCCAGTACCGCGGCCGAGCCAGACTGCGCGCATTCGGAAACAGCCCCCGAACCCCCTTCGCGCCCGCGTACTCGAGTCCGTTCACGTCGGATCGGATCGACATCGACATGTCCGAATCCTGGGTGGCCACGTCGAGTTCGGCGAACAGGCGCAGCAGGGTGGGGTAGGTGCGGTCGTTGTGCACGATGAAGCCCGTGTCGACGTCCACTTCGGCGCCCGAGTCGAGCGTCAGGTGGTGGGTGTGGGCGTGGCCGCCGAGACGGGCGTCGGCCTCGTAGAGCGTGACGCGGTCGTGGCGGGACAGAACGTAGGCGGCGGTCAAACCTGCGACGCCGCTGCCGATCACGGCGACGTTCCTGCGTTCGAGCTTCTCCGGATCAGGCATTGCGACCTGCTTTCTGGTCTGTCGATGCGGGGACGACGCCCTCTGCGGCGAAGGCGTCGAGTACGAAATCGGCGGTGATCCGATGCCACCACCGGGGCCGGGTGAGCATGAAGTGGCCGGCCCCGGGGAGGGGAGTCCACGAGGCGTTCACCCCGCGGGCCAGCGCCTGTTCGGTCTGGAGCCGGGACGACGTCGGATTCGTCCACCGGTCGGCGGTGCCGTGCGCGACCATCAGGCTGCGGTCGGGAGGCACCAGGTTGCCGTCCGACTCGGGCCACCAGGGTGCGAGCGCGGCGACCGCCCGGACATTGTCGAGGGCCGCGAGGTGCGCGGCCACGCGGCCGCCCATCGAATGTCCGACGACGGCGACGGGGACGTCCCCGAGCCGCAGCCGGGCCCGCTCGAGGGCGATCCGGGCGTCGTGAACGGGACTGTTCTCGGGGGCGTTCCATCCCCGGACCCGGTACTGCAACCGGTCCACGGCTATCCCGTGCCGCCCGAGCGTGGACCGCAGTGACCGGGCCATCCAGGCCATCCGCAGATTCGACAGGTGCCAGAACCGCGAGGGCTCCGTGCTGCGAGGTTTTCCGCCGGGCAGCACGAGCACGTACGCAGGGGTGGGGGCTGAGCCTTTCTCCATATCAATTATTCGGAGCTGAACTTGTGTCGGATGGGCGCACCCCCGCACCCGCACGTGAGTGGGAAAGCGTGCCGGACCACGCTTTCCCACTCACATGGGGCGGCCCGGCGGCATCGCGTGGGACCGATGCCGCCGGGCTGGGAGAACTGTGAGCGGAGTGTGCCTACTGGGGCATCAGGACGGTGTCGACCAGGTACACCGTGGCGTTGGCGGTCTGGACACCGCCGCAGATGACGCCCGCGTCGTTGACCTTCAGGTCGTCGCCCGAACCGGTGACGGTGACGGTGCCACCCTCGACGGTCGCGTGCTCGCCGGCGATGTCACTCGGCGCGATCTGGCCGGGGACGACGTGGTACGTCAGGACCTTGGTGAGCAGTGCCGGATCGGTCTTGAGGGTCTCGATCGTGGCCGGATCGACCTTCGCGAACGCGGCATCCACCGGCGCGAAGACCGTGAACTGCCCGCTGTTCAGCGTGTCGACGAGGTTGACCTGCGGGTTGAGCTGACCGGACACCGCGGCGGTGAGGGTGGTGAGCATGGGGTTGTTGGACGCGGCCGTCGCGACCGGATCCTGCGCCATCCCGCTGACCGAACCGGGCCCCTCCGGCACCGTCTTCGCGTACTCGGCGCATCCCGGACCGACCAGGTTGGCGGCGGGATCGGCCATCGCGGACGAGGTCATCGAACCGGACGACATCGACTCGGACGTCATGGCCTCCGAGCTGCTGCTGCTGGACGAGTCGCTGTCGTCCGACGAACATGCCGCGCCCAGCAGGACGAGGGACGTGCTCGCTGCGACTGCCAGAACTCGTGTGGTGATGTTCATGGAATATTGCCTCTCTCCGGTGTGGGTGCGGATGAGCACCATCGGCAGGCATTCGGAGCGGTCTCCGCGGCGGATGGGTCGAAAATAACTTCCGGGATCGACCCATCCGATCCGGAAATGGCGTCGAATGCCCTGAAAGGGCACACACGTGAAAGGACCCGAGATGACACTCTCGAAGGCACGCGGATTCGCCGCTGGACTGTTGACTGCCGTTGCGGCCGCGCTACTCGCGGCGAGCCCGGCACAGGCTCAGCCCGGTGCGCTCGCACCCGTTCCGTCCCTCGACGTCCCGCGATACCTCGGCACGTGGTATCAGTTGGCCGCTGTGCCACAGCCGTTCAACCTGGACTGCGCGCGGGACACGAAGGCGACGTACGAACTCGTCGACCCGTCGAACGTCAGCGTCGCCAATTCGTGCACCACCTGGACGGGCGGAGCCAACGGCATCACCGGAAATGCGCGCGTCAACGATCCGGTCACCAACGCGCAACTCCACGTGAGTTTCCCGGACGTCCCGTTCCAGAGTTCCGCGGACGGACCCACCAATTACGTGGTCACCTACATCGCCGACGATTACTCGTGGGCGCTCGTCGGCGATCCGGCCCGGGTGTCGGGGTTCGTCCTCTCCCGCACGCCGGCGGTGGACGAGGCGGGGTGGACGCAGATCCGGCAGGTGGTGGAGTCTCGCGGATACAACTCGTGTCTGCTGCTGACGTCTCCGGCCACCGGAGGCCGAGAGGGAATTCAGCCGCTCTGCACGGTCTGACGGGCGGCGGAGCCGGTGATGTTCTCCATCATGCCTTTGAAGATGATCCCGTGGAACGGGAGAATGGAGTACCAATACAACCGTCCGGCCAGGCCTTTCGGGAAGAAGATGGCGCGCTGATCGAGCCGGGACCGGTCGGGGTCGACGCGGTGGACGCGCCATTCGAGCCACGCGCCGCCCGGTGCCCGCATCTCGGCGCGCAGCCGTAGGAGCGTACCCCGGTCGATGCGTTCGACTCTCCAGAAGTCGAGGGGGTCACCGGTGTTGAGCTGCTTCGGGTTCCGGCGTCCGCGGGTGAGCCCGACGCCGCCGACCACGCGGTCGAGCCAGCCGCGCACCGACCAGGCGAGCGGGAACGAGTACCAGCCGTTCTCGCCGCCGATGCTCTCGACGACGCTCCACAGCGTGTCGGCGTCCGCTTCGCAATCCTTCGTGCGTTCGTCGGTGTAGACCACCTCGCCGGCCCAGTCGGGGTCGGACGGCAACGGGTCGGACGGGGCGCCCACCGGAGACGCACTGGCCCACGTCGTCTCGACCTCGCCGTTGTCGATGCGCCGCAACGCCAATCGCACCGCGTCGCGATACGTCGTCAGCCCCTCCTCCGGCGGCGGGATCACGTCGTCGATGTCGTGTTCGGCGGCGACGGCGTCGTTGTGGAGCGATTCGATCAGCGCCCGCCCGAGTGAACGGGGGATCGGGGTGACCAGTCCGATCCACAGTCCGGCGAGTTTCGGGGTCAGCACCGGGAGGACGAGGATGCGGCGCTGACGCAGACCGGCGACTTCGGCGTACGTCTGCATCATCTCGCCGTATCGGATGACGTCGGGACCGCCGATGTCGAACGTGCGACTGCGCGGCAGGGGCGCCTCGGCCGCGGCGACGAGGTAGTGCAGCACGTCGCGCACCGCGATCGGCTGGATCTTGTTGTTCACCCAGCGTGGAGTGGTCATCACGGGGAGCCGGTTGGTGAGGTGGCGGATCATCTCGAACGAGGCCGAACCGGAGCCGATGACCACCCCGGCCTGCAGAACCATTGTGGGAACACCGGAGTCGATGAGAATCTGTCCTACCTGGGTGCGGGAGCGGAGATGCGGTGAGAGGTCCGCCGAGTCGGGATGCAGACCGCCGAGGTAGACGATGCGGCCGACACCGGCTGTGCGCGCCGCCTCGGCCACGTTCTCCGCGCTGATGCGTTCGGCCTTCTCGAATTCGTCCGAACCTCCCATCGAATGCACCAGGTAGTACACGACATCTACGTCCGCGAAAGCAGCAGAAAGGGATTCGGGATCGCTCAGATCGCCGCGCGCGATTTCGACGTGGGATGCCCACGGCACGTCGGTCAGTTTTTCGGGTGAACGCACCAGCACCCGCACTCGGTGGCCGGCTGCGGCGAGCCGGGGAGCGAGGCGTCCGCCGATGTATCCGGTGGCGCCGGTGACCAGTACACGTAACTGCGTCATTCCCACACGCTACTCGTCGTTGTGATCGCCTCGCCCGCTATCGGGGCTAAGGTCGGGTCATGGGCATCGTGCATACGAGCGTGGTCGAGGCCTCGCGGGACGAGCTGTTCGCCTGGCACGCGAGGGCCGGGGCGTTCACCCGGCTGTCACCGCCCTGGCAGCCACTGTCGCTGGCGAAGGAATCCGAATCTCTGGAATCGGGTCGCGCGGAGCTACGGATGCCCGGCGGACTGACGTGGGTCGCGCAGCACGACGCGAAGGACTACGACCCCCCGCACCGGTTCGTCGATTATTCGGCCGCCCTGCCGCTGCGATTGCTGGTGCCGTGGCGGCACACGCACACGTTCGACGTTGTGTCGGAGGACCGGACCCGGGTCACCGACCGCGTCGACACCGTCGTGCCCGGCCACTTCCTCCGCTCGACGTTCGTCTACCGGCACCGCCAACTCGCCGACGACATCGCCCGGCACCACTGGGCGGCCACGCTCCGGCCGGACCCTCTCACGGTCGCGGTCACGGGAAGCTCGGGTCTCGTCGGCTCCGCCCTCACCGCGTTCCTGAGCACGGGCGGGCACCGGGTGATCCGGCTCGTGCGCCGCGCCCCTGCCACACCGGACGAGCGTCGCTGGAACCCGGATGCGCCGGCCGCCGACCTGCTCGACGGGGTCGATGCGGTGATCCACCTCGCGGGGGCGTCCATCGCGGGCCGCTTCACCGATGGGCACCGCCGCGCGATCCGGGACAGTCGCATCGACCCCACCCGGCGGCTTGCAGAGGTGGCCGCGAAGTCCGGCACGGGACCGGAAATCTTCGTCAGTGCGTCGGCGATCGGCTACTACGGCCCCGACCGCGGCGACGAGGTGCTCCACGAGCAGGACGAGCGCGGCGACGGGTTCCTCGCCGATGTGGTGGCGGACTGGGAGGACGCAGCGAAACCTGCCGCCGACGCGGGACTGCGGGTGGTCCACGTCCGCACCGGGATCGTCCAGTCCCCGAGCGGCGGCGTGCTGCGCCTGCAGCGGCCGCTGTTCGAGGTCGGGCTCGGTGGGCGGCTCGGTGCGGGAACGCAGTGGCTGTCGTGGATCGACATCGACGATCTGATCGACGTGTACCACCGTGCCGTCGTCGACTCGGAGTTGAGCGGCCCGGTGAACGCGGTGGCGCCGAACCCGGTGCGGAACGAGGAGTACACCGCCGTCCTCGCGAGGGTCCTGCACCGTCCGGCGTTTCTCCCGGTGCCCGATTTCGGTCCGAAGCTGCTGCTCGGCGAACAGGGCGCACGCGAACTCGCCCTGGCCGACCAGCGCGTGACCCCCGGCACGCTCCTCGCGCGTGGTCACCGATTCCGGCGTGCCGACCTCGACACGGCTCTGCGCCACCAGCTCGGCCGGTTCACGGGCGAGGGGTAGTGCGCCCCGCGTCGTACGCCGCGACGACGCGTTTCGGGGCGGTGAGGCGCCAGGCCTCTTCGACGAGTTCGGCGAGTTCGTCGGTGTCGACGCGGTCGAGGACGACGTCGATCCAGCCCCACCGTCCGAAGAACGGCGGGACCAGGAAGACGTCGGGATCTTCCTGCAACAGCGCCGCCTGTGTTTCCTTCGTCGCCTTGAGGCAGGCGGTGGGGGCGCCGTACCCGACGAGACCGAACATCTTCTTGCGGACGCGGAATGTGGGCTGATCGCCCCAGTTGGCGACGACGACCTCGTGTGCCTCCGGCAATGCCAGCATCATCGCGCGAACGTCGTGTTCGGTGGGCATGACAGCTCCTGGGCCGGCGGTCGGTGGTACGGAACATGTATAGCTCCGACCACCGACAGCCCGGACCGCGGGCGCGTCAGACGAAGGCGAATTCGTCTCCGGCGTGGAACTTGGCGAGCGATTCCGACACCGAACGCCGTGACGGCGGGTGAAAGGCGAAGGCGTGGACGGCGGCGGCGAGGTAGCCGATGTCGGAGGACGTGATGAACGCGATCCCGCCGAGCGACTCGACGGCCGCGGCGGACGCGCGGACGAGTGCGTCACGAATCGCGATGCGCGAGAACAGAAGTCGCACCGAGATGTCCTGCCCGCGCTCGCCTTCGTCGACGGCGCGGGCGATGTTCTCCATCGCGGCCATCGCGTTCTCCACGTCGGCGGCTGCGCGGACGTAACCCTCGTAGTCGTTCTTGCCCGTCGCGAGCAGACGTTCGAGCAGCGCGCTCGCCGCACCCAGGTAGTTGGCGGTGACGAGCATGCCGAACCACAGGTAGCCGGTCATCTCGTGCTGTCCGTCGGGGTCGTCGGCCCCGTTGAGGAGGACGAGGTCGGTGGGCACCTCGACGTTCTCGAGGTGTACTTCGTCGCTCTCGGCTCCGGCGAGGATCCAGCTCTCCCAGAACGGTCGCACCGAGATGCCGGGGGTGCCCGCGGGGATCAGCGCGATCGCCCGCTCCCCGGTGTCGACCTCGACGCTGGCGGTGAGCAGGTCCATCGAACTCGACAGGCTGCACGGCTTCTTGCTGCCGTTGACGATGTAGGTCGAGCCCTTCTTCGTGGCGGTCATCGTGGGGATGAACACGCTGCCCCCGGTGACGCCCTCGGAGAAGCCGGAGGCGACGATGGCGCGTTGATCCACCAGGCTCTTGATGAGCGCGCGGTCCTCGTCCGTGGCCTCCTGCGCGAATTCGTTGAGGGTGGCGAGCGAGAGGTGGTGCATGGTGGTGGCCGCGCCCAGCGACGGCGACCTGCTCCCGATCGCCCGTTGCACCCGCACTGCCTCCAATGCGGTGGCTCCGAGCCCGCCGGACTCCTTCGGGATGGTCAGCGCGGTGCCGCCCGCGTCCCGGAAGCGGCGAATGGCCCCGCTGTCTCTGCCCTCCAGGGTGAGCAGTGGTGTCTCGTCCAGATAGGTGGCGAGATCGGGCAGAAAGGACTTCAGCGCTGCGTGTTCACGGGCCATCAGTGCGGTCATGACACTCCTCGAATTGTTCGCGGAAATTCCGGATTCCAGGGATATCCATAGGGGCATTCGGAGCGATGACCGATCCGGTTTGGTCGGCGACGGACACCAAACCGGATCCGGCGCCGCTCCGAATCAACTGAGAAATTCCGTTCATGCACACCGCGAGGAGTTGGTATCGATGGCTGTGAACAAGCTGATCCAGAGGCTGGGTGGCGACGACCGGGTAGATCTACTCCGGGCGGTCCGCGAGTCGGATGTGAGTCCGTACTTCCGTGTGATGGAGTCCGCGACCGCGCCGGTCGTCCAGGTGGAGGGCGCGGACCGGATCATGCTCGGTTCCAACAACTATCTCGGGCTGGCAGATCATCCCGCCATCAGGCAGGGAGCGCAGGACGCACTCGACACGTTCGGCGGTGCCATCACCGGAAGCCGGTTGCTGAACGGCACCATGGACCTGCACCTCGAACTCGAATCGGAGATCGCCGAATGGCACGGCACCGAGGATGCCATGGTCTTCACTACCGGTTATCAAACGAATCTCGGCACGATCAGCGCCATCGTCGGCGTCGATGACGTCATCGTCGTCGACGCCGCCGCGCACGCCTCGATCCGCGACGGGTGCGCGCTGTCCGGTGCCACGGTCCGCAAGTTCCGGCACAACGACGTCGCCGACCTGGAGAACATCCTCGTCGACACGGCGGACGGTGACGGTGTCGTGCTGGTGATCGTGGACGGGTTGTATTCGATGGAGGGCGACCTCGCCCCGCTGGATGGGATCTCCGCGCTGTGCGACCGTCACGGTGCGGCCCTGATGGTGGACGAGGCGCACAGTCTCGGTATCTTCGGTGCGCAGCGGACCGGTGCCGCGGAACTGCTCGGCATCGACGGCGACACCGACATCCGCATGGCATCGCTGTCCAAGAGTCCCAGCTCCACAGGGGGATTCATCGCGGGTTCCCGGGATCTCCTCGACTCGCTGCGGGTCAATGCCCGGGCCTTCCTGTTCACGACGTCCGGAGTGCCCGCCGCGGTGGGGGCGTCGCTCGCGGCGGTGCGGCTGATCCGCAGCACGGAGGGGGAGCAGCGGGCGCGGCGCGCACTGGACAACGCCGCGGTCCTGCGGTCCGGGCTCGAGTGGAACGGTCTCGACGTGGGTGCGTTGTCGCCGCTGCCCGGTGGGAGTGAGACGGTGACGCCCATCGTGTCCGTTCACGTCGGCGACGATCTCGAGGCGATGAGTCTGTGGCGCGCCTTGTTCGACAAGGGTGTGTTCACCAGCGCGGCACTGTATCCCGCCGTTCCCCGGTCGGGTGCGATGCTCCGGCTGTGCGTCATGGCCACCCACACCGACGCCCAGTTGAGGCGGGCGGTGGACGTGATCTCCGAGACCGTGACGGAGGCGGCGGCGTGATGAAGGTGGCCGTCACCGGGGCGACGAGCGACTTCGGAACCGCGATTCTTCCTGTCCTGCTGGCTGATCCGGAGATCGATACCGTGATCGCGCTCAGTAGGCGACCACTCCGGCTCGAACACCCGAAACTCGAATCCGTCCGGATGGACGTCCGGGACCCCGGCATCGAGGACGTGTTCCGCGGCTGCGAGGCCGTCGTCCACCTGGCGTTCGTGGTGGAGGAGATCCGTGACAAGACCGCAACCCACGACATCAACCTGCGCGGCTCCCGCAACGTCATCGACTCCGCGTACCGTGCCGGCGCGCTCCGCGTCGTGATCGCGTCGAGCATCAACGCGTACGGCCCGGAGTTGCGGCCGAAGCCGGTGGACGAGGACGTCTATCCCGCAGGCGATCCCGACCGGTACTACTTCCACGACAAAGCTGAGGTCGAGCACTACGCCGAGTGGTGGCTGCGCAGGCATCCGGGCGAGATGGCGATCTCGATGCTGCGCCCCACCTACATCATCGGCCCGGACTTCTCCAACGACGGCATCGACCAGCTCACCGGCCTGGTCGGTACTTTTCCGCGGGCCGACGAGGCCGCATATCAGTTCCTGCACCAGCGTGACATGGCCGACGCGTTCCACCGATCCGTGAAGCAGGATCTCGTGGGGCCCTTCAATCTCGGTCCGAGGGACTGGGTGGGCGTCCGCGAACTCGCCGCCATGCAGGGGCAGCGGATGTTCGACGTGCCCGAGCGGCCGGCGGTCGCGGCGGCGAACATCGCGTTCCGGCTCGGGCTCAGCGCGTTCTCCGGTCAATGGGTGACGGCGGGCGAGACCGTCGTCGATTCGACGCGACTCACGAAGGCCACGGGATGGGCACCGACGCTGACGGCCCGGGAATCGGCGGCCGTCATGATCCTGCTGCAGGGAAAGTCGTTGGTGCGCGGGGAGGACGCGCTCGGACGCAGGATCGCCTGCGAGGCGGCGCTGGAGCCGGCATCCGAATTCGTCGGGGTCGACGGCCGCGGGCTCGAGCACGTCCAGATTCCCGCGGCGACCGGTGCGGTGCACGCCGAGATCCACACGGCGCGGTCAAGCGGTGCCACCGTAGTGCTGCCTGCGCCACCCGGACTCCATGCGCGATACCTCACGCCCCTCGCGGTGGAATTTGCGGAGAACGGGGTCGACGTCGTCGTCGTGGATCTGCCCGGGCACGGGTTGAGTACGGGGAAGCGCGGCCACGCGACCGCGGCCGGGGTGCACGATGCGCTCGCGGTTGCCGTCGGATATGCGCGGATCCGGTTCGGTTCCGCTCCGCACGTGGTCAGGGTGGGTGACGCCACCGAACGCCGGTCTCGGCCGGGGCGCCGGTGGTCGTGGGTCGCCTGTTCGCGGTCCCACGCGCCGGTCAACCCGGCGGACGGGTTGCTTCCGCGCCGGCTGCGGTACGAGGGTGGACTCGAACATCTTCCGCACGCGCACTCCGCCCGCGACATCGTCGCGCTCGCACGCGCTGATCGGGTCGCCTCGTAGAGTTGTCGCCGAGATGTCGGAGGCAGCGAACAGGAGCGAACGATGACCAGTGAGGAAACCGGGCGGAGTGCGGCCGTCGAGGCGGGTCTGGCGGTGCGGCGGGACGTGATGGGGCCCGACTTCGTCGAACGGGCGCTCGACCGGACGGCGGGGACCGACAGCGAGCAGTTGCAGGAATTCGTCAGCGAGCACGTCTGGGGCGCCGTGTGGAATCGGCCCGGGCTCGACCGCCGCAGCCGCAGCCTCCTCAATCTCGGGATGCTCATCGCCCTGCGCGCGCACGGCGAATTGAAGGGGCATGTGCGGGGCGCGCTGCGAAACGGGCTGACCCGCACCGAGATCGTCGAAGCGGTGATCCACGCGAGCGCCTACTGCGGCGCCCCCGCCGGACTGTCGGCGATGGCGGTGGTGCAGGAGGCGCTCGACGCGGAACTGGGGCCGCTGAGTTCGCAGGAGTAGATCCTGAATCAGCCGGTGACGCCGGTGATCTCGTTGGGGGTCTCCGGCAGCTCGGCCTGCCCGGACACAGCCCAGGTGTCGAGGTCGATCGTGTGGATCTTCTTGTTCGCGGGATCGGTCACGTAGGCGGTGTGGTCCTGCACGTACAGGGCGGGCCGCGGCGACTGCCACTTGTCCGGCTCGGTCCACGCGTCGATGACGTCGACCGTTCGAGTCGCGGTCTTGGTGCCCGGGTCGATCACGTGCAGGGTGCCGTCGGTACCGAGGACGAGTGCCTCACCGTGCGGACCGCGTCCGAGCGACCGGAACGTGTAGCTGGTGCCGAGGTCGACGAGGGTGAGCTGTCCCGTGACGGTATCGGTGAGGGAAACCCGTTCGGGGCGTTCGAGTTCGGCGTCGGCGTCGGTCTTGTAGTCACCGAGAATGATTGGTGAGTCCTCGTCGCCGGCCTGGTTGCCGATGCGTCCGTACGGGTCGGGACTGGCGACCTTGGTGATGACGCCGTCCCGGTAGATCAGCAGGCCGTTCTGGCATCCCACCACCACCGTCTCGTCGGCGGCGACGGCCTCGCCGTGCACACCGGGGCAGTCCTCGTTGCGTGCGATCTCCGTGCGGTCGCGGTCCAGGACGACGATGCCGGTGCGCTCGTCCTCGTTGCCGACGGTGGTGAGCAGGCTGCCGTCGGACAGTTCGACGGCCACGCCGTGATGCGCTTCCGGCGTGGTGAATTCGGTGGTGGCGGGCGTGCCGCCGGACAGTCCGGCCGGGTCGAACACGCGCACCAGTCCGGTCCCGTCGTCGAACAGGACGGTCTTGCCGTTGTGCCGGACGACGTGTCCGGGTGTCTTCGCTTCGAACGAGACGTCGGTGAGGGCGGGTTCGGCGGTGTCGAGCGCGGTGAAGCTGTTGCCGGTGCTGATCAGCACGTGACGGTCGTCGCCCGCGGGGTTGAGCCGGGTGAAGCCGTCCACCTCGGCCGAGCCGACCACGTCGAGGCTCGCCGCGTCGAGAATCAGCACGCCGCCGTCGTAGCTCACTGCCAGCCGTGGCATGGCGTCGGTGGTGGTCGCCTCGGCGGTGCCGGAGTCGGTGGAGCAGGACGTGAGGAGCGCCGCCGAGACTGCCACGGCAGCAACGGAGGCGGGGAAGTGTGGTCTACGCATAAGGGTCACCCATGAGAAATACCCGTTATTGCAAACGGTTGTCAAAGTCGTAAGTGTGCATGTGGCGATGTGTCGGCTACCGCAGCGCCTGTTCGATCGCGAGCGAATTCGAATCCATCATCTCGATGTATGTGCCTGCGCCCGAGCCGGGTTCGCCCAGCGATTCCGTGAACAACGAGACGATGGCGACGGGAACCCGGGCCTCCGAGGCCAGCACCTGCGCGAGCCGATCGGGCTGCGAGGAGTCGACGAAGATCGCCGGTACTCTCGCTGCGGTGATCGTCGCCGCGAGATCCGAGAGGTCGGACGCGCTCGGTGACGCCAGGGTGGTCCCGCTGGGAACCACCGCGCCGATCGTCTCGAACCCGAAACGGTCTGCCAGGTAACCGAAGACGTGATGGTTGGTCACCAGTTTTCGCCGGTCGGCGGGGACGGCCGCGAACCGCTCGGTCATCCGGGCGGCGAGTTCCCCGAGTTGCCGGGCGTAGTTCTCGGAGTTCGCCCGGACGCTGCTTTCGTCGACCTCCGGTACGTGATCGAGCACCGCGTCGCGGATCACGGCGACGGCCTCGTGCATGCGGTCCGGGTCGGTCCAGACATGCGGATCCGGGGTGCCCGACGACTGTCCGGAGCGATACTCGATCGGCCGCACGGCGTCGCCGACCTGCAGGATCGCGACTCCCTCGGAGCGCGCGGCGTCCACGGTCCTGCCGATGCCTCCCTCGAGGCCGAGACCGTTGGAGACGAGGAGGTCGGCGCGTTCCACCCGCGCGGCATCCGACGCCGAGATCTCGAACGAGTGCGGATCGGCGCCTCTCGGCATCAGCACCATCACGTCGGCCTGATCGCCGACGACGTTCTGCACCACGTCGCCGAGAATGTTCGTGGTCACCACCACGATCGGCCCGTCGGAGGCACCCGGGGCGCACGCGGTCAGTGGCAGCGCCGCGAGCGCGGTGAGCAGGGCCGACGCCAGCAGGCGCCGCATCCGGCTCACAGCCCGACCACGCCGAGGGTGGACGCGGCGACGCCGACGTCGAGGGTGCGCGCCACCCGCGCGTCGTCCCGGAAGTCGATCTCGGCCACCGTCTTCGACACGGGATCCGAGACGTACGCGCGAGTGCCGCCGACGACGACGACCGGCGGAGTCGCGGTCGCGTCGTAGGGGGCGGCCAGCACGCGCGACGAGGCGGTTTCCGCGCCGGACGTCGTGTCGTACACGCGGAAGGTGCCGTCCGCGAGGACCGCGAACACGGATCGGCCGTCGCCCGGCACTGCGACGTCCACCACCCGATCCGGGGTCTGCACGTGTGTCCAACCCCGGGTGCGGGAATCGAAGATCAACACCCCATCGTTGGTGTCGGCCGGTCCCGCCGCGGCGGCGTGGATCGGCAGTCCGCCCTGCCCGCGGAACGAGGTGGGCCGGGTGGCGGCGTCGATGCCCGCCGGGTACGGAATCTTCTCCGACGTCCACGCGCCTGCGGTGGTGGTCGCGAGGAACAGTCCGTCGTCGCACGCGGCCAGCACGTCGGTGTCGGTCACCGCCGCGCCGTGCGTGTTCGGGCAGGCTGTGTCGAACCGCTGCGGGACCTCTCCGTTCTCGGGATGGAATTCGAATCCGGCGGGGCGGGAATCGTTTCCGTCCGCGGCTGCATACGACGCCACGACACCGTCGGCGATCGGCAGGGCGATGCCGTGATGCGGGTCGTCCGTCTCCACGACGGTCCCGACGTCGATGCTGTCCTTGCGGAGCGCGGCGAAGTCGATGACGCGGGCGGCGCCGTCGCCGTCGAAGAACGTCGCCACCGCGTCGTCACCTTCGATCACCTGCGACGGCCCGCCGCCCTCGACAGCGCCGAGTTCGACCGGCGGCTTGGTGTACGAGTGGGTGTGGTCACCGTGGTCGATGGTCCACGATCCGCCGTCCACCACATGCACGGTGCCGCCGGCACCGTCGACGGCGAACGCGTAGCGGTCCTTCACCGTCGTGATGCGCGCCGGGGTGTCGAACTGGAACGAATGGAGCGTCTCCGCGGTCGCGAGGTCGAGCACGTCCACGCGGCCAGAGTCGGCGTCGGACACGACGAGTCGGGGTTCGGGACCCTCGACCTCGGTCGACCCCGCCTCGGCGGCGAGATCGCTACCCGGTTGGCTCCGGCCGCCGGGGGAGGCGGCCTCCTCGTCCGGGGACGCGCAGGCGCCGAGGGTCAGTGCGGCGACCGCGGCTATCGCTGCGCGGGTGAGGGTCGCGTGCGTCATTCGTGTTCTCCATCTATCGAACGGGTACGGGAGTGGGCAGAACGGCTGGTCGGAGGCATCGCGCCGCCGACCGGGCCGCGGCCGCGGCGAAGAACTGGAGCACGGCGAGTCCGGCGATCGTCGCGCCCGCGGCGGTGTCGGCGTTCCACGACACGATCAGCCCCACGAAGGTGGCGGACCAGCCGAGGAGCACGGCGACGGCCATCGTGGCGCCGATCGACTTGCCGAACAGTGCGGCGGTGGCGGACGGCGCGACGAGGAGTCCGAACACGAGCAGGGTGCCGACGATGCGGAACGACGCGACCACCGCGAGGACCACCAGTGCGAGCAGGACGAGATGCGCCCATCGAGGCCGCAGTCCCAGGGTGTGGGCCTTCCGTTCGTCGAACACGAGGGCGACGAACGGGCGGTACGCGAGCACCGACAGGATCCCGGCGACGGCGGCCGCGAGCGCGAGCCAGATCAGGTCGCCCCGGGTCGCCGACAGGACGTCACCGAACAGGAAGGCAGTGAGATCGACCGCGAACGACCTTGCGCGCGAGACGATCACGACACCGAGTGCGAGCATGCCGACGAACAGCAGGCCGATTCCGGTGTCCTCGGACAGCCGCGAGTGCTTCGATACCCAGGCGACGCCGAGGATCATGACGACCGCACTCGCGGCCGCGCCGACGAGGAGATTTGCGCCCGCGAGATACGCGACGGCCACCCCGGGGAGCATGCCGTGTGAGATGGCCTCGCTCATGAAGGCCATGCCGCGCAAGACGACCCAGGTGCCCACGAGTCCGCAGAGCACGGACACCAGCATGCCCGCGAACAGCGCGCGCCGGACGAAGGACACCATCAGGGGATCGAGTAACCACTGCACCCTGCTAATCTAACGATAATGATTGTCGTAAGCGAAATCGCGGTCCGGTATGGCTCGACCCCGGCGTTGAACGATGTGAGTGTGCGCCTCACACGAGGCACCGTCACGGCCGTCGTGGGTCACAACGGTTCGGGGAAGTCGACGCTCCTGCAGTGCCTGGCCGGCATCGTGCGTCCGACGTCGGGACGAATCGACGGCACGAACCGGTTGTCCACGGCGTATGTCCCGCAACGTAATGCGGTGAGCGATCAGCTACCGCTGACCGTGCGGGAGGTGGCGGCCATGGGAGCGTGGCACCGACGCGGAGTGTGGCGGCGGCTGACTCCCGGCGATCGCGACGCCGTGGACGGGGCGTTGACCCGACTCGGTCTCGCCGACCTCGGCGGCCGGCGGATCGGCGCTCTGTCGGGTGGGCAGCGCCAGCGCGCCCTGCTCGCGCAGGCGCTCGTGCAACGCGGCGACCTGCTGCTGCTCGACGAGCCGACCACCGGTCTCGACGCGGAGGCCCGCGCCGTGATCGGCGACGTCGTCGACGAAGAGGCGGCGCGGGGTGCGACCGTCGTCGTGGCCACGCACGACACCGCCGACGCCGCCCGCGCCGACCAGATGCTGACCCTGTCGTCGGGGGTGGTGCTCAGCCCACTTCGACGATGATGGCAGGCGTCACGCCTGCTCGGCTGCCCTCTCGAGTTCGGCGACGTCGAGTTTGCGCATCTTCAGCATCGCCTGCATGGCACGCTGCGCCTTGTCGTTGTCCGGGTCGCGCATGAGTTCGTACAGCCGCTCCGGAACCACCTGCCAGGACACCCCGAAACGGTCCTTGACCCAACCGCATTGGCTTTCCTCGCCGCCGTCGGTGAAGGCGTCCCAGTACCGGTCCACTTCTTCTTGGTCAGCACACAGGATCTCGAAGGAGATGGCCTCGTCGAACGTGAACTGCGGGCCGCCGTTGAGCGCGATGAACGGTTGTCCGTTGATCTCGAAGGACACGGTCAGCACCTGCCCCTCCGGGCCGGGAGTGTTCGGACCGTAGTGGGTGACCTCCGTGATCCGCGAGTCCGGGAACAGGGACGTGTAGAACTTCGCGGCCTCTTCCCCTTGGGTGTCGAACCAGAGACAGGGGGTGATGGGTTTCATGGCGCATTCCTCTCGCAGGTCCTCGTCGATTCATCGTCGCCGATATAGACCGCTTGCACGCCCGAAACTCATCGCACCGCTGTCGGGAGTTCAGTGCACCGTCCGGGTGGACGAGATGGCGATCGCTCCGAACAGTCCGACCAGGGCGAATGCATAGAATCCCCACGGGACCGCGTAGCCCGCGCCCAGCAGGACGCCGCCGAGGATGGGGCCGCAGATCGCGCCGACCCGGCCCACCCCGGCCGACCAGCCGAGGGCGGTCGCACGGATCTGCGGCGGGTGGTTGGCGCTGGTGAACGCGTAGACGAGAACCTGTGCGCTGAACACGAAGCAACCGGCGAGGAACACCAGGGCATAAATGCCGAACGACACCTTGACGCTGAGCAGGGCGAGGAACACCGCAGCGCCCGCGAACCAGATGATGGCCGCCGTGCGTGGACCGATCTTGTTGGCGACGCCGCCCGCGATCAGCAGTCCGACCACCGCGCCGGCGTTGAGGATCAGCAGGAACGTCAGCGACGCGCCGAGGTCGTAGCCCGCCTCCCGCATGATCGTCGGCAGCCACGTGTTGAGGCCGTAGACGAGCAGAAGTCCCATGAACGAGGTGACCCAGATGGCGATGCTGTTGCGCAGGAACGGGCGTGAGAAGAGGGCGCGCACCGGGTTGGCCGCGGTCGCGACCTTTGCGTCTTCGGTGGGCGCGGGTTCCAGTTCCAGGCCGTACTGCTTCGCGACGGCCTCGGCCTCGGCGCGCTTGCCGTGTGCCAGCAGGTACGAGGGGGACTCGGGGAGGTAGCGCAGCATCAGCGGAATCAGCACCACGGCGGGCAGGGCTCCGACGACGAACATCGAGCGCCAGCCGAACGGTTCGATGAGGACGATCGCCAGCGCCGCAGTCGCAACGGCACCTACGTGATATCCGGTCATCAGCAGTGTCGACGCGGAGCCGCCGCCCTGCTTCTTCGAGAATTCGTTGACCAGGGCGAGTGCGGTCGGCAGCGCGCCGCCGAGACCGACACCGGCGAGGAAGCGGAACAGCCCGAAGAGGAACGGGTTGGGCGCGACCGCGCAGAGGAGCGTGAGGATCGAGAACGCGGCCACCGCGTACAGCAGGGCGCGCCGGCGTCCGATGACGTCGGTGAGCGTGCCGATGACCAGCGCGCCGATGGTCATGCCGACCAGGCCGAACGTCGAGATGAACGTGATCGCACCCGTCGACAGATTCCAGTCGCTGTACTCGCGGAGCGAGGGGATGACGGCGCCGAGGACGACCAGGTCGAAACCGTCGAGCAGCACTGCCACCCAGCAGAGGGGCGCGACCCAGAGGGCGGTGGAGGCGCGGGCGGCGCTTCGTTGGGAAGTGGTCATGATGTCCTCGACTGGAGCGGTGTTCGCGATACGAACCCTGGTTCTATAGGCGCACTCATTGTGTGGCGCGTCATAGTTGCCTGTCAAACATGGCTGCTCCACAGGTCGGCGGTTCGCCGACCCTGGGCGTGCGCCCAAAGTCGTCTCGGGTTGGTCAAGAACTGGTAAACCCCGTGTGGATAATCGACCGGGTACCGAGTCGATGAGCCAGGACGGACTGTGAGAACCAACCCTCAGGTGGCTACGAGCCGTCCGCGCCACGCTGCCGCACCGCCGTCCACGGCGAGCGGCTACCGGTACGACCTCGACGGGCTGCGTGGAATCGCGATCGCGCTGGTGGTCGCCTATCACGTGTGGTTCGGGCGGGTGTCCGGTGGCGTCGACATCTTCCTGGTGCTCTCCGGGTTCTTCTTCACCGGCATGCTCGTGCGCCGCGTGGGTGCGGACTCGGGTCCGTCGGTTCCGGCCGTCCTTCGGCGCACCGCCCGCCGGCTGCTGCCCGCACTGGTGGTGGTGTCGGCCGTGACCGCGGTCGTAACCGTGATCCAGCGGCCGTTCACGCAGTGGTCGGGGATCGCGGACCAACTCCTCGCGTCGCTGCTGTACGTGCAGAACTGGCAACTGGCCCGGACGGCAGCCGACTACGCCGCCGCCGACGCGTCGGTCAGCCCGCTGCAGCACCTGTGGTCGATGTCCGTGCAGGGGCAGTTCTATGTGCTCGCCCTGGTGGTCGTGGCGGGTGTGGCCGGGATGTGCCGCCGCCGAATCGGTCTCGTGCGACCCCTGCTCGGCGGCATGCTCGCGGCGGGGTTCCTGGCGTCGTTCGGCTACGCCGCGGCGCTGTCCCAGGACCGGCAGTCGTGGGCGTATTTCGACACGTTCGCGCGACTGTGGGAACTGCTCGCCGGTGCACTGCTCGCGCTGGTCGTGCACCAGGTCGCGCTGCCCCGCGGGTGGCGGGTGGTCCTCGCGGTGTCGGGCTTCGCGGTGGTCCTGGGGTGCGGGTTCCTGATCGACGGCGCCGCCCTGTTTCCCGGGCCGGCGGCCCTGATCCCGGTCGGCGCGGCGGTGGCGCTGATCCTCGCCGGCGCCGGCCCGTCCGACCAGCCGGGGATCGTGACGATGCTGGCGTCCCGGCCGTTCGTCGAACTCGGTGGACTGGCCTATTCGCTGTACCTGTGGCACTGGCCGATCCTCATCTTCTACCTCACGTGGCGGGAACGACCCGCGGTCGGAGCGCTCGGCGGGCTCGCGGTCATCCTGGTGTCGCTGGTGCTGGCGTGGCTCACCCAGCGGCTGATCGAAGCGCGGTTCCAGGGCGGGGCCCGTCCGGGACGCGTGCTCACCGCGATGGTCGCGCTGCTCGGCGTCGCCGTCGTCGGCTCCGCATCCGGGTGGCACGCGTACCTCGTCCGCAACCCGGAGACGACCGCCCGGGTCGGCGACCTCGACCCCTGGCTGTACCCGGGCGCGGCGTCGCTGACGGACGGTGCGTTCGCACCGCGTACCGACATGCGGCCCACCCTGCTCGAGGCGTCGGGAGATCTGCCGCAGCCGACCCCCGACGGGTGCATCTCCGACCTGAGCACCCGCGACGTCGTCACCTGCGTGTACGGCGACCCGTCCGCCGACCGGACGATCGCCGTCGTGGGCAGTTCCCATGCCGAGCACTGGGTGCCCGCGCTCGACCGCATCGGGCAGCAGCGCGGCATCCGCGTCGAGACGTACCTCAAGATGGGGTGCCCGCTCACCGTCGCGGACGTCCCGCTGCTCGCCGGCGAGCCGTATCCCGACTGCGGCGACTGGTCCCGCGACGTCCTGGATCGGCTGCGTGATTACCGCCCGGACTGGGTGTTCTCGACGTCGTCGCGACCCAACGAGGAGGGCGCCGGGGACGTCACTCCCGACGACTACGTGGGCCTGTGGGAGCGGCTCGCCGATTTCGGGCTGCCGTTCCTCGGCATCCGCGACACCCCGTGGCTGCACCACGACGGCGTCCCGTATTCGGCCGTCGACTGCCTCGCCGACGGCGGCGACGCCGACAGTTGCGGACTGCCGCGCGACGACGTCCTCGCCCCGGACAATCCCACCGTCGAGGCGGCCCGCGACCTGCCGTCGGTGTACCCGCTCGACCTCACGGACGCCGTGTGCGATGTGGCGATCTGCCGTGCGGTGCAAGGGAACATCCTCGTCTACCACGATTCGCATCATCTCTCGGCGACGTACGTGCGCAGCCTCGCCCCGGAACTCGACCGGCAGATCGGCATGGCCACCCGCTGGTGGTGACCGGGATACTGGCGGCATGCCCGAAGACGACCGCAGCATGCTGGGACGCGCCTTCCTGGTGCTGGGATCGTTCACGTCGGAGCGGCCACGACTGTCGCAGTCGGAGCTGAGCCGCCGCACCGGACTGCCGCTGCCCACCGTCCATCGGCTGTGCCGTCAACTGGTCGGCAACGGCGCGCTCGAACGCGTCGACGACGGGCATTACGAGATCGGGGTGCGGCTGTGGGAGTTGGGTGCGCTCGCGCCCCGCGCCCACGGACTGCGGCAGGTGGCGTTGCCGTACCTCGAGGACCTCTACGAGGCGACGCGCGAGAACGTCCAACTCGTGGTTCGGGAGGATCTGGAGGCGCTCTACCTCGAGCGGTTGTCGGCGCGCGGTGCCGTGACCGTCGTTGGCCGGGCCGGTGGCCGGCTGCCGCTGCATGCGTCGAGCGGCGGACTCGTGCTGTTGGCGTTCGGCGGCAAGGCACTGCTCGACGACGTCCTCGCGGCGGGTCTCGAGCGCTTCACCCCGTCCACCATCACCACCGAGCATCGCCTGCGCAGCACCCTCGACGACATCCGCCGGACCGGCTGGGTCACATGCCGTGAACACCTCAACATCGGAACCCTCGCAGTGGCCGCGCCGGTGTCGCGGTCGACGGGTGAGGTGGTGGCGGCGGTGTCCGTCGTCGTCCCGGCCGAGAAGGATCCCGCGCCCCTGATCCCGGCGGTGCGGGCGGCGGCGCGGGGCATCTCCCGAGGCGTCGCGTAGCTCGTCTTTCACTCAGTGAAAGTAGGGGTGTTGCGGGCCGCTCCTTCGCAGCACAGTGACTGGTATCACGAACTACGCGAGGAGTCTGCTCATGAACACACAGGTCGGGATCGTCGGCGGGGGTCCCGCAGGACTGATGCTCTCCCATCTCCTGCACCTGAAGGGCATCGATTCCGTGGTGCTCGAAAGCCGCACCCGCGAGGAGGTGGAGGGCACCATCCGCGCCGGCGTGCTGGAGCAGAACACCGTCGACCTCATGGTCGACACCGGACTCGGCGACCGCGTCAAGCGTGAGGGGCTCACCCATCACGGCATCGAACTGCGCTTCGGCGGCCGCGGCCACCGCATCGACTTCGACGAACTGACGAACGGCCGCGCCGTCACCGTCTACCCGCAGCACGAAGTCCTCAAGGACCTCATCGCCCGGCGCCTCGAGGACGGCGGCGACATCCGCTTCGGCGTCTCCGACGTGCAGGTCCTCGGCCACACGTCCGACACCCCGAAGATCACGTACGTCGACGCCGACGGAAACGAGCAGACACTCACCTGCGCGCTCGTCGCCGGCTGCGACGGGTCGCGCACGTCCACCCGCGGACTGATTCCCGAGACCACCGTGCGCACCGACCACTTCCGCCAGTACCCGTTCGCCTGGTTCGGGATCCTCGCCGAGGCTCCGCCGTCGTCCGAGGAACTGATCTACGCCAACCACCCCCGCGGTTTCGCCCTCATCAGCACCCGCACCCCGGACGTCCAGCGGCACTACCTGCAGGTCGACCCCGACGACTCCGTCGACAACTGGTCCGACGACCGCATCTGGTCGGAACTGCACGCCCGCGTCGACGGCGAAGGGGCGGAGATCAAGGACGGCAAGATCTTCCAGAAGTCGATCCTCCAGTTCCGCAGTTTCGTGTGCGAACCCATGCAGCACGGCAACCTCTTCCTCGCCGGCGACGCCGCCCACACCGTGCCGCCCACCGGCGCGAAGGGCATGAACCTGGCGATCGCCGACGTGTACTTCCTGTCCGAGGCGATGGGCGAATTCTTCGCCACCCGCAGCCGCGCCGGGCTCGAGGGCTACACCGACAGCGTCCTCCCGCGCGTGTGGCGGACCCAGCACTTCTCCTGGTGGATGTCCTCGATGCTGCACCGCCTCCCCGACGACACCGGATTCGGCCACAAGCGGCAGGTCGCCGAACTCGACATGGTCACCCGCTCCGTCGCCGGCCGCACCCTCATCGCCGAGAACTATGTCGGGACCCCTTTGCGCTGACGCGCCCGTGAGTACTTATTAACGTCCGGCGGTTAATAAGTACTCACGGGGGGCGGAGCCCCATGCCCCTGGGCGATCAGGGTGCGCACGGTCCGGAGCTCTTTCGGACGGCCGACGGCGACGGCCCCGACCGGGACGTCCCCGCGCACCGCGATCGCCGTGAAATCGCGATCCGCGATCGAACCGCGGACCACGTAGTCGTCGTCGAAACGGGTCGCGCCGGCGAACTGCACGTTGTGGCCGTATTGGATGGACCATCCCCACGGGACGTCCGTGAACGGCTGGGGTGTCCCGAGGATCGACCGTGCGGCGGCAATTCCCTGCGCCTGAGCGGCGTTCCAGTGTTCGGACCGATATCTGTCGCCGCCGGTAGCGGGGATGTTGGCCGCGTCTCCGGCCGCATAGACGCCGTCCGCGGAGGTGCGAAACTGCTCGTCGACGGTGATGCCGTCGTGGACGCGCAGTCCCGCCGCGGCAGCGAGCGTCACCTCGGGGACGGTGCCCACCGAGACGAGGACGGTGCCGGCGCTCCAGGAGCGACCGTCGTCCGCGGTGGCGCGCGCGGAGCCGTCGCGCACGTCGAGCGACGACAGTGCGACATCCGTGCAGACGTCGACGCCGTTCTCGCGGTGCAGCGCGGCGACCATCGACGAGACTGCCGGGGGCACAATTCGACCGAGAAGCGACGGGTCTCGTTCGAGAACGGTCACGTCGGCTCCGAGCGACCGCGCGGTGGCAGCGACCTCGCATCCGATCAGACCTCCACCGATCACGAGCAGGGAACCGGTGCGTCGAATCGACTCGCGAAGGGACTCGGCATCGCGCATCGACCGCAGAGTGAACACCTGCGCGCCGGAGACGCCGTCGAGTCGGCGGGCCCGCCCACCCGTCGCGAGCAGCAGAGCACTGTAGTGCAGCGTCTCCCCGGACGAGAGCGTCAGGCGCCGTGCTCGGGTGTCGAGCCCGACGGCCGTTGCACCGGTGATCAATTCGATGTCGTTGTTCGCCCAGAACGAGTCGGGCTTCAGCGCGTTCTTCTCCGCGGTCGTGGCACCCGACAAGAGATCCTTCGACACCGCCGGGCGCCGATACGGTGGTGACGGCTCGTCTCCGATCACGACGACGCGCCCTCGGAAACCGTCCGCACGGAGCGTCTGCGCGGCGCTCGCCCCTGCGATCCCGGACCCGACGATGACCACCGTCGACAGTTCCGTCGAGTGATGCAGCACTGCGCTCACGCCCGGCTGACCTCGACCATGTCGAAGTCGGCCTTCGCGGCCCCGCAGTCGGGGCACGACCAGTCGTCGGGAATGTCGTCCCACCGGGTGCCCGGTTCGATGCCGTCCTCCGGCCAGCCCTCGGCCTCGTCGTACTCGAATCCGCATTGGACACAACGGTAAAGCTTGAAATCGGTACCCATGTCACGCCACCTTCGTCTCGAAATCGATCTTTTCGCGGACCCCGCAGTCGGGGCACGGCCAGTCTTCGGGCACGTCGGCCCACGGGGTGCCGGCGGGGAATCCCTCACGCGGTGCGCCGGACGCCTCGTCGTAGACGTAGTCGCAGACCGGACACTGGTAGGCGGCCATCACCGAACTCCGCCGTCGTACTTGGCGAGCACCTTGTCGCGCTTGCCGGGGTGGATGTTCACGCGGGTGATGTCGCCGTCGTAGTGGGCGAGCACGCGGTGATCCATCACCTTGCGCCAGAGCGGCGGGAAGTACGCGAGCGTGATCATGCTGGCGTAGCCGCTGGGCAGGTTGGGGGCGCCGTCCATGCTGCGGAGCGTCTGGTAACGCCGCGTCGGATTCGCGTGATGGTCGCTGTGGCGCTGCAGGTGGTACAGGAAGATGTTGGTCACGATGTGGTCGGAGTTCCAGCTGTGTGCGGGAGCGCAGCGTTCGTAGCGACCGCCGGCGGTCTTCTGACGCATCAGACCGTAGTGCTCGAGGTAGTTGACCGTCTCCAGGAGTGAGAAACCGTAAACGGCCTGGATGATCAGGAACGGAATGACCACCGGCCCGAACACTGCGACGAGTGCGCCGAACAGCACCACCGACATGAGCCAGGCATTGAGCACGTCGTTGTGAATGCTCCACGTGCTCTTGCCGAGTCGCTGCATCCGAGTCCTCTCGAGCTCCCACGAGGACTTCAGGCTTCCCCACACGCTGCGGGGGAGGAACGCCCAGAAGGTTTCTCCGAAACGTGAACTCGCCGGGTCCTCGGGTGTCGCGACCCGGACGTGGTGGCCTCGGTTGTGCTCGATGTAGAAGTGGCCGTAGAAGGTCTGCGCGAGAGTGATCTTGGCGAGCCAGCGTTCGAGGTCGGTCTTCTTGTGACCCATCTCGTGTGCGGTGTTGATGCCGATACCACCCATGACAGCGACGCTGAACGCCACGCCGACTTTCGACACCACTCCGAGGCCGCCGTCGATGCCGAGCCAGGAGAGATCGTCCGCCGACCAGAGGTAGCACGCGAAGACCAGGCTTGCCAGCTGGAAGGGGATGAACACATAGGTGCAGTACCGGTAGTACTTATCGTTCTCGAGCTGTTCCATCACCTCTTCGGGCGGGTTCTGACCGTCGGGTCCGAAGAATCTGTCGAGAGTAGGGAGCACGATGAACAGCAGCAGCGCGCCGATCCACCACCACACCGGGGCCACCGCCGACCAGCCGATTTGGTTGAAGACCCACACCAGTCCCGCGGCGAGGAACAGTGCGGTCGGGGGTATCAATCCCATCAGCCACAGGTAGCGCTTGCGGTCGCGCCAGGCTTCCGGTGGTGCTTCCTCTGTCGTCCTGCCGATATCCGACGTCGTCACGGTCCGAACCTCCTCGTCCAATAGCTGTCGCGGTATGAACCAGCTCACCCTCATTTTGGACAGTACACGTTCTATGATCCAAGGTCTATACAAAATTGCAGATTTGTAAATCAGCGCTTGCACGTCGAGTGCTTCGCTGCCGATACGAAGGTCTGGCGGTCGTCTACTCCGGCGTGCGCGAACGCGCCGCGAACGTTGCGGTCGTAATGACGGCGAAGGCCACGACGTCGAGAACGCTCGGGCGCTCCGCACCCGTGAGTACTTATTAACCGCCCGTGGTTAACAAGTACTCACAGGTGGAGCACTAGAACCTGTTACATTCGGGGCAGGGGTACTACTTCTGGAACACGGAGCGAACTCATGAGCTATCGCGTCGTCGAATGGTCCACCGGTACGGTCGGGCGTCATGCCATCGCAGGCATCGACGCCCGCGACGACCTCGAACTCGTCGGAGTGTGGGTGTCGAGCCCGGAGAAGGTCGGGAAGGATGCCGGTGAACTGGCCGGCCTCGGCCGGGACCTCGGGGTGACAGCGACCGACGACAAGGCGGCACTCCTCGCCCTGAAGCCAGACTGCATCGTGCACACCGCGATGACGGACGACCGCATCTTCGACGCGATCGAGGACCTGATCTCATTCCTCGAGGCCGGCATCAACGTCGTGTCGTCGGGTCCGGTTCTGTTGCAGTACCCGATCGGTGTGGTCCCGGACGAGCTCGTCGACCGCATTCGCTCTGCCGGTGAGCAGGGCGGGGCGAGCCTTCATGTGAACGGCATCGACCCCGGATTCGCGAACGACGTTCTGCCGCTGGCCATGACGAGTCTGTCGCAGCGGATCGACGAGGTGCGCTGCTTCGAGATCGCCGACTACTCCACCTATTACCAACCGGTGGTGATGAGTGAGATCTTCGGTTTCGGCAAACCCGTCGAGGAGACGCCGATGCTGTTCCAGCCGGGTGTGCTGTCGCTGGCGTGGGGGAGCGTCGTCCGTCAGATCGCTGCGGGGCTCGGCGTCACGCTCGACGAACCGCTGGTCGAGAAGTTCGAACGCGTCCCCGCCGAGGCGGATCTGGACATTCTGTCGTGCCACATCGCGAAGGGGACGGTCGCGGCGGTGCGGTTCGAGGTGATCGGCACCGTCGACGGGGTGCCGCGGGTGGTACTCGAGCACGTCACACGCACCCACCCCGAGCAGCAACCGGACTGGCCGAAACCCACCCGCGGCGACGGGTGCTACCGGATCGACATCACGGGCGAGCCGATGATGACCGTCGAGTTCAACCACCACGGCGAGCACGGCGACCACAACGTGTCGGGGATGATCGTCACCGCGATGCGCCTGGTGAATTCGGTGCGCGCCGTGGTCGAGGCGAAACCAGGGCTGGTGACCGCGCTCGACCTGCCCCTCGTCGCCGGCCGCGGGTTACTCCGGTCGTGAGTACTTGTTAACCGCCCGTGGTTAACAAGTACTCACAGGCCGAAGGCACTGAGCGCACTGCGGAGACCATCCGGGCGCTCCGCGAGGGGAGCGGGTTCGACGAGTGCGAACGCGCAGCCGACCTTCCGCGCGGCGCCGTCGGCTTCCTCGCTGTCGCCGATCATCAGGGTCCGCTCGGGTTCGGAACCGAGTGCGGCGAGGGCGTGCTCGAAGATCTTCGGATTCGGTTTGACCGCACCCACCTCGAACGACAGCACGAATTCGTCGACGAGATGCTCGACCCCCAGATTCGTGAACGCCGGCCGGATGTCGAACGCGATGTTGCTCAGCACCGCGACCTTGATTCCACGGTCTTTGAGTGACGCAAGCACTTCCGCGGTGTCGGGGTAGGCGCTCCAGCATCCCGGGTCGATCAGCCGCTCGTACAGCCCGACCGCCTGGTCCTCGTGCGCGACCCCGGACTTCCGCAGCACGTCGAGGTACGCCTGCCGGTGGAACCGAGGGTCGAGGTCGCGGTTGGTCCACGCGTGGTGCTCGGCGGCATCCATCTCGACGGTCTGACCGACCGGCGCCGTCATGCGCCGCATCAGCTCGGCCTGCTGGTGGAGGTCGAACGGTTCACCGTCGTGGCCGGTGAGGTCGGACATCCAGCTGTCGTCTTCCTCCAGCCGGAACAGTGTGCCGGAGAAGTCGAAGATCACTGCGTCGAAGTCGGTGAGATCGGAAGCCACGTTTCCAGGCTAACGCGCGTTGCGCGCGACTTCAGGGTGAAGCCGGACGGGGTCAGTCGACTTCGAGTTCACCCATCAGGGACCACTCGGTGGCGTCGATCGTGGTGTTGATGATCCGCGGCGTCTGGGCGAGGGCGGGTTTCAAGGTGGCCAGCGCGTTCTGGAAATGGTCGCTCTGCACGTGGGCGACGGCTGCGTCGTCGTCGCGGAACGCTTCGACGAGGACGTACATGTTCGGGTCTTCGACCGCGCGCGACCAGTAGAACCACAGGTTGCCCGGTTCGTTCCGGGTCGCGTCGGTGAACGGCCGCACCAGGTCGAGCCAGCCGTCCGCGTGGTCCGGTTTCACGGTGAAGTTGACGACGATGAAGATCACGGCTGCCTCACTTCGGGGGTTCGCGGATTCCGTGACGAATCCTACGCGCGCGGTGATCCAGGGCGCGTGAGGAGCAGCGCGCCCTGGATCACCGTTTCGGCCTCCCCGAGCGAGGGTCAGTGCGCTTCGGCGAGTTCCGCGCCGATTCCGGTTTCGGCGCGCACCAGCATCTCGGCGAACTTCTCGTCCCGATCGGCCGAGCGGCCCTGACGGCGTTCGGCGGCGAGCGAACCGATCACGGCGGCGGCCAACCCGAGCGGCATGGTGATGATCACCGGCAACTGGATGGTCAACGGCGCCGGTCCGCTACCCAGCCAGAGTGCTTCGGTGAACATCAGGCTGACGACGGTGGATACGAGTCCCACCGAAATGCCCCACACCGCGCCGGTGCTGTTGAAGCGTCGCCAGTTCAGGCAGAGCAGCAGGCTGGGCAGGTGCGCGCTGCCGGCGACCATGAACGCCATCCCCATGAAATACGTGATGTTGGTGGTGTCGCCGATCGCCATCGTCAGTCCGATCGCGACGATGCTGAACGCGACCGCCGCGTACCGGGCGACCTTGGCCTCGCGGGCGTCCGCGGTCTCGGTGCCGGCGTCGGTGGTCTTCCTGCGGAAGAGGGTGGGCCACACGTCGTGGGCGAATGTCCCGGCCGCGGAGATCACGACGCCCGCGACGACGGCGACGATGCTCGCGAACGCGACGGCTGCCACCATCGCCAGCGCGATGGATCCGCCGATGGTGCCGACGCCGCCACCGAGTTCCGTGACCAGGGTGGGAGCCGCGAGGTTGCCGCCTGCGCCGACCTGATCCGCCCCGTCGGGGCCGAGGAGCGCCGCGGTGCCGAAGCCCATCACGATGACGATCAGGTAGAAGACGCTGCACAGAGCGACGGTCCAGCCGAGCGACTTCCGCGCCGTTGCGGCCTCGGGGACGGTGAAGAAGCGGATGAGGATGTGCGCCATGCCGGCGGTGCCGAGCGCGAACGCCAGGGAGTACGAGATCAGGTTGATCGCACCGGTCTGCCCGAAGATCAGGCCCGGCGACAGGATGGCGTCACCGGCCTTCGCGTTCGAGGTTGCCGCCCCGAGCATGCCCGGGACGCTGAATCCGAACTTCGCCAGGATGCCGAGGCACACCACCACCGCCAGGATCGACAGGATGGACGACTTGATCACCTGGACCCACGTGGTGGCCAGCATTCCGCCGACGAAGACGTAGATCCCCATGAGCGATCCGGCGACCACGACGGACAGCCCGAACGGGATCCCGGAAACCGACTCGAGGAGAACGCCCGCCGCGACGAGTTGGGCGAGCAGCACGAACGTGCCGGTGACAATGGTGCTGAGCGCAACCACAACCCGGACCCGTCGCGCGCCGGTCCGGAACACCAGAACATCGGCGAGAGTGAACTTTCCGACGTTGCGCATCTTCTCCGCGAGGAGGAACAGGACGGGGAGGAAGGAGATCACCGACGTGCACAGGATGACGGCGCCGTCGACTCCCTTGTAGAAGATCAAGCCCGTAGTGCCCAGGAAGCTGCCCGCGGAGATGAACTCACCGGCGATCGCGAAACCGTTCTGCCACCCGGTGATCGAGCGGCCCGCCGCGAAGAATCCGGTGGCGCTGCGGCTTCGGCGCGACGCCGCGAACGTCACCCACAAGGTGAGGGAGATGACAGCGGCACAGATGCCGATGGCGAGGAAATCGGTGTCGCCGGTCATGACGCATGCTCCTGATCACGGTGTGCGATGGCGCGGACGGCGGCATCGGCGGCGGGTTCGATGTAGGTGCGGGAGAGTCGGAAGTACGCGAACACGAGCACCCAGGTGCCGGCGAACTGGGAGAACACCACCCACAGCGACAGCGGAATGCCGAACGCGGTGTTGTCGCCGAGGAATTCGGGGAAATAGGCGAATCCGACGAGGAACGCCGAGAAGAGTGCGATCGCGACCAGGCCGAGACCGGTGGTGACGGCCCGGCGGCGACGCCGCAGTTCGACGAACTCCGGCAGCGCGAGGATCGGGGACCAGACCGCCGCGCCGGGCACGGTGGTGGGCGATTCGGTGCTCACGCGTTCACCGCCGCGCGCCGTGCCGTGTCGAGGGCGAACTGGTTCTCGTCCCAGCCCTCGGCCAGTGGTCCGAAGTAGTGGAAGCGCACCTGCTTGACGCGATACAGCCAGCGACCGTCGACCTTGACGGCTTCGTCCGTGTAGCGGCCCGCGGCGATGGAGGCGGCGCCGTCGGACACGCACGGCTGCCACAGAAACGAGCGGACCGTCGCACGATCGCCGTCGAGATCGATTTCCAGGTTGGTGATGAAGTGCCAGAACGCGGTGAGACCACCGGCGGCGAGTCCGGCGAAGAACTCTCGCATCTCGCCCTTACCCTTCGGGTTCGACAGTCCGTCGAATTCGCCGTCGTCGGTGAAGAGGCCCATCAGGGCGTCCCAGTTGCCGTCGTCGAGATGGCGGCAGTACTGCGCGTCGAGGTATCGGATGGCCTCGAGGTCTTCCAGGCGGCGGATACGTTCTTCGAGGGTGCTCAAGGCGGCAAACCTCCACGGTGCGATGTGCGGAATGTGCGAGCGGCTTATTAACGGCCGTTCATGTGATGTGGACCATAACGGACATGCGACCCTCGGTCAACACGGAGCGTCGTCCTCCGTTCGGAGGCCGTTGAACTGCAGCTTCCAGGGCATTTCTTGCCCGCATCGCATGCTGCACCTACTCTCCGAGGGATGAACACTCGGTCAAGCTCTGCGGTGATTCCCCACGTTCGGCAGCGAATCCTGGACGCAGCGCTCGACGAGTTCTACACCGCCGGCTTCCACGCCGCGACCATGCGCACCATCGCGAAACGCGCAGGCTGCAGCGCCGCCAACGTGTACAACCACTTCGAGAACAAGGACGAATTGCTGGTCGAGATCCTCCGGGCCGCCAGCGACGAGCAGTTCACCGCCACCCGGAACGCTCTGCGTAAGGCGGGATCCGCACCTGTGGAGCAGTGGACGGCCGCGGTGGTCGCGCATTCGCTGTACACCGCGCGCAACCAGCGTGCGTGTCTCGTGGCGAACACCGAACTGCGCTACCTCGACGAGGTCGATCGCAAACGGGTCGTGGGCTCGCGCGATGCCCAGGAACACCTGTTCGTGACCATTGCCGAAGCGGGGGTGGCGAGCGGCGACTTCGACGTCCCGCACGTCCACCAGGCAGTGACCGCTGTGCTGACCATGTGTGCAGGCATTGCGCTCTGGTACCGGCCGGACGGCCCGCTGTCCGCGCAGGCGGTGGCGGACTCGTACGGCGTCTACGCGCTCAACCTGGTCGGACACCGTCGCGCCTGACTCGGGTGGATTCGGCATTGACGGTCGATCCCGCTCGTGCTCTACTGGGTGAACAAGCGTTAATGTGATTCGAGTGCAGAACCGCGAGTTCTCCCGTATCGCGCGCCCCGTAGTTCGAGTGGATGAGGAGTGTCCATGACTCACCGGCCGTCGCAGCCGCGTACAGACTCACCGCGGTATCTCACCGAGGACCGATTGGCGATCCGTGACCTGGCTCGCGATTTCGCGATGAAGCAGGTGCTGCCGATCGCGAACGAACTCGATCCGGTGCAGGGCACCATTCCCGACACCCTGAAGAAGGCGATGGCCGACGTCGGGTTCTTCGGGATCATGATCCCGGAGGAGCACGGCGGCCTCGGTCTCGGAGTGTTCGAGTACTGCCTGGTCGCGGAGGAATTGTCGCGGGCGTGGATGAGCGTGTCCGGGCTGCTGGCCCGCGGCAACGGGATGGGCGGCGGATTCACCCCGGAGCAGGAGGCCGCGCTGCTGCCGAAGGTCGCGGCGGGGGAGTACCTGGGTGCGTACGCGTTGTCGGAGGCCGAGGCCGGGTCGGATGTGGCGAACATTTCCTGCCGCGCCACCCGGGACGGTGACGACTGGGTGATCAGCGGCACGAAGATGTGGTGCACGTACGCGGACGAGGCCGATTACCTGGTGTTGTTCGCGCGGACCGATCCGCAGAAGGATCCGGCGAAGCCGCACCGGGGGATCAGCGCGTTCCTGATCGACAAGCAGCGCGGCGGGTTCCCGGCGGGGATCAGCGGGACGAAGATCCGCAAGATCGGATATTTCGGGTGGAGCACGTGGGAGCTGTCGTTCGACGGATTCCGGGTGCCGGCCACGGCGATGCTCGGTGAGGAGGGCAAGGGTTTCTACCTTGCGGTGTCCGGTCTCGAGGTGGGGCGGGCGCACACGGCGGCCCGGGCTATCGGGTTGGCACGCGGTGCGTTGGAGGATTCGATCGCGTATCTGCACACCCGTCGTCAGTTCGGGCACGAGTTGGCGGATTTCCAGCATCTGCGGTTCAAGGTGGCGAAGATGGCCGCCGACATCGAGGCGGCGCGGCAGTTGATGTATTCGGTGGCCACCGATATCGATACCGGTCGGCGGTGTTCGCTGGAGGCGTCGATGTGCAAGTTGGTGGCGACCGAGATGGCGGAGCGGGTGACCAGTGAGGCGGTGCAGATCCACGGCGGCGCCGGGTACACCACCGATTTCCAGGTGGAGCGGCATTGGCGGGACGCGCGGTTGACGAAGATCTTCGAGGGCACCAGCGAGATCCAGATGCGCATCATCTCCGACGAACTGCTGGGGAGGGCCGCCGAATGAGCGCACCTACCATCGGCGTCGCGGTCGGCGATCGCTCCGTGAGCGACACAAGGCGCATCTCCGAACTCGCACTGTCCCTGCCGGATACGTCGCTGACCGGAATCGTCACGGCCGGGGTGCTCGCACCGACGCCGGCGGCTGGAGCCACCCGCACCGGGCTGCAATGGAATTCGGCGTCGTCGGTGACCGGCGACGACCTCGTCCGCGTCGAGTCCGTCGTCACGCGCGTCGAGCAGTCGGGGAACGGGAACGTCGTCGATCGCCACGTGCGGTTGGTCGACGACGGTGGATCGGTTCGCGAGCAGGGAATCGAGACATGGCTTCTGCCCGAATCATCCGACGTCCGACACGATCCCGCGGTCGACTTCTGCACTCCCGCCTGGGGCGAGCTTCTCCGTGAGTCCCTGTCCGCCGACCCTGCCTTCGCGTCCTCGTTGTCGACGTGGGACGGCACGGTGGGCCTACGCTGCACCGACGCGTCGGGCCGGGCCCGCGAGGTGCACCTGCGGATCTATCGCGGCCGGATCATCGACGTCGCGCGCCGCGTTCCGGGTGGGGCCACGTTCACGCTCATCGTCCCGGCCGTGACGTGGGTCGACCTGATGGTCGCCGAACACAACGACTTCATGCGCCGCGCGATCAGCGGCGAATTCTCCTCCAGCGGCAACGGGTACGAGTACCTGCGACTCACCAAGCCGCTCGACATCATCATCGCCCATGCCCGCACCTCCGCACGTGAGTGGCAAAGCGTGGCGGGGCACACTTTGCCACTCACGTGTGGAAGGGAGGCTCGGTCATGATCGAGGCCCGGTACCTGGAGATCGACGGGGCGCTCGGCTTCGTCGAGATCGTCACTCCCGAGAACTACTCGGACACCGAGACGCCCACCGTTCTGTGCCTGCACACCGCGGGGCAGAGCGGAGTCCAGTGGCGGCACGTCGCGTCCGACCTGGCCCGGCGGGGCTACCGGGTGATCGTCCCCGACCTTCCGGGGCACGGGCGTTCCGAGCCCGCGGTCGACGGCCCCGTCACCAGTATCGTGACGTTCGGCGACTGGCTCGGGAAGGTCCTCGACGCGCTCGACGTCGTACGGCCGTTCGTCATGGGATGTTCGATCGGCGGCAAGCTGACCCTCGAATTGGCCACCAGGCCGTCCCGACCGCTGGCCGGGGCGATCGCGATGGAAGCCGAGGCCGGACCCGGTCGCGTCAACGTCGGCGGACTGCGCCGCGAACTCGAAGACGTCGCCGGACCCAGCCGTTCCGACCGCACGTACCTGGGCACCCTGGCCTCCATCGGGCGGTCCGTGCCCGAGGTGAAGGCCCGCCTGATCGCCACGATGCACAAGCGGGAGGACCCGGAGATCTCGTCCTCGGACCTCATCGCCTGGGGGACCCACGACGTGCGTGAGCGTCTCGCCGAGATCACCTGCCCCATCCGGATCGTCGCGGGGGCGCAGGACCCGTGGATCCAGGCCGGACTGGTCGCGCAGGCCGCGTCGCGGATCGACGCCGCCCGTCCGGGACTTGCGACGTTCACCCTGTTGGACGATATCGGCCACTACCCCATGGAGGAGATCGACGATTTCGTCTCGGTGGCGGACGGCTGGCTGACCGAACTGCGCGCGGCGGCGGTGCTCTCGTGACGGCCCACGACACGGCCACGCGCCGTGACACTCTCGCCGCGCTGCTCGACGAACTGGTGACGGCCGACGCGGATGCCGCCGCCACCGTCGACGTGGTCGACGGCGAACCGATCGTCGGCAGCCGCACCGATCTCCGCGACCGCGTCGAGGCACTGAAGTCGGAACTCGAAAGGGTCGGTGTCCGCCGCGGGCAGTGCGTGGCGGTGTTGCTGCCGAACTGGTCGGACGCCATCGTCTGGCAGCTGGCCTCCTCGGCCGTCGGCGCACACGTCATCGGTGTCAACACCCGCTACAACACGCACGAGATCGCGCACATCCTCACGTCGGCGCGACCGGCGGTCGTGGCCGTGGCCGACCGGTTCCACGGTCTCGACCTGTTCGGACGGCTCGGCGAGGCACAGCGCTCCATCGATCTTCCGGCCCCGGCGGTCGCCGTGGTGCGCGGTCCGGGAACGGCCGGCGAGGCGATCGACCCGGCGCGGTTCGACCTCGGCAGCGGCGCCTGGACGGCGGGCAGCGCGGACACCGGCGGTGTCCTTGTGCCGGAGACGCCCGACATGGCGACCACGACCGCTGCGGGCGAACAGGCGGCCCCCGACGACCTGCTAGCGGTCGCCTTCACCACATCCGGTTCCACGGGAGTCCCGAAACTGGCGGCTCACCGCGAATCGGCGGTGGTCCGGCACGCGCGGGCCGACGCCGCCGTCCTCGACGTCGAACCCGGCGACGTCACGCTCTGCGTGCTGCCGGTGTCGGGGGTGTTCGGCTTCAGCACCGCCCTGGCGACTCTCGCCGGCGGCGGCACTCTGCTGATGGAACCTGTCTTCGACGCCGCGACGACGCTGCGGCGCATGCAGGCGCTGAAGGTGACGCACGTGGTGGGCGGCGACGACCTCTTCGCTCGCCTCCACGACACGTGGCAGGGCGGTGAACGTGCCGACCTGACGTCGTTGAAGCGGCTCGGAATCGCCGACTTCCTCGGCCGTTCGCATGAGGTGGCCGCGTGGGCCCGGGATGAATTCGACGCCGTCACCGCCGGTGTCTTCGGGTCGTCCGAGGTGTTCGCCCTGATGCTGCTGTGGGACGTCGCCGACCCGGAATCGGTGCGCTGGAACGGGGGCGGGCGACCGGTGGAACCGGCCATCGAGATCCGGATCGCCGACCCACTGGACGATTCCGTTCTCCCGGACGGTGAGCAGGGTGAGCTGCAGGTCCGCGGACCGAACGTCGTCGACGCGTACCTCGGCAACCCCGAGGCGGCCGCGCGCGCGTTCACGTCGGACGGGTGGTTCCGCAGCGGCGACCTGGCGGTCGCGACCGGCGACGGCGGCTATACGTATGTATGCCGGATGGGCGACGTGCTCCGGTTGCGCGGATTCCTGGTGGATCCCGCCGAGATCGAGCACCGGCTGGCCGAGCACGACGCCGTCCACCTCACGAAGGTCGTCGGCATCACCGGCCGCGGCGGGTACACCGAGGCGGTGGCCTTCGTCGTCCCGACGGAGGGAACCGACGCCGACGCCGCCGAACTCAAGGCCTGGTGCGCAGAGTCGTTGGCGGCGTTCAAGGTTCCCGCCGCCGTGCACATGATCGAGGAGATGCCGACCACCGTGGGCGGCAACGGAGCCAAGATCCGAGCGGTCGAACTGCGCGAATGGGCGCAGCAGTGGACCGATCACGAAAGGGATTTCCGCAGTGCCTGAAAACTCGAACGCCCAGGCGACCGATGTCGTCGTCTGTGAGCCCCTGCGCACCCCCGTCGGCCGATACGGCGGCCAGTTCACGGACGTTCCCGCAGCAGACCTCGGCGCCCGCGTCGTGTCCGAACTGCTGGCCCGCACCAGGGTGGATCCGGGCAGCATCGACGACGTGATCTTCGGTCAGTGCTACCCGAACGGCGAGGCGCCTGCGATCGGCCGTGTGGTGGCCCTCGACGCGGGCCTGCCGGTGACGGTTCCCGGCCAGCAACTCGACCGTCGCTGCGGATCGGGGCTGCAGGCCGTGCTCGACGCGGCGATGCGCGTGCAGACAGGAGTCGCGGAACGGGTGATCGCCGGTGGCGTGGAATCGATGAGCCGCGCCGAGTACTACACCGAGTCGATGCGGTGGGGAGCCAAGGGCGCCCCGGCGGCGATGCATGATCGGCTCGCCCGTGGCCGGGTCACCGCCGGCGGACGCCACTATCCGGTGCCCGGCGGCATGCTCGAGACGGCGGAGAACCTGCGCCGCAAGTACGGCATCAGTCGTCAGGAACAGGACGAACTCGCGGTCAGCTCCCATCGGCGGGCGGTGGCCGCGATCGACTCGGGGAAGTTCGCCGAGGAGATCGTTCCGGTGGAAGTGCCGGTCCGTAAGGGCGATCCGCAGGTCGTGGACCGGGACGAGCATCCCCGCGCCGACACGACGGTCGAGTCGCTGGCACGCCTGCGGCCCATCATGGGCCGCACCGACCCCGACGCCACCGTCACCGCCGGCAACGCCAGCGGACAGAACGACGGTGCGGCGGCCTGCCTCGTCACCACCCGGGCGGAGGCGGAGCGCCTCGGTCTCCGTCCGCTCGCCCGGCTGGTGACCTGGGCGGTCGCGGGTGTGGAGCCGTCCGAGATGGGCATCGGGCCGGTCCCGTCCACCGAGCGGGCACTGAAACGTGCCGGGCTGACGCTCTCGGACATCGACCTCATCGAACTGAACGAGGCCTTCGCGGCGCAGGCGCTCGCCGTCACCCGCGAATGGAACTTCGGCGCACAGGATTTCGAACGCACCAATGTCAACGGTTCGGGGATCTCGCTCGGGCACCCGGTCGGGGCGACAGGCGTCCGGATCCTCACGACCCTGCTGCGGGAGATGGAGCGTCGTGACGCGCGGTACGGGCTCGAGACGATGTGCATCGGCGGCGGCCAGGGGCTGACAGCGATCTTCGAGAGGATCTGACCGCTCAGCTGTCGAGAGTCCGAATCCAGTCGGTGAGCGCCCGCACAACGTGTGCGGGCGCTTCCGGCATCAGTGCGTGGCTGGCGTTCGGGACGACGGACACGGTGACCAGTTCGCCGAACCGGTCCCGCAATTCGTTCGCCGTCTCGCGAGGACGGAACGGGTCGAGAGCGGACTGCAGGTCGAGGATCGGCTGACGCGCCACCGCCCACCACTCGTCCTTCGGGGTGGCGGCGGACGCGGCGAGCTGACGCTTCGACACCTCCGGGTACCAGCCGGTGAGCCACTCCGTCGGATCGTTGCCGGGAGCGAAGAAACCGGTCTGCAGGTAGCCGATCCGCTCCGCGTCGGGCAGCGAGGAATCCGAGCACTTCACCGCCAGCTCGGTGAGGGTGGCCGGATAGTCGCGGGCCCCGGCCGCGGCCACCACGACACCGCGTACCAGGTCGGGCCGATCGGCGGCCAGCATCCGCGCGACGTAGTGCCCGAAGGCGTGACCGACCACCACCGCCGCGCCGTTGTCCAGCGCCTCGATCACCGCTCCGACGTCGGCGGCCAGGTCGTGCAACGTGATGTTCTCGAGCGATCCTGCGCTGCGGCCGATTCCCCGAGGCTGCGGCCGGGCGACCCGGAACCCGTTCTGCGCCAGCCCGTCCGCGACCTCGTCGTAGTCGTACGACTCCCGGCCGAGTGACGGCAGCAGGATCACCGTCGGCCCGCTTCCCTCGACGACGACCTCGATCACCGCGGTCGCGGTGTGCACGAACTCGGTCGTCCGCGCCTGCGAGTTGCTCGGCATGATGCTTCCTCCACAAACGTCTGAAACCCTGGGCGACGCGATGTCTCGCGTCGCCCAGGGCAAATGGTCGGTGTCTCAGTCCACGGCGGGATCGAGCGCGAAGTCGTAGGTAACGACCTTACGCCCGGCGTCGTCGAGCTGCGGATCGAGGAGGAGTTCGGGTTTCGTCGCGGTGGCGACGTCGTCGTCGATCCAGTCGCCACCCGCGAAGTACAGCTGGGTGATGATCGGCTGCTTGCCCGGCGAGGTCACCCGCAGATGCAGGTGCGCCGGACGCCACGGATGCCAGCCCGCGGCCTCGATGAACTGACCGGTCGGGCCATCGGTCGGAATTTGGTACGGCGCAGGCTGGATGGTCGTGATGTCGTAGCGGCCGTCGGCGTCGGTGACGACGGCGCCGCGGAGGTTCCACTCGGGCAGGTGCGGTGCGAACTGTGAGTAGTAGCCCTCGTCGTCGGCGTGCCAGAGTTCGATCAGCGCGCCACCGAGGCCGCCGCCGTCCAGGTCCGTCACCTGCCCGCGGAGGACGAGCGGGGTGTGGACGCGGTCCTCGTCCCGCATGGGGAGGGTGCACTGCGCGGGAAGTTCCGGCGCCCCGGGGACGTAGTACGGTCCCTCGATGCTTCCCTTGGTGCCCCGGAAGTTCCGGGAGTTCACCTCTTCTACCTCGTGCTCGACGAAGACGTCGAGGAGCAGCGGCCACTCGCCGCCCTCGCCCACGTCGATGAGCCACTGCTTGAGGACGCGATACTCCGGATAGGTGACGGCATGCTTCTGGATCAGCGCGCTCAACCCGGCGAGGGCCTCGGTGGCGATGGCGGACAGGCGCTCCGGGGACGTGTCGGCCGTGAATCTGTCGCCCTTGAACTTGTCCGTCGCGGCGTTACCGGAGCCGACCGCGGTGGGACTTTCGATGGTGGTCATGGTTTCTCCTGGTATGTGAAACTAGCTGCGGCCGAAGTAGGAGACGTCGTCGTTGCCGATGAGGTCGGGCACCGTCCAGCCGTCGAGGTCGTACTCGGACAGGCACTGCTCGGCGAGCCCCTTCATGGAGGCGACGTCACCACGATTCTCGGCGAACATCAACAGTTCGGCCTTGACGTTCTCGTGGTTGCCTGCATAGTTGCGCTCGTACAGCTCGTGGCGACCACCGAACTCGCTGCCCACCGAATCCCACAGCGCCTTCATGATCTTCACCCGCTCGACCGCGGGCATGCCCTCGGAGCCGCGCACGTACTTGTCGAGGTACGGGCGCACGTCGGGGCTCTTGAAGTCGGCCGACGACGACGGGAGGTAGATCAGGCCGGACGCGACGTCCTGCTCGATGATCTCCTTGATCCGCGGGTACCCCTGCTGCATGAACATCCGGTAGGTGAGACCGTATTCGAGCTTGGGGATGACCGTGTCGCCCACCCACGGCTCGGGGTCGCGGACCATCGATTCCGTGAGCGACCAGAACAGGTTTCGCCAGCCGATGACCTCACCGACTCGGGTCTGGACGCCGCGGAAACCGCCTGCGCCGGTGGCGTCGAGGGCCTTCATCAGCAGGCCGGCAATGAAGTCGAGTTTCACGGCCAGTCGGGTGCACCCCTGCAGGGTGAACCGGGGCAGGAACCCGGACTGCGGGAAGAACGCGTTGATCTTGTCCACGTCGCCGTACATGAAGACGTTCTCCCACGGCACCAGCACCTTGTCGAAGACGAAGATGGTGTCGTTCTCGTCCATCCGCGAGGACAGGGGGTAGTCGAACGGGCTGCCCATGACCGCGGCCTGCTGGGTGTAGGACGTGCGGCAGATCAGCTTCACACCCGGCGCGTCCATCGGGACGGTGCAGATGAGGGCGAACTGCTTCTTCTTGATCGGCAGACCGTAGTGGGCGACGAAGTTGTAGTTGGTGATCGCGGAACCGGTCGCGACGACCTTGGCGCCACTGACGATCAGGCCGGCGTCGGTTTCCTTCTCCACCTTCATGAACACGTCGCCGACCTCGTCGGGCGGCAGTTGCCGGTCGACGGGCGGGTTGATGATGGCGTGGTTCCAGTACAGGACCTTCTCCTGCGATTCCTTGTACCAGCGCTCCGCGTTGGCCTGGAACGGCGAATACAGCTCCTTGTTGGCGTGCAGCGTGCCCAGGAAGGACGCCTTGTAGTCGGGGGAGCGGCCCATCCAGCCGTACGTCATGCGCGCCCAGGTGGCGATGGCGTCGCGGTCCTTCCGCAGGTCGTCCGAGTTCTTCGACGCCCGGAAGAACGGCATGGTCACGCCGCCGTTGCCGGTGTCGGTGGGCGTCGTCAGGGCGTCGACGTGCTCGCCGGTGTGCATCGCGTCGTAGAGGCGGGCCGTCATCCGCACCGGATTGCGGAACGCCGGGTGTGTCGTCACGTCCTTCACGCGTTCCCCGTGCAGCCAGATCTCGCGGTCGTCTCGCAGCGACTCGATGTACTCGTCGCCGGTCATCGGTCGCGATGCGAAGTTCGCGGTGCGGTTGGCCTCACAGTCTGCGGCGGTGTTGACCTTCGTGCGGTCGACGACGGTCTCTGGGGCGGCTTCGGTGGTGGTCATGATGTTCCCTTCGATGAGAATTACGAGGCAGCCTGGGCGAGCTGCAGGTGGAGCGGAGTGAACGACGCGGCGGCGTCGAACCATCCGCTGTGGGGGTCGTCGAGGCAGCCATTCCACGCCGTGCTGCCCGAGGCGGCACCGAGATCGTGGAAGGTGCTGCGGTAGAACAGCAGTGGGTCCTTCTTCGGGTCCACGGACGCATCGACGATCTCGCCGATGAAGATGATGTGGTCGCCGCCGTCGTAGGACGCCCACGGCGAGCACGTCAGCGTGGCCACGTTGCCGGACAGCGCGGGGGCTATTCCTGCGGAGTCCCACGCGGGTTCCGTCCGCTGCGGTTTGCCGGCGAAGTGCATCGCGGTGTCGAGCTGATCGGCGGCCAGAATGTTCACCGCGAACGGTGCACCGTCCAGATAGCTGCACGCCTTGGACTTACGGGTCAACGTCACCTGGCACAGCCGAGGCTCGATCGAGATGGCCGTGAAGGCGGTGACCGTCGCCCCGTGCGGCTCGCCGTCGGCATTGGCGCACGTGATGACGGTGACGCCACTGGCGAACTGGCCGAAAATGTTACGCAGAGTGCGCTGGTCCATTTCTCCTGACCGCCTTTCTGCACGATTCGTGCGATAACTCCCTGTGATGGGGACCTGCACAACGTATGACGGCCGTCACAGTCCGTCGATCCGCATTGCGAAGTCGAGATCCGGAACGCGAAACGGGTTTCCCGGACGGCGGTCGCGAGTGCTTGCAGTGACGTGAGTCACAGGCGATGCTAGGGTCGGTAGTTGCCCATGCGCGGTCGTGGCGCGAGGTGAGAGGTCTGGGACGACGCATGCGAGGACAGCTGGAAGGTCCCGGGTTCACCGACTGGGACGAGGTTCACGAGGTGGTCGCGGACGCGTACTTCCCCCACGAGTTGCGTCCGCTGTCTCGGGACACCGCGGCGCGGTCGTCGCTGGAGTCGTCCCAGGTGGGGGCGTCCAGGCTCGCCCGGATCGGTTTCGGGGCGCCCGTGTCGATCGAATCCGACCACCCCGGTGCGTACGGCATCAACATCCCCCTGGCCGGCCGCATCGTGTCCGTCACCGGCGGCACGGAAGTGACGTCGACACCGGGGCTGGCGACCATCTGCCCGCCCGACACCCGGACCGTGATCACGAACTGGAGTAGCTCGTGCGAGATCATCGGGTTCAAGGTGGACCGGGACTACCTGCAGCGGGAAATGGACCGTGTCCTCGCCAGGCCGGGGCAGGTGCTGCCGCGGCAACTCGACCTGCGGTCGGGCTCCGGGGCCGAGTGGCTCCGGTTCGTGCGTTCCATTGCCGACCAGGCATTGCACGACAGCATTCTCCTGCGCAGTGACCAGGTGTCGCAGCAACTGTGCGGCGCCCTGACCACCGCGCTCGTGCTCACCGCGATGCCGGAGGACGATCCGGGCACGCCGGGTGCCCGCCCGCGCATCGTCAAGCGGGTCATCGACGCCATCCACGAAGACCCGGCTCGGCCGTGGACTGCCGGCGAGATGGCCGAACTCGTCGGCGTCAGCGCCCGCCGCATGCAGCAGGGCTTCCGCGAATACGTGGGCATGACGCCGACGGAGTACCTCGTCGACGTACGTCTCGAACGCGTCCACGCCGACCTGATCGGAAGCGATTCCTGTGCAACCGTTTCCGAGGTGGCAACCCGCTGGGGCATCATGCACACCGGCAGATTCGCCGCCGCCTACCGTCGCAAGTACGGCGTGACCCCCTCCGAATCACTGCGCGACCGCGGGCTCTGATCAGTCGGGCGGAGGGTCTCGGTCAATTGCGCGCACAACAGACCTCGTGCGATAGCGGAGTTACTTGTTGGTCTCAGTCGTCCGCTGCCCAAGTTCGACTTATCAGAGTGTCTTGCAACGGATCTGTTGTCTTGCAACGGATCCGTCTGGTGGACTTGTTCGTCCTCAGGTGCGAGTCTGTGGTGGCCGCGCCTCGGCGGCTCTGGGCTACTCATGAATCTCGCGGTGCCGAGACGGTCGGGCCATCGGGTTTGCCTCCAAAACGTGTCGGACCCCCGCGGTAGAATTCGCGCATGAGTTCGACTGGGGGGGGTCGGTGAAAAACCGGGTGGTGCAGCATCTGTCGATGCTCGCTGCCGCGGTCGACGGACTCCTCGATGCCGGGTTGACGGAAATGTCGGACGGTGAGGTCGTCGACATGATGCGCGGGGTGGAACAGTCGCTTCGCCGAGCGGATGCGCTGTCGCACCGGCTGATCGTGGAGAGTGTGGAACGCTCGGTCCCGGCGAGTCTGGGTTACAACTCACCGAAGAAGATGCTGATCGACGTGCTCCGGATCTCGGCGGCGGACGCGTCCGCCCGTGTCGCCGCGGCCCGCGAGCTGGGGGTGTGGCACACCCTGTCCGGCGACCCGATGCCGCCGGCACTGCCGGAAACCGCTGCCGCACAGCATGACGGCGCCATCGGTGTCGGCCACGTGCGCGCGATCACGAAGGTGATGCGCAAGATTCCCCACGCCGTCGGCAACGAGGCGCTCGCCGACGCGGAGGCGGTGCTGGCCCGTCTCGCCCGGGAGGGCACCCCGGAGGACGTCGAGCAGGCCGGGCACCGGCTGCTGGCATATCTGAACCCGGACGGGAACCTCGGTGACGACCGCGACCGGAAACGCCGGCGGGGTATCTCGATCGGGCGGCAAGACACCGAACTGATGTCGAAAATCTCCGGTGAACTCGACCCCGTCGCGCGGGCGCTGCTCGATCCGATTCTCGCCAAATGGGCCCGGCCGGGAATGAACAATCCGGACGATCCCGAGTCGCCGTCCGGTGACGCCGAGGACCCGTCGATCGATCGCGAGATGTTGGCGGCGGCCGCCGCCCGCGACACCCGCACCGCGGCGCAACGTCATCACGACGCGTTCAGCGCGATGTTCCGCGTGTTGCTCGAGTCGGGGATGCTGGGCCGGCACCGGGGACTGCCGACCACGGTGATCGTCACGATGACGCTCGAACAATTGGAACGAGCGATCGGCGGTCTCGCGACGACGGCGACCGGCGGATTACTCCCGATCGAGGACGCCCTGGCGATGGCCGAGGACGCGCATCCGGTGCTCGCGCTGTTCGACCATGCGGGTCGTCCGCTGCATCTGGGGCGGCGGCGCCGTCTGGCCGGCGCCGATCAGCGCCTCGCCCTGATCGCGGCAGATGCGGGCTGTACTCGGCCCGGGTGCGCAGCACCGGCGAGTCTGTGTGCGGTGCACCATGTCACCGACTGGCACAAGGGTGGGCGCACCGACATCGACAGTCTGGCCCTCGTGTGCGACGCCTGCCATGCCCAGGTCAACGACGGCCCGGCCGGGTGGTCGACGAGGTCCGCGCCAGAACATTCCACATACCCGGGCCGGACCGAATGGATTCCGCCACCACACATCGACCCGACCCGAAGACCGCGCATCAACCACCGACATCACCCCGGTGAGTTGATCGAGCATGCACGGCGGCAGTAGTGTGCTCAGCCCCCGTCACCCACAGTCCACCAGCAGGTGCCGGGGACCGCGCAGGACGGGGTTGGGCCGGTAGGGCGGTGGGTCCTCGACGAGTCGTGGATTGGGGAGGCGGCGGATGAGTTCGGTCAGCGCCATCTGCCCTTCGAGCCGGGCGAGGGGGGCGCCGAAGCAACTGTGGATGCCGCTGCCCAAACCGACGTGCTGGTTGTCCTTGCGGTCGGGGACGAACCGGTCGGCATCGTCGAAGCGTTCGGGATCACGATTGGCCGACGCCAAGGCTAGGACGAGCGGTGAACCCTTCGGGACGGTGACGCCGTCGATGTCGATGTCGACGATGGGTGTTCGCTGGCCCAGCAGATGCACGGGCGGTTCGAACCGGAGCAGTTCCTCGACGGCGTGCGGCATCAGTTCGGGCTCGGTGCGAAGTCGTTCGAGCGCTTCCGGATTGCGGAGCAACGTCAGCATGCCGTTGGTGATGAGATTGACGGTCGTCTCGTGCCCGGCGATGAACAGCAGGATGGAGTTCGTGACCAACTCGACGGTGTCCAACTGGCCGTCGGGACTCGAATCGTTCGCCAGCCCCGACAGCATGTCGTCCCCGGGATTGCGGCGTCGCTCCTCGATGAGACCGGCCATGAACATGGCCATCTCCATCTGCGCCTTCTGCGCCGCCTCCGCGCGCGGATTGCCACCGGCGTTGTGGCGCGGGTCGATGGACGCCACCAATTCGTCGGCCCACGCATGGAAGCGCGGTTCCTCCTCGTGCGGCACTCCGAGAAGTCGGCAGATGACGGAGACGGGGAACGGGTAGGCGAAGTCGTCGACGATGTCGATGCGCTCCTTGCCGTCGAGGCCGTCGACGAGATCCGTCACGAGAGTCGCGAGTTCGCCGCGCATGGAGTCGATTCGGTCGGGGCTGTGCGGTGGACCGAATTGCCGGGTCGTCAGCCGGCGCAGCCGATCGTGCTCGGGCGGATCGAGTTTGAGGAAGGAATCCGGTGCGTTGCCCGCCCGATCCGCACCGGGAAGCCCCTCACCCCGGTTGTGCAGGTCGGAACTGATCCGCGGATCGTGCAGCAGCGCCATGACGTCGTAGTACCGGCCGACGAGGTACGAGCCGTCGTCCTGAGGCGCTACCCGGGTCTCCCGAAGTTCCTCGTACAGCGGATACGGATTCGGCCTGCTCGCCTGGTCGGTGATCCGCTGGAACAGCTGCGCACGCGACATGGACACTCTCCCTGTTACTTCGGTAGCGAGACGAACTCGACGCGGCGTTCGGTGGGCAGGTGACCGGTCACCGCGACGGTGGGTCCGTGGCTGAGCACCGCCGGATCCGGCAACTCGGACGCGCGGACCTCGAACGGCTCGGTCCGGTCCATGACGTCGAATTCGGGTGGGAACGCCGCCGCCGACTCGATCAGTCCGCGGTAGAAGTCGAGCCACTTGCCCTGGTTGAACGCCACGGCCGCGGTGACGCGACCCCGGAACCCGTACGCCGCGACGAACCGCCGGTCCGCGACGGAACCCTGCGTGATCACCACCTGATCGGAGTAGGTGGGGATGCCGACGGATTTGATGTTGACGCCGAACTGGCTGGACCAGAACGCCGGAATCTCGAGGTGTGGCCGCCGCCGGAGACCCTCGTGCATCATGTTGTGCGCCGCCACCTCGGCCTGACCGATGGCGTTGCCCCAGTGTTCCAGTGCCAGAAGCTGGTAGTCGTAGAGCGGATGCGGCTGTCGCGCAACGTCACCGGCGACGAAGACGTTGTCGGTGACGATGCCGTTGATGTCGAACGCACGGCAGCCGGCGTCGCACGTCACCCCACGGGGCCCCGCGGCCAGACCGGATCCGAACAGCCAGTCGGTGTTGCGGATGCTGCCCTGCGCGACGATGGCGACGTCGACGTCGAGTGTGGTGCCGTCCGACAGGTGCGCGCGGGACAGCCGCCCGCTGCTGTCACCGTCGAGTCCGGTCACCGTGACCCCGGTGCGCAGGTCGACGCCGTGGTCGCGCTGCATGTCGGCCGCGACCGCCGCCACCACCCCGCCGAGCGCACCGACCAGCGGTGCCGGACCACGCTCGGTGACCGTCACGGACAGCCCGCGTTCCCGGCACACCGACGCGATCTCCGACCCGGTGAATCCGGCGCCGATCACCAGGACGTGGCGCGGTCCGGCGGACAGTCGCTCGTTGAGCGCCCGGGAGTCGTCGCACGTCCGGATGGTGAAGACCCCGTCGAGCGCCGCCTCCGACGAGTTCGCCCACGGCCTGGCCCGGACGCCGGTGGCGATCAGCACCTTGTCGAATTCGACGACGGCGCCGTCGCTCAGCACCACCTGGTTGTTCTCCAGGTCAAGGGTGGTGGCCCGGACGCCGAGTCGCCACTTCGCGTCCAGATCCGGACGGTACGGCAGCGCAGCGTGGTCGGGCGGCATGATCCCGAGGAGCACGGCCTTCGACAGGGGCGGCCGGTCGTACGGCTCGTAGGGTTCGTCGCCGATCAGGGTCAGCGACCCGTCGAAGCCCAGCCCACGCAATGCCTCCGCGGCGCGCAGTCCCGCGAGCGACGCTCCGACGATGACGATCCGCACGTCACTGCCCATCGCGTCGGTCGGGGATGTCGGTGGTGATGGCATGCACCGGGCAGGCGGCAGCGGCCTGCGAGACACGGTCGCGTTCGTCGTCCGTGGGGCCGGCGTCGTAGAGAAGGGCTTCCTCCCCGTGCAGGGTGAAGACGTCGGGTGCGAGGAACACGCACTGCGCGTACCCCTGGCACCGATTGAGGTCGACGACGAGTTTCACGTCAATCATCCCGATTCTGAACAGTTCTGGTCACGGGTCCACAGGGACTGCGCGGCGCACGGCCGTCCGATCGCGTCGGGTGGGAGAGTTCCGCCCGGAGGCCAGTATTCCGGAATGGTCGGTCTGTTCGGATTCGATCCGCTGATCTGGAGTCGTTCAGAAATGTGATTCCGCTGGCTACCTACTCCCGAGTAGAACTTCGCGGTAGTAACGGGAGTTACAAACAACTCGCCGCGCTTCGTATCCTGCTGCCGAGAAACAACTTTCGGACACGGACGCGATTCGGCGACACGGACGCCGGGATCGTGATGTGATGTGGCTACAAGTGACCGGCAACGCCCAGTGGCGACACCTCAGAGGCGGAATATTGACGATCGAAGCTCACCGCGACACCCGCGCGACACGGCATCTGTCCGCATTGGACTCTGCGATTCAATTCCTGACCACCGCGCGCGGAAGCTCGTACAGCGCGGACCAGGCCTTCGACGAACTACTCGACTCCTCCATGCGACATCAGGTCGATGTCGGGGATCTGGCGGAAGCACTCTCCGACCTCGCAGACGGTGTCCACCCCGAAGCCGACGACCACCGGCGGGCACGAGACGTGGCCGCACGCGAGTGGGGGGCCCTCCTGCCCTAGCCGGCGCAGTCGATACACGTCAGCGCGGCGGGAAGCGCATCGAGCCGGGCGTCCGAGATCGGCCGCCCGCACCGGACGCACAGGCCGTACGTCCCGCTGTCGAGTCGCTGTTGCGCCGCCGTCAGGTCCTCGACCTCGCGACGGGCACCGGCGAGCAGCGCCGACACCTGGGCCCGTTCGAACGCGATCGTCGAGCCCTCCGGGTCGTGTTCGTCGTCGTCCGTCGTGAATTCCGAACCCTCCACGATCGCGGAGAAACGGCCGGTCAGCGATGCTATGCGACGCTCGGCGTCGGCTCGCTCCTCGGCGATGCGGATGCGAGGCTCCGGTGCGGTCATGTCGGCTCAGCCCATCGTCTTCGCGCCGTCGAGGGCCTCCCGGATGATGTCGGCGTGACCGGCGTGCTGGGCGGTCTCCCCGATGATGTGGAGCAGCACCCGGCGCGCCGACCAGCGTGATCCCGGTTCGAACCACGGCGCGGGCGGCAACGGATGCGAGATGTCGAGGTCGGGCAACGAGGCCACGATCTCGTCGGTGCGGTGCGCGATCTGTGCGTAGCGGTCGAGGACGCCGGCCAGCGTCTCGTCGCCGCGCAGGGTGAATTCCTTCTCGCGGTTGTCGGTTCCGGTGCCGTCCACGGGACCGCCCCGCACCGCATCGGTGCCGCGCACGATGAAATCGGCCCATACCCGCTCGGTGTCCGACACGTGTTTGACGAGTCCTCCGAGGCACAGTTCGCTAGCAGTCGTGCGCTGCGCGGCCTGTTCGTCGGTGAGGTCGCGGACGGTGTAACGGAGGAAGTGGCGATGTTTCGCCAGCGATTCCAGCAAGTCGGCGCGCTCGCCGGTAGTCGACGTTTTCGCGGTTGAGGTCACGGTGATCACCTGCTTCGGCCGGTCCGATGGTGCCGCATCCGACCGTAGCGGTCAGTCGCCGTGTGCAGTGACGAATCCGGTCGCGCGGCCGTGGGTGTCGAGTTCCCACCCCATCCGCTTGCGGGACCGCAGCGTCACCGACGAGTCGATGATCTCCAGGCTGGGGGCGCGGCTCTCCAGCCATTCCTGCGCCCGCAGCAGGTCGGGCAGGGAGGGCACCCACATGCTGACGAGGAAGTTCGCGGGTCCGGTGAGCGACATGCACAACCTCAGTTCGGGGCGGGTGTTGACGATTTCCACCACCTCCCGGTGCGCGCGCACGGGCAGTCGGCACCACCAGGTGACGGTGATCGGCCACCGCGTCGCGTCCTGGGCGACGTCGCACCGCAGCACCACCGCGCGGGCGCGCAACAGTCCCGCGAGTTGTCGGCGAACCGACGACGCGGGCCGGTCGATGACCGAGGCGATCTCCTGCGCCGACGCCCGGCCGTTCCGCGTGAGTTCGCGGACGAGCGCCCGTGCGACTTCGTCCGTCAGACTCTCCGGCCGAGCCGACCCGGACTGCGGCGGGGTGCTCTCGAGCGCGGCGACCGCCGCGGACTGGGCAGTGTCCAGGGAATCCAGGCGCCAGCGACTGCCCTCCGCATGGAGTGCCGTGCAGGTGTGGGTCCGGGTCGAGCGGATGCTCGGGTGGCCGGGCAACTCTTCGAGAACGAGGTCGGACAATTCGTGCAGAGACCCCGTCTGGACCGTGAGAATGAGGTCCCGGCCCCGGGCGGCGTGCTCGATCGACGCCACGCGCGGGTCTCGGGTGAGCGCCTCGACCAGCGGTTTGGTGCCGATGAGGTCGCAGGTCACCTCGATCATGGCCGTGAACGCGCTCGCACCGGTCATCGGTGCGGCGTACGCGGTGATCCATGCCAGTCCGCGTTCGGTGATCGACTCCCACCGCCTCGCGAGGGTCGCGGACGTCGTCCGGAGGATCGGGGCCAGGTCGGCCCACGTCGCCCGCGGGCGGATCTGCAAGGCATGAATGAGCGAAAGCTCGGATTCTGTCAGCATTTCAGTCATCAATGGCCTCTCGGGTCGGTTGGCGTGATCGTTTTCGACGATCTTGGTCGTCCGTCACTTCGCGCATCACAGCATATGACCACCGCCGCATTCGGCCCCGAATGTGACCACCGACATAAGGGAGAGCAATGGATCTCGTGGACGACGCCCGCGCGCTACAAGGCGACCTCGTGCAATTGCGCCGTGTACTGCACCGCGAACCGGAGGTCGGACTGAACCTGCCGCGCACGCAGGAGACGGTCCTCGCGGCGTTGGCCGGGTTGCCGCTCGAGATCTCGACGGGAACCCGCACGACGTCCGTGACCGCGGTGCTCCGCGGTGGCCGGCGCCCGGTCGACGCCGCACCGACGGTGCTGCTGCGTGCGGACATGGACGGACTCCCGGTGACCGAACAGACCGGCCTCGACTTCGCCGCGCAGAACGGCGCCATGCACGGCTGCGGACACGACCTGCACACCGCAGCGCTGGTCGGCGCCGCGCAACTGCTCAGCCGCCACCGCGACCACCTGGCGGGTGACGTCGTCCTGATGTTCCAGCCCGGGGAGGAAGGGTGGGACGGTGCCAAGGTGATGGTCGACGAGGGCGTCCTCGACGCGTCGGGCCGCCGTGCGGACATCGCCTACGGCATGCACGTGTTCTCCTGCCAGAAGCCTCGGGGTCGTTTCTTCTCCAAGGCGGGCACGCTGCTCGCGGCGTCGTACAAGCTGACGGTGACGGTCCGCGGGGCGGGCGGACACGGGTCGTCCCCGTCGACGGCGCGTGATCCGATCACCGCGATGGCGGAGATGATCACGTCGTTGCAGACCATGGTGACCCGGACCTTCGACGTCTTCGATCCGGTCGTCGTCACGGTCGCGAACGTGCAGGCCGGTTCGCGGCACAACATCATCCCCGACGACGCGCGCTTCGAGGCGACTGTCCGGTGCTATTCGCCCGCCACGTACGAGAAGGTGCCTGCCGCGCTGCGACGGGTGCTCGAAGGGGTGGCGTCCGCGCAGCGTGTCGACGTCGAGGTCGCCGTGGATCCCGAGTTCCCGATGACCGTCAACGACGGCAACGAGGTCGCGTTCGGTGCCGAGGTCGTCAGCGACCTCATGGGTGAGGACCGATACGAGACGGTCACGCATCCGATGGCCGGGTCCGAGGACTTCTCCTACGTGCTGCAGGAGGTGCCCGGCGCCTTCATCGGGCTGGGTGCGTGCATGCCGGGTGCCGACCCCGCGGCCGCCCCCATGAATCATTCGCCCCGAGCGCAATTCGACGACGGGGTGCTCGCCGACGCCACCGCCATCTACGCCGGACTGGCCGTGCGCAGGCTCGACAAGGCCCGCGCCGACGACGCTCCCCTCGACATGGCCGCCGCGGCGGCAGGAAGTGACGCACGATGACCGAGATCGCCACCGACAACGGGTCCGTGAACGCCGCACCGCACACCGACCGGCCGAGATCCGAGCGCTGGGAGAAGACCCGCGCGATCGTCGGAGTGGGCACCGGCAACGGTATCGAGTACTTCGACTGGACCGTCTACGCGACGTTCGCGGCGTTCTTCGCCCCGCAGTTCTTCCACACCGGATCCCCGGTCTCCGACCTGCTCGCGTCGTTCGGTGTCTTCGCCGTCGGCTTCGTCGCCAGGCCGTTCGGCGGTCTGCTGTTCGGCTGGCTGTCGGACCGGCGGGGACGCAAACTGTCGATGACGCTCGCCGTGGGACTGGCCGCGGTCGGCAGCCTGGTCATCGGTCTGACCCCGACCCATCAGACGATTGGCGTCGCCGCGGCGGTCGTCCTCGTCCTGGCGCGGCTCGCGCAAGGTGTCGCGCACGGCGGCGAGTTGCCGTCCGCGCAGACCTACATCGTGGAATTCGCGCCGACGGCGCGGCGCGGACTCTGGTCCAGTCTCATCTACATCTCCAACACCACCGGTGTCGTCGTCGGCACGCTTCTCGGTGCACTCCTCACGACGACGCTGAATTCGGAGCAGATGGCCGACTGGGGCTGGCGGGTGCCGTTCCTGCTGGGCGGTGTGCTCGGCCTGTTCGTGCTGTGGATGCGGTCCCGGATGAGCGAGACCGAGGTCTACGAGGAGTCGGGCGACGAGACCGCGAAGCAGTCGATGTGGCAGCTGTTCGTGGCGCACCGGCGGCAGGTGTTCCAGATCCTGTTCTTCACGGTCGGCGGCACTGTCGTCTACTACGTGTGGGCGGTGTCGGCGCCGGCGTACGCGATCGCCGTCCGCGGCATCGATCCGTCCGGCGCACTCTGGGCGGGGGTCGGAGCGAACCTCGTACTGATTGCGTCGCTGCCCTTCTGGGGCGCCGTGTCCGACCGGATCGGACGCAAACCGGTGCTGTACATCGGGAACTTCGGCATCGCGGCCCTGCTGTTTCCGCTCAATGCCATGATCGGGCACAGTGCGGTCACCCTGTTCGTCGCGATGGCGATCGCGCTCTTCGTGATGGGTGCGATCCTGTCGGTCATGCCCGCGATGATGGCCGAACTCTTCCCCACCGGGTTGCGCGCCGCCGGTGTCGGAGTGCCGTATTCGATCGGTGTCGCGGCATTCGGCGGGACCGCGGCGTACGTCCAGACGTTCTTCGCCGACCGCGGCTCGCCGGACCTGTTCGAGTGGTACGCGCTCGCGCTCGTCGTCGTCTCGATCGCCGCACTGGTCACCATTCCGGAGACACGCGGACGGGATCTCGCCTCCCAGCAGTAAGGGCACGTGAGTGGCAAAGCGTGCTCCGGTGCGCTTTGCCACTCACGGGGTTCTATCTTGAAGCGGTGAAGACACACTCGGTGCGAATGACGCGAGCCGTGGCCGGTATCGCGATCGCCTCCCTGACGGTGGCCGGCACGTGCCTCACCGCCCCGACCGCGTTCGCCGACGACGCCGACCGCTCGGCGGGCAGCGTCGTCGAGGTCGAACCGCTGCCCACGGACCTCTGGATTCCCGGCACCGCCGACGCGCAGCGAATCACCTACTGGTCGATCGGGTCCGACGGCAACCCCGCCCTCAGCAGCGGCGCCGTGTACGTGCCGCCGGGGGAGCCGCCCGCCGGGGGATGGCCGGTGGTCGCGTGGGCGCACGGCACGTCCGGCCTCGCGGACGACTGCGCACCCTCGCTCGTCGGGCCGGCCCTCCCCGAGCGCGACTACCCGTACCTCGGTCGCTGGCTCGAGCAGGGCTACGCGATCGTCTCCACCGACTACGTCGGTCTCGGGACACCCGGTGTGATGCCGTACCTCGACGGAAAGGTCGAGGCGCACAGCGTCGTCGATTCGGTGAAGGCCGCCCGGACCGCCGACGGGTCGCTGTCGAACAAGTGGGTGGTGGTCGGGCAGTCGCAGGGCGGCGGCGCCGCGATCACCACCGCCCGGTACGCCACCGAGTACGGCGGCGACTCGCTGGACTACCGCGGGGCCGTGGGAACGGGTGTTCCCGCGAACATCGAGCTGACGCTGCTGCCGCTCGGCCCTCGTGTGCCACCTACGGCGATCCCCGCCGGACTCACCTCGTACCTGTTCTACATCCTCGCGGGACTGCGGTCGGCGCACCCCGAGATCGAGCTCGACTCGTACCTCACACCGCTGGGCGAGCACTACGTGAACGCGGCGGAACAGCTGTGCGTCAACGAACTTCACGACGCCGCGGAAGGTGTGGTGGTCGGTGACCTGTTCAGCAGGCCGCTGAACCAGATCCCCAACCTCCACGGCCTGCTGGTGGACTACATGGGCGTCCCGACGAGCGGCTACGACCGTCCCCTGTTCATCGGGCAGGGCCTCACCGACGTCGACGTGCCCGCGCCGTCGGCGTTCTCCCTGGTCGCGGCACTGATCGCGAACGGCGAACCGGTCACGTTCAAGACGTATCCCACCGACCACAGCGGCACCCTCATCGAGTCGCAGGCCGACACGATCCCGTTCGTGCGGGGGCTGTTCGCCTGAGCGCAACGGGCACTGTCCAGAATCCGGACAGTTGCCCGCCGCGAGTCCCGGGCACTATGGCGTGGGTCACACTGTGTGGGTACGTTCGGGTGTGGGTGGTGCGCCGGTGCACGACCGAACCGAGCGCGGCGAGGAGTCGAGGTTGGAGTTTGGCGGCATGACCGGGCACGCGGCGATGCGTCCGGAGATCGCGTTGTCCTGGAAGCGTTCGGCGCTCAGCGGGCTGGAACCGAGTTCGACGCCGGACGATGATCCCTGCCCCGACCTGGACAAGTCCAGCCGGCTCCTGCAGGCGGCGCGCCCGATCCTCGACGAGATGGAACAGCAACTCCAGGGCACCGGTTTCTGTGTGCTGCTCGCCGACCGCGACTGTCGCATCGTCGCCCGCCTCTTCGACGGCCGCAAACTCGAGCGCCTGATCGACGCCGCCGGTGCGGTGCTCGGCTCACGGTTCGGTGAGGACTGCGTCGGGACCACCGCGCTGGGAACGCCGCTGGAGGTCCGGCGCGGCGTCGTGATCCACGGTGAGGAGCACTACCTCGAACGGTTCAAGGACCTCAGCTGCTACGGCCACCCCATCGTCCATCCGGTGACGCGCCGCGTGGAGGGCATCCTCGACATGACGGGCGTCGCGTCGCGGGCCAACCCGCTGTTCGCCCCGTTCCTCGCCCGCGCCGCAAGCGACATCGAACGACGCCTCCTCGAAGGGTCGAGGGTGTCGCAGCAGCGGCTCGTGGACGCGTTCCAGCGGGTGTCGCCGCAGAACCAGATGGCGGTCACCGCGATCGGTGAGGACATTCTCCTCAGCAACCGGGTCGCACTCGACCTCCTCCAGGTGTCCGACCACGCGACGCTGCGGGGCCTCGCCGCGGACCTCCGCCCGGATCAGTCGAAGACGGTGCGAATCGAATTGTCCTCGGGCGAACCGGCGTTGGTTCGTGCCGACTACGTGGCGGGCACCGACGGCGGGGCCGTGTTCGTCGTGCGCCCGGACCGCCGCACCAGCACCCCGATCCGGCGGGGCAAGGCGCCGTCGAGTTCCGTCGTCGAACGCAGCAGGTCGGAGTTGGCGCGGCTGCGCGAGACCCGGGACGCGGTGGTGATCAGCGGCGAACCGGGAACCGGCAGGACCACCGCGGTCCGTGATCTGGCGAGCGACCGGTCGCTCGTCTGCATGGACGCGGCCGCGATCGCACTCGACGGCCCCGAGGCGTGGGTCGATCGTCTGCTGGCGCTGGCGGCGGGACCTGCCGCCGTCCTGGCGATCGAAGAAGTACAACTGCTGCCGGAATCGATGTTGCCCCTGGTCGTGAAGCTTCTCGCGGCGGAGTCGGGGCCGCGGATCGTGATGACGAGTTCGCCCGTCGCCGACCTGTCGCCGGGGGCGGCGGGTCTGGTCGGTCGCTGCGCCGGGCAGGTCGTGCTGCCACCGCTGCGCCGGCGCACCCGCGAGTTCGCGGATCTCGCGCAGGCGGTCCTCGATTCGATCGAACCGGGCCTCAGGCTGACGGCGAGCGCCCTCGACGCTCTGATCGCCCGCGACTGGCCGGGCAACCTCGCGGAACTGTCGGTCGTGCTGGCGGCGGCCGCGGGCAGGCGCACCAGCGCGCACATCGCCGTCGCCGATCTGCCCGACCTCTACCGGACCCCGACGCGGGTCTCCCGGCTGGCGGGTCGTGAACGCGCCGAACGCCAGGCCATCGTCGACGCACTGCAGGAATGCGGCGGCAACAAGGTGCACGCCGCGGCCGCGCTGGGCATCAGCCGAAGCACGCTGTACGTCCGGATGCGTGCCCTCGAAATCAGCGTCTAGCAGCAGTTTTCTTTCTCGAACTTCAACCGTCCGGAGGTGTCCGAAGTCAGGACAGTTAGTGATATGGCAACCAGTGCACTATGAGCCACGTCACATTCACAACTTCGGAGGTTTTGATGACAGCGACGATCGAACCCAGCCAGGCGGAACTCTTGCCGTCGGTACGGAACTTCCTGTCCGGCACCAAGCGTTTCCTCGTCGGCGGGCAGTGGGTGGAATCGGCGAGCGGCGAGACGTTCGAGACGATCGACCCCGCCACCGGGCAGGTGCTGACCACCGTCGCACGCGGTGGCGCCGAGGACGTCGACCGCGCAGTCCGGGCCGCACGCACCGCATTCGACGAGGGCCCGTGGTCCACGATGAAGCCCAACGAACGCGAACGCCTGATCTGGCGCGTCGGCGACATCCTTTCCGAGCGGGCCGACGAATTCGGTCAGCTCGAGGCACTGGACAACGGCAAGTCGGCGGGCATCGCCGCGGCCGTCGACGTCGCGTGGTCGGCCGACATCTTCCGCTACTTCGCCGGCTGGGCCACCAAGATCGAGGGCAGCACGGTCAACGTGAGCATGCCGTTCGTCCCCGGCGGCCAGTTCCACGCGTACACGCTGCGGGAACCCGTCGGCGTCTGCGGGCTCATCGTCCCCTGGAACTTCCCGCTGCTCATGGCCGCGTTCAAGCTGGCCCCCGCGCTCGCTGCCGGCAACACCGTGATCCTCAAGCCCGCGGAGCAGACGCCGCTCACCGCGCTCCTGCTCGGCGAGGTGTTCGAGGAGGCCGGTTTCCCGCCCGGCGTCGTCAACATCGTCACCGGCTACGGCGATGCGGGCGCCGCGCTGTCCGCTCACGACGACGTCGACAAGATCGCGTTCACCGGATCCACCGAGGTCGGCAAGAAGATCGTCGACGCCGCACGCGGAAACCTCAAGAAGGTCTCGCTCGAACTCGGCGGCAAGAGCGCCAACGTCGTGTTCGCGGACGCCGACTTCGATGCCGCCGTCACCGGTTCCCTCAACGCCTGGCTGTTCAACCACGGCCAGTGCTGCGTCGCCGGGACTCGGATGTTCGTCGAGGACAGCATCTTCGACGACTTCACCGCCGCGGTCGCCGAGGCCGCCAGCCAGGTCAAGATCGGCCCCGGACTCGACCCCACCACCCAGCTCGGACCGCTGGTGTCCCAGGAGCAGTTCGACAAGGTCACCGGGTACCTGGCGGCCGGACTCGCCGATGGCGCCCGCGCCCTCACCGGCGGAAAGCGCTGGGGCGACACCGGCTTCTACGTCGAGCCCACGGTGTTCGTGGACGTCAAGCCCGAGTTCAGCATCGTCGAGGAGGAGATCTTCGGCCCCGTCGTCGCAGCGCTCCCGTTCAACGCGGAGGAAGGGGTCGCGAAGGCCGCGAACAGCAGCATCTACGGTCTCGCCGCCGGAATCTGGACCACGGACCTGTCCAAGGCGCACCTCACCGCCCGCCAGCTCAAGGCCGGTTCGGTGTGGATCAACCAGTACAACGGGTTCGACACCGCCATGCCGTTCGGCGGATACAAGCAGTCCGGGTGGGGACGCGAGCTCGGGGCCACCGCCATCGACCTCTACACCCAGACCAAAGCCGTCAACATCGCACTCTGACCGTCACTCGACATCGTCACTCGAAGAGGAGAAGACATGAAGACCAAAGCAGCGGTTCTGCTCGAAGCCGGCAAGCCGTTCGAGATCATGGAACTCGAACTGGACGGCCCGGGGCCCGGCGAAGTGCTCATCAAGTACGTCGCGGCAGGCCTGTGTCACTCGGACCTGCACCTCACCGACGGCGATCTGCCGCCGCGTTACCCCATCGTCGGCGGGCACGAGGGTTCGGGCATCATCGAGGAAGTCGGCCCCGGTGTCACCAAGGTGAAGCCCGGCGACCACGTGGTCTGCAGCTTCATCCCGAACTGCGGGACGTGTCGCTACTGTGCCACCGGTCGCCAGAACCTGTGCGACATGGGCGCCACCATCCTCGAGGGTTCGATGCCCGACGGCTCCTTCCGGTTCCACTCGGGCAAGGACGATTTCGGTGCCATGTGCATGCTCGGCACGTTCTCGGAGCGGGCCACCATCTCGCAGCACTCGGTGGTGAAGGTCGACGACTGGCTGCCGCTCGAGACCGCCGTCCTCGTCGGCTGCGGTGTGCCGTCCGGGTGGGGCACCGCGGTGTACGCAGGCGGAGTCCGTGCCGGTGACACCGTTGTCATCTACGGCATCGGCGGTCTCGGCATCAACGCCGTGCAGGGTGCCGTCAGTGCCGGCGCCAAGTACGTCGTGGTCGTGGACCCGGTGGCGATGAAGCGGGAGGCCGCACTGAAGTTCGGTGCCACCCACGCGTTCGCCGACGCCGCCGAGGCCGCCGCGAAGGTCAACGAACTGACCTGGGGTCAGGGCGCCGATCAGGCCCTCATCCTGGTCGGGACCGTCGACGAAGAGGTGGTACAGAACGCGACCGCCGTCATCGGCAAGGGCGGCACCGTCGTCATCACCGGACTCGCCGATCCCGCCAAGCTGACCGTGCACGTGTCGGGTACCGACCTCACCCTGAATCAGAAGACGATCAAGGGCACGCTGTTCGGCTCGGCCAACCCGCAGTACGACATCGTCCGCCTGCTGCGCCTGTACGACGCGGGTCAGCTCAAGCTCGACGAGCTGATCACCACCAAGTACACGCTCGAGCAGGTGAACGAGGGTTATCAGGATCTGCGGGACGGCAAGAACCTGCGTGGTGTGATCGTCCACGCGTAGGCGGCTTCGCCGCCCGTGCGCCTTTTTGGTTGTGCTAGCTACCAGAAAGGCGCACGGGTGCGGAGCGCCACTCGTCGGCGAGCAGGTCGTACGTCTTCAGCCAGGACGCGGTGTCCTCGGCGTGGGACGCGACGATCAGTTCGTCGGCCTGTGCGTGCTCGGCGAACTCGTCGAGGTACGCCTTGACCTCACCGGGTGTGCCGACGGCCGAGTACCGCACCATCTGCGCGACCTGCTGACCCGCCGGCGACGTCATGATGAGGTCGACCTCTTCGGGGGAGAACTTCTGCCCGCGGCCGACCATCTGCACCACCCGCCGCCGGAGGGACGCCTCGAACTGCCGGTGCGCGTCCTCGGTGGTGTCCGCGGCGATGGCGTTGACGCCGGCGATCACGTACGGCTCGGACAGGTCCTCGGACGGTTCGAACCGCTCCCGGTACAGCGTGACGGCATCGACGAGCGAGTCGGGGGAGAAGTGGGACGCGTTGGCGTAGGGGAGGCCGAGTTTCGCGGCGAGCTGCGCGCCGAACAGCGAGGACCCGAGGATGTACAGGGGAACGTTGGTGCCCTTGCCGGGGATCGCGTCGACGCCGGGAACCCGTGACACGCCTCGGAGGTAGGCCTGGAGTTCCAGCACGTCCTGCGGGAACCGGTCCGCGGACGCAGCGTCACGACGCAGCGCGTACATCGTCTTCTGGTCGCTGCCGGGGGCGCGTCCGAGACCGAGGTCGATGCGACCGGGGTGCAGCGTCGCGAGGGTGCCGAACTGTTCGGCGATGGTCAGCGGCGCGTGGTTGGGCAGCATGATGCCGCCGGCGCCGAGCCGGATGCTGTCGGTGTGCGCGGCGACGTGCGCGATGAGCACGCTCGTCGCGGAGGAGCCGATCGACGGCATGTTGTGGTGTTCCGCGTACCAGATGCGGCGGTATCCGCGAGTCTCCGCGAGTTGCGCCAGTTTCACGCTCGCGTCGAAACTGTCCCGCGCCGTGTCGCCCTCGCGGATGTAGGCCAGATCCAGAATCGACAGAACAGCACTCACGGGCTTCTTCACCTTTCGTCACCGAGGTGCGAGAGGTTAGCCTCGCGCACTACCTCCGGGTACAACCGCGGAGGTAGTGCGCGTATTCCTGGCCGGCGTCAGGCGTCGACGAGGGGCCGCAACGTGCGGCCGGTGAGTTCGACGATGCCGGGTTCGTGCCCGTTGGCGACGAGATTGAGGACGACGCCGTCGATTCCCACGTCGAGAACCCGGGTCTTCAGCTGCTCGGCCACCTCGTCGGGGGCGCCACAGAACTGCCGGTCGGTGGCGGCCGCGCGTTCCTCGTCGGACGCCTTCGACAGGTCGACGCCCCGCGCGAGCAGGAACTCGTGCTGGAGCTGCCGGGCGCGGTCACCGTCCTCGTCGATGATGACGAAGGCCAGATAGCTGGTTTCCAGCGTGGACCGGTCGCGGCCGATCTCCGAACACCGCGCGTCGAGGGCCTCGAGCTTGCGCGGCAACTCGCTCGTGTTGCAGATGATGTTCAGGTGATCGGCGAACCGGGCGGCCAGACCGAACGTCTTCTTCTCGCCGCCGCCACCGAGCATAATCGGCAGGTCGTCGCGGATTCGCGGCTCGTTGATCGCGCTCTCGACGTGGTACCACTTGCCGTCGAACGTCGGACGTTCCCCGTGCAGCATCGGCGCGATGATCTGCAGTGCCTCGTCGAGGCGCTCGAATCGGTCGGTGAACGTGCCGAACTCGTAACCGAACTGCTTGTGCTCGAGTTCGAACCAGCCGGCTCCGATTCCCAGGACGGCCCGGCCGCCGCTGGCGACGTCGAGGGTTGTCACCGTCTTCGCGAGCATGGGCGGGTTGCGGTAGGTGTTGCCGGTGACGAGGGCGGACAGCTGGATCTTCTCGGTGGCCGTGGCGAGGGCGCCGAGGGCGGTGTACGCCTCGAGCATCGGCTCGTCGGGCGCGCCGAGACCCGGCAATTGATAGAAGTGGTCCATCACGAACGCGGTGTCGAATCCCGCGGATTCGGCTTCCTTCGCCTGCGCGACGACGGTGGGAAAGAGTTCCGCGACGGGAGTGGAGTAACTGAAATTCGGCATCTGGTATCCAAGGCGAATAGTCACCCGGTCGACGCTACTCGGATGGCGGCCGGGGCACCTCCCCAATTTCGAGGGTAGGCAGGTGCACACCCTGGGGTGCCTGGTGTGGGCGGTGCGGGTCGCGCAGGCTGATGGTGGCCGAGGGGGAACGATGAATTTCGATTTCGATTCGCAGCATTCCGGTGGCACGACTTGCGCTTGCCCGGACAGGCCCAGACTTGCCCGGCCGGAGGTCGCCATCGTGGAACGCCCGCTCGGGCGTCCGACGCGATCGACCGTGGGCGCCTTCCCGCTGACCGCAGCACAGCGATCCATCTGGTTCGCGCAACAGCTCACGCCGGAGATCCCGTACGTCATCGCCCACTACGTCGATCTGCACGGTCCGGTCGAGCTTGCCGTTCTGTGTGACGCCACCCGTCGCGCGAATCTCGAATTCGGCTGGGGAGCGGTGCGCCTGGTGGACATCGACGGGCAGCCGCATCAGGTCGTCGACTCGGTTGTCGACGATCGGGTACTCACCATCGACCTTCGCGGCGAGGACGATCCGGTCGACGCTGCCCATCGCTGGATGCGGAACGACCGGAGCGCTCGCACCGACATGTACGACGCACCGCTCCTCGTCTCGCACATTCTTCAGCTGGGCGACGATCACTACTACTGGTACTCCCGCGCTCACCACATCGTGTCGGACGGGTACGCCGCGATGATGCTGATGAGCCGCACCGCCGAACTGTACGTCGCCGCCGTCGAGGGCAGGGAACCGCCGGACTGCCGGATCGCGGGCCCGGTACATCTCGTGCAGGAAGACTCGACGTACCGGGCCTCCACCCGGTTCGCCCGGGACCGCGACTACTGGCGCGAACAGGGTAGCGGCCCGGCGTCGGTCCTCAGCCTGAGCGGCCGTGCGGCGCGACCGGAAACCGACGCCCGGAAAGCGACCGGGCACGGGCATCCGAGCGAGGGCCCGCGGAATCCCACCGCTGTGACGGTCGCAGCCTTCGCCGCCTACCTCGCCAGGATGACCGGCGTCGACGACGTGGTCCTGTCGCTGCCGGTGTCGGCGAGGACGACGGCCCGCCTCAGGCGTTCGGGCGGTTCGGTCTCCAACGTGATCCCGTTGCAGCTGAGGGGAATCGGCTCTGCCACCGTCCGGAATGCGGTCGGAACCGCCGAGGTGGCGTTGACAGCTGCATTGCGGCATCAACGCTACCGCCGCGAGGACATCGGCCGGGACCTCGCCACCGGTGGTGTCGAACTCCTGCATTTCGGTCCGGTGGTCAACGTCATGATGTTCACGAAGGAGATCGCGCTCGGCGCCGTGAACGGGACGGTTCGGGTACTCACCACCGGTCCCGTCGCCGACCTCGCCGTCAACATCTATCCGGGGGCCCAGGGCAGTGCCGCCCGGATCGACTTCGAGGGAAATCCGGCACTGTACGGGCACGCCGAACTGACCGGACATCACACGCGGTTCCTCGCCTTCCTCGACAGGTTCACCGCCTCGTTCGAGTCGGAAGTGCTGGTTGCGGACCTCGACGTCTTCCTCGCCGGCGAACGCGAAGAATTCGCCCCCGCGCAGGGACTTCCGGATGCCGGCCCGATCACGCTGGATCGCCTCCTCTCGGCGACCGTCGCAGACCACCCGGAGGCGATCGCGATCCGCGACCGCGGGCGGCAATTGTCCTACGGCGATCTGAACCGGCTCGCCGGCCGGCTCGCCCGGCTCCTTACCGACCGGGGCATCGGGCGCGAGGACATCGTCGCGGTCTCCATTCCGCGGTCGATCGAGTCGGTGCTGGCGTTGTGGGCCGTCGCGAAGGCCGGCGCGGCCTACGCTCCGATCGATCCCTCACACCCGAGCGCTCGCATCGCGTACACCCTGGGCGATTGCGGCGCGACGGTCGGGCTGACCGTCCGCTCGGAGCGCGCCCGACTGCCCGGCACCGTCGCATGGCTGACGACTGATATCGATGACCTCGAAAAACTTTGTGAAGAAACGTCTTCCGCGGCTCGACCGGATGCGGAACGGTCCCGTCCGCTGCACGTGGACCATCCCGCGTATCTGATCTACACGTCCGGGTCGACGGGGGCGCCGAAGGGCGTCGTTGTCACCCATCGCGGCCTCGCCAACCTCGCGCAGGAAATTCGGGACAAGTACGCGGTGTCCCCGCGTTCTCGTATTCTGCACTTCGCCTCGCCGAGTTTCGACACGGCGCTGGTCGAAGTGCTCGCGGCGTGTGTCGGCGGCGCGACGCTCGTCGTGACCCCGCCCGGCGTGTTCGGCGGCGAGGAACTGTCACGACTGTTGCGCGACGAACGCGTCACCCACCTCCTGACGACGCCGTCCGCGCTGGCCGCCATCGACTCCACCGCGGCGGACGAACTGGAGTTGGTGCTGGTCGGAGGGGAGGTGTGTCCGCAGGAGCTGGCTCGGCGGTGGGCCGGTGGCCGGACCGTGCGGAACGCGTACGGTCCGACGGAGTCGACGTGCAGCGTCACTCTCACGGATCCCGTGTCACCGGATCAGAGGATGACGATCGGCTCGCTCATGCGCGGCGTGGACGCGGTGGTTCTGGATCACCGCCTGCGTCCGCTTCCGCCGGGCGCTGTCGGTGAGCTCTACCTCGCCACTCCGGCACTCGCCCGGGGCTACCATCGCCGCCACGGGCTGACCGCTTCCCGGTTTGTCGCCGACCCGTTCGGCCGCGGTGGATCCCGGATATTCCGCACCGGGGACGTGGTGCGGTGGACGGCGGAAGGAACGCTCGAGTTCCTGGACAGGTCCGACGACCAGGTCAAGATCCGCGGATTCCGTGTCGAACTGGGCGAGATCGACGCCACACTGACCGCGCATCCGGGCGTCGCCTTCGCCGCGACGGTGGTGCAACGAAATTTGGCCGGCGATCCGAACCTGGTGTCCTACATCATGGCCGAGGGCGACGCGTCGATCGATCGCGAAGGTTTGAAAGCGCGGCTGGCACGGTTCCTGCCGGACTACATGGTTCCGAAATCGATCATGCTCATGAACTCGATCCCGCTGACACCGACGGGGAAACTCGACCGGGCGGCCCTCCCGATGCCGGAGTTCGGCTCGGATACGGTGCCTCATCGTGACCCCGAAACCCCGGCCGAGCGCCGTGTCGCGCGGGTGTTCACCCGGGTCCTCGGCGTGGATTCGGTCGGCGCCGACGATTCCTTCTTCGATCTCAGCGGCGATTCACTGTCCGCCATCCGGGTGGTCGCGACGATCAACGCCGAGCTGGGCACCACGCTGGGCGTGCGCGAACTCTTCGATGCACCGACGGTTGCGGCGCTCGCACTGACGGTCGCGCAGGCCTGCGCGCACCCACCGAACACCCGCCCGCCGCACGGACCGAAGTTGGGTGCAACGCCGCTGCCCACCCTCGTGCCGCTGTCTCCGTCGCAAAGTTTCATCGACCGCAGCCTCGTGGAACCCGCTCTCCACAACATCCCCTTCACGGTACGAGTGCGCGGCGGGTTCGACGTCGATGCCCTGCGCTCGGCGATGGCGGACGTCCTCGAACGGCATCGTGCACTGAGGACGGTGTTCCCCGACTCGCTGCCGGGGCCGTACCAGCACGTGCTCGACGTGGCCGATGCACTGCCCGACCTGACTCCGGTGGTGACCGGTGCGGCCGACATGGCGGCGCAGACGTCGCAGCTGCTGTCCGCGGGATTCGACGTCCGGCGCGAGCCTCCTCTGCGCGCCCGGCTGTTCCGGCTCGGCGACCGCGACCACCTTCTCGCCTGCGTCATCCACCACATCGCCGCAGACGGCTGGTCGCTCGCACCCTTGGCACGAGACCTCGCCGACTCCTACCGTGCCCGGTCGACGGGCAGTGAGCCCGCGTGGGAGCCCCCGATCGTGCACTACGCCGACTACACGGTGTGGCGCCGGGCACTGCTCGGGGACGAGGACGACCCGGACAGCGTCGCGTCCAAGCAGGTCGCACACTGGACGAAGGAACTGTCGGGACTTCGGGGGGAGCTCGCGCTGCCCATCGATCGTCCCAGGCCGAAGCGGTGGACTTATCGAGCGGGACGGCTTCCGTTCACCCTCGACGTGCATGCGCATCGAGGCCTGCTGGCCACTGCGCATGAGCACCACGCCAGCCTGTTCACGGCGCTCAGGTCGGCAGTTGCGGTGCTGCTCGCCCGCCTCAGCGGGATCCCGACGTCGCAATCGGGACTCCGATCGCGGGTCGGCGAGACCCGGCGCTCGACGACGTGGTCGGCATGTTCGTCAACACGCTGGTACTGCGAACGCGGGTCGATCCGACGATGACGCTGTGCGACATCGTCGATCGATCGCGCGGCGTGGAGCTTCGTGCTCTGGCGAACGCCGACGTGCAGTTCGAGCGACTCGTCCAGGTGCTCGACCCGCCGAGGTCGCCGTCCCTGCACCCGCTGTTCCAGGTTGCGCTGTCGCTGAACAACTTCGCTCCCGCATCCCTGAACGTGTCCGGGCTCGACTTCGAGGTCACACCCCGTCCACTCGACATCGCCAAGTGCGATCTGCACTTCCACTTCGCCGAACGACACGATGCCGACGGGCGGCCCGACGGTATCGATGCCGAACTGGTGTATTCCGCCGACCTCTACGACGCATCCACCGCCCGGGGTTTCATCGACGGTCTGCACACCATCGTCGACCCGATCGGTAGATGACAGGGGAATCGACGTGGTAGAGATACCTGATGAGCGGCATGCGGAGATCTGTTCTGGTGTCACTGCTCGGCGTCGCCGCGCTTCTCGCGCCGGCCGCCTGCTCCGATCGATCCGGCACGGCGGTGAGCGAGCAGTCGGCACCGGCGACCGTCTCCGCCGCCGACACGACCGGCACCGACGCGACCACGTCCGCGAGCCGGCCCTACACGGAGACCGAGGAGCAGGTCACCGGTTCCACCGGCCGCGTCCGCTACGACGTGACCATCCCGCAGATCGAGGGCGGGGATCCGGCGGTCACGGCCGAGTTCAACGAATCGATGCACGCCGCGCTGCAGGACCAGATCGACGGCTCGGGCACCGACTCCTTCACGCTGAGCAGTGAGGACCACAGCGTGGCGCACATCGGCGAGCACGTGATCAGCGGCCTGCTGGTGACGTCGTGGAACGCCGATCCGCCCGGCGCGCATCCCACCCCGATCGTCGCGACGGTGGTGGTGAACGCGGACACGGCTGCGCCGATCACGCTCGGAGACCTGTTCCCCGACCTTCCGGCCGGCCTGCAGAAGCTGTCCGACGAATCCGCGCGCCTGCTCCCCGAGACGATCGCCGGACCGGACTTCGAGCGCAGCGGCATCGAGCCGACCGAGGCGAACTTCGCCAACTGGCTGGCCACCCCGAATGGCATGGAGATCCACTTCAACGACTATCAGGTGGGGCCGCACGCGATCGGACTCGTCACGATCACCGTGCCGTGGGACGCGCTGGCCGACGTCATCGACCCCGATCTCGCCCCCGTCGTGTCGAGCTAGCAGCTGCCCGACCGCTCACCGGGAACGAGCCTGTGGCCACCCCGGTTTCGCGACTTACCGTCCCAGACAGGCCTTGCTGCCGGAATGTGTCTGTCGAATGGGAGAGGAGCGCGCCCGTGAGTGCACGCACCGAGAATGATGCTCGTGCGAATCGGATCGGCGACGTGGACGCGGTCGTCGTCGGCGCGGGTTTCGCGGGTCTGTACGCGGTGTACAAACTGCGAAGCCTGGGACTGACGGTCCAGGGTGTGGAGGCAGCCGCCGGTGTGGGCGGCACGTGGTACTGGAACCGCTATCCCGGCGCCCGGTGCGACGTGGAAAGCGTCGACTACTCGTACTCGTTCTCGCGGGAACTCGAGCAGGAGTGGGACTGGAGCGAGAAGTACGCGACGCAGCCGGAGATCCTCGAGTACATCAATCATGTCGCGGACCGGTTCCACCTCCGCGACCGCTTCCTGTTCGACACGCGGGTGACGTCGGCGGAACTGGACGAGGAATCGCTCCGGTGGGAGGTGCGCACCGACCGCGGCGACGTTCTGTCGGCCCGGTTCTGCGTCTTCGCGACCGGCGCGCTGTCCACGGCCAACATGCCGGGCATCCCGGGGCGCGAATCCTTCACGGGCGATACGCATCACACCGGTCACTGGCCGCACGAGGGCGTCGACTTCACCGGCCGGAAGGTCGGGATCATCGGCACCGGGTCGTCGGGCATCCAGTCGATTCCGCTGATCGCCGAGCAGGCGGAGCACCTGTACGTGTTCCAGCGCAGCGCCAACTACAGCGTCCCCGCCGGAAACGAGACGTGGGACGACGAGATGCGGCGCGCGATCAAGGCCGGATACGACGAACGCCGGCGCCTCTCCAGGGAGAGCGGGGGCGGTTCGCCGTACAACGCGCACCCGAAGTCCGCACTGGAGGTCTCCGAAGACGAACGTCGGGAGGCGTACGAGACGCGGTGGAAGCTCGGGGGAGTGCTGTTCGCGAAAACCTTTCCGGACCAGACGAAGACCGACGCCGCGAACGCCACCGCGCGGGAGTTCGCGGAGGAGAAGATCCGCCGTCTCGTCGACGACCCGGCCGTCGCGGACAAGCTGATCCCGAACGATCACCCGATCGGGACCAAGCGGATCGTCACCGACACCCACTATTTCGAAACGTACAACCGGCCGAACGTCACCCTGGTCGACCTCAAGGCGGCGCCGATCGAGTCGATCACCGCGTCGGGCATCACCACCACCGACGCCGACTACGCCCTCGACACCCTGGTGTTCGCCACCGGTTTCGACGCCATGACGGGCGCCCTGGACCGCATGCGGATCGTCGGCCGGGGCGGGGTGTCGCTGGCCGAGTACTGGAGTGAGGGTCCGAAAACCTATCTGGGTCTCGGGGTTCCGGGGTTCCCGAACCTGTTCGTCGTCACCGGACCGGGCAGCCCGTCGGTGCTCGCGAACATGGTGCTCGGCGCCGAGCAGCACGTCGACTGGATCGCGGACTGCATCGCGCATCTGTGGGAGAAGGACTACGACGCGGTGGAGGCGTCGGAGCCCGCCACCGAGCAGTGGGTGGAGCACTGCCGTGAACTCGCCGCACAGACGCTGTTCCCGCTGGCGAACTCGTGGTACATGGGCGCCAACATCCCGGGCAAGCCGCGGGTGTTCATGCCGTACATCGGGGGCTTCGGCGCGTACGGGCGAATCTGCGCGGACGTCGCCGAGGAGGGATTCCGCGGGTTCGAGTTCAGCCGGTCACGGACGCGGCTGGCCGACCCGGTGGGATAGTTTCCCGGACATTGGTCGGCCGCGCAGGTAATAACCTGCGCGGCTGATCAATTCGTGGGAGAAGAGCGCTCAGTCGAGGAGTTCGTACGTCGCCCAGGCCTGGGCGAGCACGGCACCGTCGAGCGTGCACGTGATGGTCACGTCGGCCATGCGGACGCCGTCCTGGATATACGTCTGCTGCAGCGCGGACGACAGATCGGCACCGGACGGCACCGACCGCCGGATACGCGTGCGGAACCTGCGGAGGATGCCCGGGAAGTGCTCGGCGCCGTGCCGCTCGAGGAGGTCCACCGACCGATCCTCGGCGGTGACCGTCCCGGTGAAGCTGTTGGTCCAGAACTCGTAGACCAGCTGCTCGTCGCGGTTGCGGAATTGCACGAGCAGATCGTGCTCGCCCACCCGCCGGACCTGCGGCGACAGATCCGGGCTGGTGCGGGGCCGGAGCAGGAGGAGGTCCTGCTCGACCGCCGTCCCGGGCTCGGGGGCGACGGCCACCCCGTTCGGGACGGCGTCGGCGCACAGCCGGCGGATCTCTGCTGCGTACGGCTGCGAAGAGATGAGTGCGGCCATCGGTCCTCCCAAGTCACGGGTCTGTGATTCGAACGGTAGTCCCCGCGGTGGGCGAATGGGGTGCGCGGTCCCTGTGATCGGGACGCCGGCCTCCCGCCATTTTCCGCTCGTTCCGAAAGCCTCTCGCTGAGTGGGAGAGTCGGGTACCGCAACGGGCCCGACGCGTCGACTATGAGCTACACCACACCCCGAGGGTGTTCTTGACGTACAGCGAGGCGGAGGTAGACATGGCGCGCAACAGTGCCGTTGACGGCGACGAAGTCCGGATGATCGAAGTGGGATCGGCACCAACGCGTTTCGCGCGCGGGTGGCACTGCCTGGGTCTGGCGAAGACCTTCAGGGACGGCACCCCGCACCAGATCGACGCGTTCGGCACGTCGCTGGTGGTGTTCGAGACGTCCGACGGGACGCTCAGTGTGCTCGACGCCTACTGCCGTCACATGGGCGGCAACCTGGCACACGGCACCGTCAAGGGCGACTCGATCGCGTGCCCCTTCCACGACTGGCGCTGGGGCGGTAACGGCAAGTGCACGGGAATCCCGTACGCGCGACGCGTCCCGCCGCTGGCGCGGACCCGGGCCTGGACGACCATCGAGCGCAACGGGCAGCTCTACGTCTGGAACGACCCGCAGGGCAACCCGCCGCCCGCCGACGTGACGATCCCCGAGATCGAGGGATTCGGTTCTTCGGAATGGACCGACTGGACGTGGAATTCGCTGCTCGTCGAGGGTTCGCACTGCCGCGAGATCGTCGACAACGTGGTCGACATGGCGCACTTCTACTACGTCCACTTCTCGTTCCCGCGCTACTTCAAGAACGTCTTCGAAGGGCACGTGGCCACCCAGTACATGCAGTCGACGCCGCGCCACGACATCTCGGTGGGCACCAGCTACGACGACCCCAACTCCACGCTGCGCTCGGACGCGTCGTACTTCGGCCCGTCCTACATGATCGACAAGCTGTGGAGCGAGGCGAACGGCATGATGATCGAGACGGTGCTGATCAACTGCCACTATCCGGTCAGCGCCGATTCGTTCGTCCTGCAGTGGGGCGCCATGGTCAAGAAGCCCGAGGGGCTGTCGGACGAGGTGGCCAACGGCATGGCAGCGCAGTTCGCCGAGGGCGTCGAGCTCGGATTCAAGCAGGACGTCGACATCTGGCTGAACAAGTCGCGCATCGACAACCCGCTGCTGTCGGAGGAGGACGGCCCCGTCTACCAGCTGCGTCGCTGGTACCAGCAGTTCTACGTCGACGTCGAGGACATCACCGACGACATGACCAAGCGCTTCGAATTCGAGATCGACACCACGAGGGCGGTGCAGAGCTGGGAGGCGGAGGTTGCCGACAACCTCGCCAACGGCGTCGTGCCCCTCGACACCAACGCCTGATCCTGCACCGAATAGCGAGTAGAAGGACACGACAGATGACCCACGAGGTTCTCGACAACATCATGGCGATCGCGGATCAGCTCCGCGATCAGGCGCCCGAGGCCGAGCGGATCGGCAAACTGCCCGACGACACGGCGAAGAAGCTCCGCGAGGCCGGGCCGATCAAGTTGCTGCAGCCCGCCGAGTACGGCGGCTACGAGGCGCACCCCCGTGAGTTCGCGGAAACGGTGATGACGGCGGCGTCGCTAGACCCGGCCACGGGATGGGTGTGCGGCATCGTCGGCGTGCATCCCTGGCAGTTGGCGTTCGCCGACCCGAAGGTGCAGGACGAGGTGTGGGGCGCCGACACCGACACCTGGATGGCCTCGCCGTACGCGCCGACGGGAATCGCGACCCCGGTCGACGGCGGCTACGTCTTCAACGGCCGCTGGCAGTTCTCCTCGGGCACCGATCACTGCGACTGGATCTTCCTCGGCGCGATGCTCGGCGACCAGGACGGCGCCATGGCGCTGCCGCCGAAGATGCTGCACATGATCCTGCCGCGCAGCGACTACGAGATCGTCGAGGACTCGTGGAACGTCGTCGGGCTGAAGGGGACCGGTTCGAAGGACATCATCGTCCGGAACGCGTTCGTCCCCGACTACCGGGTGATGGACGCCGACGAGGTGATGAACGGGACCGCGGTGCAGAAGTTCGGCCGCACCGAGACGCTGTACAACATGCCGTGGTCGACGATGTTCCCGCTCGGCATCTCCTCGGCCGTCGTGGGAATCGCGGAGGGCGCCCTGGCCGCTCACCTCGACTACCAGCGCGACCGCGTCGGCGCGCAGGGCACCGCGATCAAGGACGACCCCTACGTCCTGTTCGCCGTGGGCGAGGCGGCGGCCGACATCAACGCCGCCCGCCAGGAACTGCTCGCCAACGTCGACAAGATCTGGGATCTCGTCGAGTCGGGTAAGGAAGTCACGTTCGAGGACCGCGCGGCCGGACGCCGCACCCAGGTGCGGGCCGCATGGCGCGCGGTCACCGCCGTCGACCAGATCTTCGCGCGGTCGGGCGGCAACGCGCTGCGCATGGACAAGCCCCTGCAGCGGTACTGGCGGGACGCGCACGCCGGCCTGGCCCACGCCATCCACGTGCCGAGCACCGTGTACCACGCCTCGGCGCTCAGCTCGCTCGGCCTCGACCCGGCCGACAACCTCAAGTCGATGATCTGACCGCCGTCGGAACTCGAAAACAGCAGAAGGACAACATATGACAGACATCAAGGGACTGGGCTACGTCAAGATCCAGACAAACGACCTGGAGCGCTGGCGGACGTTCGCGTTCGACGTTCTCGGATTCGCCGAGGGCAGCGGTCCCGACGAGGACGCCCTCTACCTCCGCATGGACGAGCGCGCGGCCCGCATCGTGGTCGTGCCGGGCGAGACGGACGAGGTGGTCACCATCGGGTGGGAGGTCCGCGATCACGCGGGCCTGGTGCGCGTCCAGGAGGCGGTCGAGGGGGCCGGTATCGCCGTCAAACCGCTGTCGGTGGAGGAGGCCGACGCGCGGCGCGTCGAGGAGGTGATCACGTTCCAGGATCCGACCGGCGCGACGATCGAGATCTTCCACGGCGCCGTCCTCGACCACAGCCCGGTGGTCACCCCGTTCGGCGCGAAGTTCGTGACCGGGGCGCAGGGCCTCGGCCACGTCGTGCTGCCGGTGATGGACTTCAGTGGGGCGTTCGATTTCTACACCGAGGTGCTCGGCTTCCTGCCCCGCGGCGCCTTCCGTATCCCCGCGCCGCCGGAGTTCGGCCCGATGCGGGTGCGCTTCATGGGCGTCAACGAGCGTCACCACAGCCTGGCGCTGTGCCCCGCACCGCACGGCGGAGCGCCGGGTCTGGTGCACATCATGGTGGAGGTCGACACGCTCGACGCCGTCGGCCAGGCGCTCGATCGCGTCGTCAAGGACGGATTCTCCGTTTCGTCGACGCTCGGCAGGCACACCAACGACAAGATGGTGTCGTTCTACGTCCGGGCCCCCGGTGGCTGGGACATCGAGTTCGGCACCGAGGGCATGAAGGTGGACGAGAAGTACTACTCCGCGGAGGAGATCACCGCGGACAGCTACTGGGGCCACGACTGGTCCGGGAGTGAACCGCTGGCGGCGATGTAGAGGAGGGTCTGGGCCCGGCGCGCGTATCTGTCGATCCGCGCGCCGGGCCTTCTGCCTGTTCGGGGGCGTGCGCGAAGCACTATTGCAAATAGGTATATGCCTATTTATAGTAAGTGTCGCCAGTCACACACCGCGGCGCCGCACCGAGCAGCGCCGCTACGGAGGTCCCCATGACGACGTCACTCAGCCCCACCCCCACCGCCGGACTCGATCGCGCCGCACTGCTCCTCGACGCCTTCGACGGACCGGGCAGGCTCACGCTCGCGCAGATCGTGCGCCGCACGGGGCTTCCGCGATCCTCCGCGCACCGGATGCTCGAGCGTCTCGTCCAGCTGCGGTGGCTCCGCCGGGAAGGCCGCGACTACGAACTCGGCATGCGGCTGTTCGAACTCGGGTCGCTCGCCGTGCACCAGGACCGCCTGCACCGGGCCGCGCTGCCGTTCCTGCACGAACTCCACCGCCTCACCGGGCACGCCGTGCACCTCGCGGTGCTCGAGGGAATCGACGTCGTCTACCTGGAGAAGATCGCCGGACGGTTCGGGGTCGGTCTGCCGTCCCGGGTCGGCGGCCGCCAGCCCGCGCACTGCACGAGTGTCGGCAAGGTGCTGCTCGCCCACTCGCCCGAGTCCGTGGTCGACCGCGTCGTCGAGGCGGGCCTGCCGCGCAGCACCCGGTTCAGCATCGACTCACCCGCGGCGTTCCGCGCCGAGCTGCAGAAGACCCGCGAACGCGGAGCGGCGTACGACCGGGAAGAGGACCTCGTGGGCGTCAGCTGTGTCGCCGTGCCCGTGGGCACCGACGACAACGTCGTCGCGGCCATCTCGGTGTGCGGTCCGAGCAGTCAGATCAAGCTCGATCACCGCCTCACCGCACCGATTCGCATGTCCGCCAAGGGCACCTGGCGCAACTACATGTCGGCCGCGACCCCCGCCGCCGGACGCGCCGACCGATACTCCGCCTGAGACGAAGGAGCACGAATGCCGCTCGACGAGCAGGCCGAGACCATTCTCCGGGGACTGAACGACAACTTCCCCCGGGTGGAGACCATGACGGGTGCGCAGGCGCGGGCGGCGACGAAGGCGGGACGCAAGGCCGTCGTCGACGCCGAACCGGTGGGTGCCGTGCAGGACCGGGAGATACCGGGCGGTGCCGGCCCGATCGGGGTGCGGATCTATTCGCCCGTAGCGCGCCCGGCGGAGTCCCTGCCCGTCGTCGTCTTCTTCCACGGCGGCGGGTTCGTGATCTGCGACCTCGACAGCCACGACGGCTTCTGCCGCGCGATGTGCACCGGGACCGGAGCCGTCGTCGTCTCCGTCGACTACCGCCTGGCCCCGGAAGCGCGGTGGCCTGCGGCGGCGGACGACGCCTACGCCGCGACGTGCTGGGTCGCGCAGCACGCCCACGAGTTCGGCGGCGACCCGGACCGGCTCCTCGTCGCCGGCGACAGCAGTGGGGGCAACCTCGCCGCCGTCGCCGCGCTGATGGCCCGGGACCGCGGCGCCCCCGCCGTCGCCGGGCAGCTACTGATCTACCCGGTCATCGAACCGGTCTTCGACACCGAGTCCTACGAGGAGTTCGCGGAGGATCACTTCCTCACCCGCGCTGCGATGCAATGGTATTGGGATCAGTACCTGCCCGATCACCGCGACGCCGTACCCGTCTACGCCGCCCCCGTGCGGGCCGAGGATCTCGGTGGGCTCCCCCCCGCGGTCGTGATCACCGCCGAACGCGATCCGCTGCGGTACGAGGGGGAGAAGTACGCCGCGGCCCTCGCCGACGCCGGTGTGCCCGTGCACTGCCGGCGAGTCGCGGGAATGTTCCACGGATTCCTGACGATCGACGCGATGACCGCGGCGCAGACCGAACGGCGAGAACTGTGGCCGCGACTGCGGGATCTGATGGCCGAGCGGGCAGGGACCCCGTCGAACTAGTCTTCGTCGTCCGCGTCCCGTGCCGCCTTCATCGCGGCCTGGTACTCCTGCTGCGCCTCGCGGGAACGCCTGATCGAATGCGGTTCGGTCGGTTTCGGTGCGCCGGGATGTTCCGGCGTGCCCTCACCGTGCATCCGCTGGGCGGCCTCGTCGATGTCGGCGAGCATCTGCTTCGCCAGTTCGCTCTCGGCCGCGTAGTAGCGCTCGGACCACTTGTTGACCATGTGCGCGAACGCCCATGTCGGTTCGCCGTCGGAATCGCGGGCGTCGAGGGCGGCCTGCCTGCTCATCCCCTCCACGTACGAGATGTGCTCTTCGAGCGCCTCTTTGAGTTGTTCGGGCTCGGTGAGGTGACCCAGCCACATGCGCAGCATCACCCCGTGTTTGAGGACCGGGGGATCGATCGGCGCCTCCCGCGCCCAGCTGCGGATGACGGCCATCCCGGCGTCCGTGATCTTGTACAGGCGCTTGGGTTTCACCCGTGCCGCGTCGTCGACCACCGCCCTCGATGTCACGTATCCCGCGTCCTCGAGCTTCTTCAGCTCCGAGTACACCTGGCTGAACGACGGGCTCCAGTAGAAGAAACGCACACTGTACGACGCCCATTTCTTCAGGTCGTAGCCGGACAGCTCCTCGCCGAACGACAGGATGCCGAGTACCGGCCAGCTCGTGGAGCGGAGGCCGGCGAACCCGGAGCTCTGTGTGGGGTCGGACGACGGCATTTTCCGAGCCTATCAACCGAGCGTTCGGGTTCCGGCATGCGAAAGGCTGCCGCTGGGCGGGACGGGGCATTCCGCCCCTGGAGGCGCCGCCGCGAGGCTGAACGCAACCAGTCGATCAGAGGAGACACGATGACCCGAACCGAAGAACCCGTGCCGCCGGTGGTGCGACGCGTCGACCCCGCACAGCTCAAGTCGGTGCTCGGGCATTTCTGCACCGGGGTCACGGTGATCACCGCACACGACGGCGACACTCCGCACGGCTTCACGTGCCAGTCGTTCGTGTCGCTGTCGCTGGACCCGCCGTACGTGTCGTTCAGTCCGGCGCGGACGTCGACCAGCTGGCCGCGGCTGCGGGCGAGCGAACACGTGTGCGTCAACGTCCTCGCCCACGACCAGCGCGACGTGTGCGGAACGTTCGCGACGAGCGGCGCCGACAAGTTCGCCGACGTCGGCTGGTCGCACGCCGACAACGGCGCCCCGGCGCTGGACGGCGTGCTGGCCCAGGTGCGGGCGACCGTCGAGTTCGAGCACGACGCGGGCGATCACACCATCGTCGTCGCGCGGGTCACCGGACTGGACGTGCTCAGGGACGTGCCCCCGCTGCTGGTGTACCGCGGCGGGCTCGGCATCTTCACCGCGGCGACGTAGCCGCGCAGTGTCCCGCTCGGCGGAGGTGCCGTTGTCTCCCGCTCCGCGGGAAGAGCTGTGGGAAAAAGCAATTGACACCGGCAGGGTGTGATCGAGACCACTTCGGAAGGTGTGCACGATGAGCGTAGACGAGCAGAACTGGGACCGGGAGGTCGATCTCCTGGTGATCGGCAGCGGTGCGGGCGGAATGACCGCCGCCCTCGCCGGGGCCGCGCGGGGACTCGACACCCTTCTCGTCGAAAAGTCCGGGGTGTACGGCGGTTCGACGGCCCTGTCGGGTGGCGCGCTGTGGATCCCCAACTCGCCCATCCTCGTCCGTGAAGGCCGGGCCGACGACCCCGGCGACGTCCGCAAGTACCTGGAGTCGATCGTCGGAGACAGCGTGCCTACCGAACGCCTCGACGCGTACATCGAGCAGGGGCCCGCGATGATGCGGTTCTTCGAACAGAGCTGCCCGCATCTCCGGTTCTCCTGGTGCGAGGACTATTCCGACTACCACCCCGAGAACGTGGGCGGACGGCGGAAGGGGCGGACGGTCGAACCGCTGCCGTTCGACATGAACCAGCTCGGTGCCGATCGCGCACTGCAGCGCCCGAACTCTCTCGCGATGCCGGGCGGGCTGTACATGACGTCCACCGAGTTCCGGCATCTCAACATGTTCTTCCGCACCTGGGCCGGCCGGCGGACCGCGCTGGGCGTCGGCTGGCGCTCGGTGGTGGCGATGGTGCGGCGCAGGCGGATGGAGACGCTGGGCCAGGCCCTGATCGGCCGGCTGCGGCTGACACTGCAGGAGTCCGGGGTTCCGCTGTGGCTGAATTCTCCGCTGAAGAGCCTGATCACGGACGGTTCGGGAGCGGTGACGGGCGCGGTCGTCGAATCCGGCGGGCGGGAACTGCGTGTCCGCGCCCGCCGCGGCGTCATGATGGCCACCGGCGGATTCGAGCAGAGCGAGGAGATGCGGAAGCGGTACCTCCGCGAGGGCGGCAAGGACAACTACAGCGCCGGTTCGCCCGACAACACCGGTGACGGCATCGTGGCGGGCGAGCAGGTGGGTGCCGCCCTCGACCTGATGGACGACGCCTGGTGGATGCCGTCGTTCCGGCGGCCGGACGGCATCATGCACGTCCTCGTGTCGGAACGGTCGATCCCGCCGTCGGTGATCGTCGACCAGAACGGCAAGAGGTTCACCAACGAGGCGTCCCCGTACGTCACCTTCGTCCACGACCAGATCGCCGGTGGTCACGACCCCGTGTGGTTCGTCTTCGATTCGAAGGCCAAGAGCCGCTACCAGTTCGGTGGTGTGATGCCCGGGCAGAAGTTCCCCGCCGAATGGTTCGAGACGGGACTGATGCAGCGCGCCGCAACGCTCGGCGAACTCGCGCAGAAGATGGGTGTTCCCGCGGAGTCGCTGTCCGCGGAGATCACCCGGTTCAACGGGTTCGCCCGCGCCGGTGTCGACGCCGACTTCGGTCGCGGCGACAGCGCCTACGACCGGTACTACGGCGACCCGCGACTGCCCAACCCGACCATGGACGAGCTGGACACGGCACCGTACTACGCGGTGCGGATGGAGGCCGGCGACCTCGGTACCAAGGGCGGTCTCGTGTGCAACGAGCACAGCCAGGTGCTGAACGGCAGCGGCGACCCGATCCCCGGGCTCTACGCCACCGGCAACACGTCGGCGTCCGTGATGGGCAACGACTACGCCGGTGCCGGCGCGACGATCGGTCCCGCGATGGTGTTCGGCTGGGTCGGTGCCCGGCATGCAGCCGGGGCGGTGGTCTGAGTGCTTCCCGTCGAATGCCGGCGCTGCGGCAACGCGGTGCTGGTGGAGAAGTACAGCGTGGCGCACACCAGCGTGCAGTGGCTGGACGACGCCGAGCAGAGGTGCCCGGAATTCGCGTCGCGGGCCGAGGCGGGGGAGCACTCGATGTTCGTTCCCACCTGCGGCGCCCTGCGCGGATCGATCGACGACGCGGTGGAGGACGGGCGGGTGGGGCTGTCCCTGCGTAGCTACCCGACTCCCGGCCGCCTGGACTAGAAGGGAAATACCGATGTCACGGATGGCAGGCAAGGTCGCCTTCATCACCGGTGCCGGGAACGGCATGGGACGTAGTCACGCGGTTCGGCTCGCCGAGGAGGGTGCCGACGTGGTCGTCGTCGACCTGCCGTCGGCGGACGCCGATCTCGCCGAGACCGGCAGGCAGGTCCGCGAACTCGGCCGGCGGGCGGTCGTCGCACATGCCGACGTCAGGGATCCGTCCGCGCTGCGGGCGGCCGTCGCCACGGGGGTCGACGAACTGGGCCCTCTCGACGTCGTCGTCGCGAACGCGGGTGTCTGCGACAACCCCGGCCCGGCCTGGACGATCGACGACGCGGACTGGCACCGGTCGCTCGACGTCAACCTCACCGGGGTCTGGAACACGGCGACGGCCGCGGTCCCGGCGATGCGCGACGGTGGCGGTTCCGTCGTGATCGTCAGTTCGACCGCCGGCATCAAGGCGGTGGCCGGGGCCGCCCACTATTCGGCGTCCAAGACCGCCGTGGTCGGGTTGGCCCGGACCCTCGCGAACGAACTCGGGCCGCAGTTCATCCGGGTCAACGTGCTGCACCCCGGTGCGGTCGGCACCCGCATGACGCTGAACCCGGCGACGATGGCACGGCTGCGGCCGGATCTCGAGAATCCGACCCACGACGACGTCGTGCCGGTTCTCTCGGCGAACCACATGCTGCCCGTGCCGTGGCTGGACTCGCGCGACGTCAGCAACGCGCTGCTGTTCCTGGCCTCGGACGAATCGCGATACATCACCGGCACACAACTCGTGGTCGATGCCGGACTGACCCAGAAGGTGTAGAGATGACAGGTCGAGTGAACGGAAGAGTCGTCCTGGTCACCGGTGCCGCACGCGGGATCGGTAGGGCGCAGGCATTGCGATTCGCGCAGGAGGGTGCCGACGTCGTGGCCGTCGACCTGTGCGGGCCGGTCGGCACGGTGGTGACGCCGCCGGCGAGCCCGGAGGATCTCGAGGTGACCGCGAAGCTGGTCCGGGACACCGGCCGCCGGATCGTGACCGCGCAGGTGGACGTGCGCGACGGCGACGCGCTCGCCGAGTCGGTCACGGCGGCGGCCGGGGAACTGGGCGGACTGGACTTCGTGTGCGCCACGGCGGGCATCACGTCGTCGGGTGCGGCACTGGAACTGGACTCCGAGACGTGGCAGACGATGCTCGACGTCAACCTGACGGGGGTGTGGCAGACGTGCAAGTCGGCGGCCCCGCACCTGATCGAGCGGGGCGGCGGCGCGATGATCCTGACGAGTTCCATCGCCGGTCTGCGGGGGCTCGTCGGAGTCGCCCACTACACCGCGGCCAAGCACGGGGTGGTGGGTCTGATGCGGTCGCTGGCGAAGGAACTCGCGCCGCACGGGGTACGCGTCAACAGTGTCCATCCGACCAACGTGGACACGGACATGATCCAGAACGACATGGTGCGGCGGGCGTTCCGGCCCGACCTCCAGCACCCCACCCGGGAGGAATTCGCGGCGGCCGCGGTGACGATGAACATGCTGCCGATTCCCTGGATCGAACCGGTCGACGTCGCCAACGCCGCGTTGTTCCTGGCGTCGGACGAGGCGCGGTACATCACGTCCGTCGCCCTGCCCGTCGACGCCGGCAGCGTCAGTAGATAGTGCCGGCAGCGTCAGCAGATAGTTGCGAGTCGCTCCGCGGGGTGCGGCGCCCGTGGTATGTAGAACAGGTGTCAGTTTCCGATCTCGAGGCAGTCGCGGCAATCAGCCGGCTCAAGTACGCGTATCTCCGTGCGCTCGACACGAAGAGCTGGGACGAGTTCGCCGATACGCTGCTGCCGGACGCCACGGCGAACTACGGTGAGCGCCTCACCTTCGACTCCCGCGACGCGCTCGTCGAGTACATGAAGGCGAACCTCGGATCGAACACCATCACCGAACACCACTGCGGTCATCCGGAGATCGACGTGGACGCCGATACTGCCACGGGACGGTGGTACCTCTCCGACACCGTGCTGATCCCGGAGCACGGCATGGTGCTGCGCGGGGCGGCGTTCTACTCCGACCGCTACCGGCGGGGCGCCGACGGCCGGTGGCGGATCGCGCACACGGGGTACGAGCGCACGTACGAAGCGGTGATGTCGCTGGCCGACATCCCGAGTTTCCATCTCACAGCCAACCGATGGGCGGACACCTGATGGGCACGCTGGACGGCAAGGTCGCGCTGATCACCGGCGCCGGTCAGGGGGTGGGCGCGGGCATGGCGTTCGCGTTGGCCAAGGAGGGCGCCCGGATCGGGGTGGTCGGGCGGACGGAGGCGAAACTCGTCGACACGTGCGCCGCCATCGCCGACTTCGGCGGGACCGCCGAACCGATCGTCTGCGACGTCAGCAAGCGCGATCAGCTGGCGCCGATGGTCGACCGCGTCGTGGACGTGTTCGGGGGCCTCGACATCCTGATCAACAACGCCAACGCCAGCGCGCTCGGACCGCTCCTCGACGTGACCCCGAAACTGCTGGACCGGGCGATGGCGGTCGGTCCGGTGGCCACGCTGTTCCTCATGCAGCTGTGCTATCCGCACCTGAAGGCGCGCGGCGGCGGTTCGATCATCAACCTCGTCAGCTCCTCGGCGGTGCGGTGGGACACGAGCGGTTACGGGCTGTACGCGGCCACCAAGGAGGCGATGCGCTCGCTCACCCGCACCGCCGCCAGCGAATGGGGTCCCGACGGCATCCGGGTCAATGCGGTCGCCCCACATGCGCTGTCGCCGGGGCTGAAGTGGTGGACGGAGAACAACCCCGAGGAGGCGGCGGAATTCGTGAAGTCCATCCCGCTCGGCCGGATCGGCGACTGCGAGCGGGACATCGGGCGCGCCGTCGTCTTCCTCGTCGGTCCCGACGCCGGCTATCTGTCCGGCGCCACCATTCCACTCGACGGCGGGCAGGCCCGCTGGAGCTGACCCCGCACGGTTGCCCCGCGCTTGCTCATTTCCCTCCGGTCCGGTAGGAATTGGGTCGTGCATACGACTCACCTGGTGCGACGCCTCACCGTCGACCTGTGCCGTACGTGCGCCAACATGTGTTGTTGTTGACGGTCCGGCGCGCGTACCGCGTGCTGTCCACTCCTCGGTAGCCATCGGCCTTCCGGTAATTCCTCGCGCATTCCCCGCGTTCGCAGGTCCGGGCCGACCCTCGACAACTTCGCGAAAGAAATCATGAGCACTGCATTCGAGACCAGAGCGGCGTCGCTGACGCTCGACAAGTTCGGCCCGTCGTTCGGCGCCGAGATCATCGGCCTGGACGTCGCCACCGCAACCGACGACGAGGTGGCCGCGATTCGGTCGGCGCTGACCGAACACAAGGTTCTGGTCCTGCGGGGCCAGTCGCTCGACGACAGGAGCCACATCGAGTTCGGTCGCCGGCTCGGGCAGCTGACCGCAGGCCACCCCGTCCACGACAGCGGCAACGTCGCGCAGGAGGTGTACGCGCTCGACAGTCAGGACAACGGGTTCGCCGACGTGTGGCACACCGACGTCACGTTCATGAAGCGCCCGCCGCTGGGATCGATCCTCCGCCCCGTCGTCCTCCCGCCGCACGGCGGCGACACCAACTGGGCCGACAGCCAACTCGCGTACGAGTCGCTGTCGCTGCCCGTGCAGCAGATGATCGATCAGCTGACGGCGGTACACGACGGCAACCGCGAGTTCGGGTACTACCTCGCGCAGAAACGTGGCGGTAAGGGAAACGTCTGGGACGGTGAGGAAGTCACGGCACTCGTGCCCGTCGAGCATCCCGTCGTGCGGGTGCACCCGGAGACGGGGCGCAGGGGCATTTTCGTGAACCCGGGGTTCACGTCGCACATCGCCGGAGTGTCCGAGGCGGAGAGCCGCGGAATCCTCGACTTCCTCTACGCGCACCTCACCAAACCCGAGCACATCGTGCGCCACCGCTGGCGGCTCGGCGATCTCGTGCTGTGGGACAACCGCAGCACCGTGCACTACGCCAACCGCGACTACGGAACCCAGCACCGCGTGATGCACCGCATCACGCTGGAGGGTGACGTGCCGTTCGGCCCGCGGTAGGGCAACCCGCGCATTCACCGGGCGGGCGGCGTCCGCAGCGACTACCGTCACGATCCGTGACCCCGGCATCGGACATCTCGCGTCGCAAGTTCCTCGCCTCCGCCGCAGCGGCCGGGGGCGCCGCATTCCTCAGTTCGTGGGCGGGCCCGGTCATCGACCGCGCCTACGCGCAGGATCCGGGCGGCAGCGGATCGCTGAACGACATCGAGCACTTCGTCTACCTCATGCAGGAGAACCGGTCGTTCGACCACTATTACGGCACGTTGTCGGGGGTGCGCGGCTTCGACGACCCGTCGCCGGCGTGGCAACAGTACGGCTGGACGCCGGGTGCCGGGCCGACCCCGACCGGGTATCTCGAGCCGTTCCGCCTCGACACCACGCAGGGCACACACCTCGACGGCGAATGCATCAACGACCCGACCCATGCGTGGGGTCCGCAGCACGACGCGTGGAACGGCGGCGCGATGGACCGGTGGATGCCGGTGCACGTCGCGCACGAGGGGCCGCTCAACGGTCCCGCGACGATGGGCTACTACACGCGGGCCGACATCCCCGTGCACTACGACCTCGCCGACGCATTCACGATCTGCGACCACTACTTCTGCTCGGTGCTCGGACCGACGGACCCGAACCGGCTGTACTGGATGACGGGAACGATCGATCCGGACGGTCTGGCCGGTGGTCCACTGGTCGAGACACCGACGGTGATCCCCAGGTTCGCCTACTCCTGGCGCACCTACCCGGAGAACCTGCAGGAGGCCGGCGTCAGCTGGAAGGTGTACGCCAACAAGGATCTCGGGCCCGTGTCGAGTATCGCGCTCGACGGAATGCTGGGCTGCTTCAAGCAATACAGCGACCCGACTTCGGAACTCGCCCGACGCGGGCTCGATCCGACGTATCCGAACGACTTCCGGGCCGACGTCGCGGCCGGCACCCTGCCCGCGGTGTCCTGGATCGTGCCCAACATCTTCACCTGCGAGCACCCGGCGCTGCCCCCGGCCGCGGGCGCGGTCGGGATCGTCGAGGTGCTCGACATCCTCACGTCCAACCCGGCGATCTGGGAGAAGACGGCGCTGATCATCAGTTACGACGAGAACGGCGGCTTCTTCGACCACGTCACCCCACCCACACCGCCGCCGGGCACCCCGGGCGAATACCTGACGGTTCCGTTGAACACGGTGTCGGAGAGCGAGAACAATCCGGGTCCGATCGGCCTCGGTTTCCGGGTGCCGTCGCTGATCATCTCGCCGTACAGCCGCGGCGGACTCGTCGCGTCGGACACGTTCGACCACACGTCGCAGTTGCGACTGCTCGAGAAGCGGTTCGGCGTTCCCGTCCCCAACCTCACCGACTGGCGTCGCCGCGCCGTGGGCGACATGACGTCGGCATTCGACTTCTCGTCGGCACCGAACGCCGGCGTGCCCGCGATGACGGACCCGGGCCCACGCCTGCAGGCGGCGATCGCGCAGTGCGGGCCGAACGTGGCCGCCGGGACGCTCAACGCCGGTGCGCCCTACCCCGTCCCGCCGAATTCGATGCCCGTGCAGGAACAGTCGCCGCTGCGGCGCCGTCCCAGCGGTTTGATCATGTAGCGACCCGGACCGCCCGGCCCTCGTCGATCGACTGCAGGATCGCCAGCGCGGCCGTCACCGACCGCAGCCCGTCGAGTCCCGTCGCCACGGGCTCACCGGCCCCGCGGACGGCATCGACGAACGCCCGGATGCCGGGTGCGTACAGGTTGTCGACGGCCTCGAGCGGGACGGCCGTGTCGCACCCGTCCGCGACGATCCGCAGCGTGCCGGTGGGATCGGGACGCATGCAGTCGCGCGCGACGAGAGTGCCCGTGGTGCCGTGGATCTCGAAACCCGTGACGGCGTCCGGGACCGTGTACGCGTCGTGGAGCGAGAACAGCGTGGACGTGCCGAGGACGCCGCTCGTCATCACGGCGTCCGCGGGACCGTCGCTCAGCCCCTGGCACACACCGACCGCCGTCACCGTGGCCGGTTCCATCCCGGTCACGAAGCGGAGCGTGTCGAGGTCGTGCACCGCGAGGTCGAGGGCGACCCCGCCGCCGACGCCGCCGAGACGCCACCCGCGCAGGGCCTGGCGCAGCAGGATCGCGTTGCTCACCCGCACCGACAGGACGTCGCCGATTGCGCCCTCGGCCAGCAACTGTCGTGCCGCGCGGTGGACGGGGTGATTGCGGAGGTGATGGTTCGTCGCGAACACCACCCCCGCGGATGCGGCCGCGTCGACCATCTTCCGCGCCTGAGTGACGTCGAACGACAGCGGCTTCTCGCACAGCACGTGCAGACCCGCGTCGATCGCGGCCATCGCGTGGTCGAAGTGCTTGTCGTTGGTCGACGAGATGTAGGCGGCCTGGACATCCCCGCCCACGGCCGCGCGCAGGTCGCCGGTGGCTGACTCGATGTCGTGTGTCCGCCGGTAGTCCTCCGCGCGCGCCACGTCACCGCTGAGCACCACCGCCGCTGTCTGCCCGCATTCGCGCAACGCGGGGAGCACGCGCGTGGCAGCGACGTTGCTCGCACCGAGAATTGCCCATCTCATGAGCGTCGGTCCTTCCTCGGGCCGGTGGGTCCGGCCTTTCCGAAGCGGGACTGTACGCCGTGTTCAGTGAGCGCACTACCGTTCACGATGAGAACGGTGAACGTCAAGGCCGGAGGGCGTCGACCGTTTCGCCGGCGGTCGTGGGATCCGGTGTCTCGCCGGTGGCGCCGCGCGTGCGCTGGCGGTAGATCCCGATTCCGACCACCACGGCGGCGAGTCCCATCGAGACATACATCTGGCTCCTGGTCTCCGGCAGCACGAGCATGCCGACGCACAGCGCGATGATGGCGGCGATGGTGCACCACGTCAGGTACGGGAACAGCCACATCTTCAGCGTGAGGTCCTTGCCCTCCGCCTCGAGCCGGCGCCGCATCCGCAGCTGCGAGACCGAGATCGCCAGCCACACGAACAGCGCGATCGCTCCCGAGGAGTTGACGAGGAACAGGAACACCGTGTCCGGGTAGAGGTAGTTGAGGCCCACCGTCAGGAAGCCCACGACCGTCGAGACGAGAACGGCCTGGCGCGGGACGCCGGACGAGCCGATCTTCGACAGTGCGGCCGGGGCGTCGCCGCGGCGGGAGAGCGAGAAGATCATCCGGCTCGCCGTGTACAGCCCGGAGTTCAGGCACGACAGCACCGACGTGAGCACCACGACGTCCATGATGTTGCCGGCCGCCGGGATGCCGAACGAGTCCATGACGGCGACGTACGGGCTCAGCGCGACGGACGCGTCGTCCCACGGCAGCAGCGTCACGACGATGGCGATGGATCCGATGTAGAAGATGAGGATGCGCCACACGACGGAGCGCACGGCGTTGCGCACGGCGGCAACGGGGTTCGCGGATTCACCGGCCGCGATGGTGGCGATCTCGGCGCCGAAGAACGAGAACACGACGACGAGCACGGCCGCGAACACGGCACCGGCCCCGTTGGGGAAGAATCCGCCGTGACCGGTGAGGTTGGTGAGTCCGGGTGCTTCGACGCCGGGCAGGGCTCCGCAGATTGCGAGGACGCCGAGCACGAGGAAGATGACGATGGCCGCCACCTTGATCGACGCGAACCAGAACTCGAACTCGCCGAACGATTTCACCGACGCGATGTTCGTCAGCGTGAGCAGCACCATCAGGATCAGTGCCCAACTCCACTGCGGGACGTCGGGGATCCAGCGGTTCATGATGACGGCACCGGCCGTCGCCTCGATGCCGAGGACGATGATCCAGAACCAGGCGTAGAGCCAGCCGATGCTGAATCCGGCCCACCTTCCGATCGCGCGGTCCGCGTACGCCGAGAACGATCCCGTCTCGGGGTTGGCGGTCGACATCTCGCCGAGCATGCGCATCACCAGGATGACGACGATGCCCGCGAGTGCATAGGCGACCAGAACGCCGGGGCCCGTCTCGCGGATCGCGACCCCGGAGCCCACGAAGAGGCCTGCGCCGATCACCCCCGCGATAGCGATCATCGAGAGGTGCCGCTTCTTCAGTGAGTGCTGAAGTTGCGGATCGGTGGTACCTGACATGGAGAAATCCCTTCGGCGCTACTCCGGATGTGATGTGCGTCGCTGATTCGGGAAAGTGTGTACGAGTCGCGGAGGCGGAGGTACCTCCGATTCGGTGAATTTCGAGCAGCCCGGTTGGACGAAACGGCAGTACCGCGCACCCGCGCTGTCTTGACAACGCGTAAACGCTATGGCTACCGTCACATTATTCAACCAGCGGACATGCGTTCGGTATACGAACGGATCTGGCACCAACCAAGACGGGACAGCGGAATGAGCGATCACGCCTTCACCCCGGCGGCCGAGAAGCAGGCGCGACGCGCAGCGTTGAGCAGTTTCGTCGGCGCGGTCATCGACTGGTACGACTTCCTGCTCTACGGGTTGGTGGCGGCCCTGGTCTTCAACTCGGAGTTCTTCCCCAACGTCAGCCCGGCGATCGGGACGCTCGCCGCGTTCGCGACGTTCGGCGTCGGATTCCTGTTCCGTCCCCTCGGCGGCGTGGTGTTCGGCCACTACGGCGACCGCATCGGACGCAAGCGGATGCTGATCCTCACCGTGCTGATCATGGGCACGAGCACCGCCCTGATCGGACTGCTGCCGTCGTTCGCCGCAGTCGGCTGGTGGGCGCCGGTCCTGCTCGTCGCGCTGCGTGCCATCCAGGGCTTCGCCGTCGGCGGCGAGTGGGGTGGCGCCGCGCTGATGGCGGTGGAGAGCGCGCCGCCGAAGAAGAAGGCGTTCTACAGCAGCGGCGTGCAGGTCGGCTACTCGGTCGGGCTCATCCTCGCCACCGGATTCGTCATGCTCATGAGCAACCTGACCACCGAGGACGCGTTCAGCCAATGGGGTTGGCGGGTGCCGTTCATCGCCAGCGTCGTCCTCGTCGGCATCGGCCTGTGGATCCGCGCCGGCGTGCATGAGAGCCCCGAGTTCGTCGAAAAGGTCGAGAAGGTCGAAGAGGAGCAGCACACGCAGGAGAAGAAGCGGATTCCGCTCGTCGAGGCGCTGCGCAACCACCCGAAGGCATTCCTGCAGATCATCGGTCTGCGTTTCGCCGAACTCTTCTCCATGTACATCGTCACCACGTTCGCGCTCAGCTACTCCACCAAGGAACTGGGCATGGAGCGCAACTTCATGCTTAACGTCGGTCTGCTCGTCGGCGCCGTGGGCATCGGCACGATCCCGCTGTTCGCCTGGCTGTCCGACAAGCACGGCCGTCGGCGGGTGTACATCCTCGGTGCGCTGATCGGCGCGGTGTGCGCGTTCCCGTTCTTCGTCGTCCTCGAGAACGGCTCGATGATCGGGACCGTCATCTTCGCCGTGCTCCTCGTCAACATCTCGCACGACATGGTGGTCAGCGTGCAGCAACCGCTGTTCACCGAGATGTTCGGCGCGGAGTACCGCTACAGCGGCGCCGGGGTCGGCTACCAGGTGGCCAGCGCGATCGGCGGCGGTTTCACCCCCTTCATCGCGGCTGCCCTGGTCACCGCCAGCAGTGGGTCCTGGCACCTCGTGGCCGTGTACCTGGCCGGCGGCTGCATCGTCAGCGCCCTGATCGCGTGGCGGCTGCAGCCCGATTCGGGTGCGGCGGTGTCGGACGCCGACACGTCGGCCACGCTCGAGAACGCGCGCTGAGCACTGACGGCTAGCCGAGGGGCAGATCCGCACCGATCCGTTCCGCGGTCGCCACCAGGCTCGGCACCACCGACGCCTCGACGTCCTCCCGCGTGTACTGGGTGCCCTGCAGCGAAGAGTTGAGGGCGGCGACCACCGTGCCCGTCCGATCCCGGATGGGCACGGCCGCCCCGCGGATGCCGATCTCGAGTTCGTTCTCCGACATCGACCAGCCGTCCGCGGCAACCGTCCGGACCTCCGCGCGCAGTTGCTCGGCGTCGGAGATCGTGTGGGGTGTGAACGACCGGAATGCGGTGGACTTCAGGTAGTCGTCGAGCGCGTCGGCCGAAAGTCCGGCCAGCAGAACACGTCCCGTAGACGTCGCGTACGCGGGAAACCGCATGCCCACCGTGATGGAGATGCGAATGATTCGCGGTGAACGCACCCGCGCCACGTACACCACGTCGGGGCCGTCGAGGATGGTCACCGAGATGGTTTCGCCCAGTTCCTTCGCGAGAGCCTCGATGTGCGGATCCGCGACCTGCGGCAGCCGCAGCGCGGCGAGGTAGGAGAAGCCGAACCGGAGCACGCGCGGTGTGAGCGAGAAGTTGCGGCCGTCGAGCCGCAGGAATCCCTTGTCCACCAGGGTGAGCAGAATGCGCCGCGCGGTGGACCGGGTGATCCCGACGGCCTGCGCCACCTCGCTCAGAGTGCGCTCACGGTGCTGATCGTCGAAGCATTCGAGGACGCTCAAACCGCGGTCCAGGGACTCGAGGAAGTACCGTTCCTCGGCCACCTCAGCAGCCCCCTGATGCGCGCACGCCGCCATCCTACCGTGGCTCGCTACAGTCCTTTCTCCGCAGGAAGCCGCCCCGATTTCACTGCCGTCCGCAGCGCGTCGTAATCCTTCTCGGACTGATCCGCGTAGAGGCGGGCCCAGTCGGTGACGGCCCGGTCGAAGGCATCCCCGTTGCCGAGATACCCGGTCACGAACGCGGATCCGGGGCTCTGGCTGTGCGCGCGGGCGAGCATCGCCCCGCACAGCCTCGCGTACCGGGCCAACCGCGCCGGATCCAGGGTGTGCAGGTCGACGGACCCCTTCATGTCGCGGAACTGGCGGAGGTAGAAGTCGCGCAGACGTCCGTCGTCGCCCTCCACACTGTGTACCCATCCCAGGAACGGATCCGATTGCGCCTGAAGGATTCGCTGCGCGCCGACGACCCGGGACCCCTGGCCGTTCTGGGAGACGGCACGAATGATCGATTCCGGTGCGGTCGCGACCTTCCCGTGTGTCTCGAGGACTGACTGGGGGGCTTCCTTGGCCTGCAGGAAGAGCGGCTCGCCCGCGGGCCCTTGCAGCAGAATCAACCAGCAGCGGGTTCCCACGCTGCCCACTCCCACGATCCGCATGGCGTAGTCGACCACCTCGTACTGTGTGAGCAACAGCCGGATGTCCGCGCGCAGGGTGGCGAGGTAGAGCAGGTAGAGCTCGGTGATGCGGCCCAGGTCGTAGTTCTCGGAGTGGCGGATGACGGGGAACTGATCGACGATGAACGGCCGGCCGCCCTCCTCCGTCGTGGTCAGTTTGCGGAGCACCTGTTCGGACGTCCGCTTTCGGGCCTTCTGAGTGACCGCCCGGATCTCGCGCTTCTGCGCGCTCGGATCACGCTCGAGAACGTCCGTCTCTTCCTGGAAGTAGTACCGCTCGGTGGCGGTCAGCTGAAACAGCCCCGCCAGGGAGCTCCGGTAGGAGCGGACGGCGGCAGCGGTGGATGCGGCGCACTGCTCCTCGGTGTGCGAATTGTCGCGCCCGTTGATCCATACGCTCGCGGCGAGCCGGCGCACGTCCCACTCCCAGGGCGCCGGGTACGACTCGTCGAAGTCGTTGAGGTCGAACAGCATCCGGCGTTCGGGTGAGGCGAACAACCCGAAATTGGCGAGGTGGGCGTCGCCGGAGGCGATGACCTGACATCCGGTGACCGGTGAGTCGGCGAGGTCGTGCGCCATCATCGCGGCCGAGCCGCGGTACAGGGCGAACGGTGATTCGAGCATGCGTCCGATCCGGATCGGCACCAGCGACTGCAGCCGGGTCGCGTTCTGCGCTTCGATCACCGCCACCGGGTCGCGCTCCGGAAGGACGAACGCACCCTGCGCCTTGCGGGGGAGTGCCTCGCGGGCCGCCTTACCCGCCGAACGTCGGGCGTCGATCACCGTTGTCGCACCGGCTCTGGAGGACGTGGCCATGACGTCGAGTCTAGGCACCCGCAGCCCCACGTGAGTGAAGATGCGTGTGCGAGGACACATTGCCACTCACCTGGGGGAGGATGGACAGCGTGCGGTCGCGCGACGGGAGGACACCCATGGGACAGCGACTTTTCGCGGTTACCGTGGTGCTGGTGGTGCTCTCGTGCGCGGCCTGCCAGTCCGAGGGCAATTCCGCGCAGGTGTCGACGACCGCCGCGGCGCCGTCCGGGGGCGAACCGGCCGTCGTCGCGTCCGACCTCGACGTGCCGTGGGGGATTGCGCTCCTGCCGGACGGGACGGCGCTGATCGCCGAACGGGACAGCGGCACCGTCCGGCACCTGCAGGCGAACGGCGACACGACCGTCGTCGGCGACGTGCCCGGTGTGGCGGCGCAGGGCGAATCGGGTCTGCTCGGCCTGGCCGTCTCGCCCGCCTACGCCTCGGATCGGACGATCTACGCGTATCTGACCACGAACGACGACAACCGGGTGGTCACCCTGCGGTTCGACGGCACCGGCCTCGGTGAGCCGACCCCGATCCTGACGGGCATCCCCGCCGGATCGATCCACGACGGCGGCCGGATCGCGTTCGGCCCGGACGGCAAGCTGTACGTCGCCACCGGGGAAGCCGGAGACCGGCCCCGCGCGCAGGACCCGTCCTCGCTCGGCGGCAAGATCCTGCGGATCAACCCCGACGGGTCGATTCCGGCAGACAATCCCACCCCCGGCTCACCCGTGTGGTCGCTCGGGCACCGCAACGTACAGGGCCTCGCGTGGGACGACGCCGGCCGCATGTGGGCCACCGAGTTCGGGGCGAACACCTGGGACGAAGTGAACTTGATCCGACCCGGCGCCAACTACGGATGGCCGGAGGTCGAGGGGAAGTCCGGCGAGGCGGGTTTCGTCGACCCGGTGGTCCAGTGGCCGACCGGCGACGCGTCCCCGTCCGGGATCGCCTTCCTGGACGGTTCGCTGTGGGTGGCGGCGCTGCGCGGCGAACGACTGTGGCGGATCCCGGTGGGCGGCGACGGAACACTCGGCGAACCGCAGTCGCTGTTCGAGGGCGAATTCGGGCGACTGCGCACCGTCGTCGCGACACCCGGCGGCGACCTCTGGTTCAGCACCAGCAACCGCGACGGTCGCGGCAACCCGGGCGACGGCGACGACCGAATCCTCATGCTCCGCCTGTGAGTACTTGTTAACCGCCCGCGGTTAACAAGTACTCACAGGGGGGTCAGTCGGTCCAGGGCACGATCGGCGGCTTCACCCACATGATCTTCTCGTCGCGGTGCGCCGGGGTGGCGGCGGGATGGTCGGGGTGGCGCTCCGCCCACGCGGTCTTCTGCTCGAGCAGTTCGACGACGGTGATCCAGGTTTCCATGGTGCTGGGCGGGTTCGACCCGGCCGCCCGGGCGAGTTTCCGCAGCGTGGTGTCGGTCAGGTCGAGGAGTTCCTGACCGCTGATCCCGCGATCCCACACGTACCGCGCGAGTCCCGTCGCCTTCTCGCGTCGCCGTTTCGCTGCGCCCTCGGTGTGCGCGAAGTCGACTTCCTGAGGTTCCATCGTCTTCCCTTCTCGTGCGCGTCTCCACGGTAGGTCACCCGCGCGTGGTCCCGGTATCGTGGGAGCACGATTCTCGCAGCAGGCGCGAGTGGACGGTGCGAGCAGTAGGGACGACGGACGATGGGCAGGCAGCGCGGCGGTCGGGCTGCCCGGACTTCCGACGGGGGTCCCGTCGCCGGGGTGTATCCGATCGACACGGGGACGTGCGAACTCGCGGAGGATCACCTGAACCCGCACGGCTGGGTGCTGAAGGTGAACGGGGTCGAGAGTTCCCACATCGACCTGTCCGATCCCACCCACCTCGATTTCGAGTACATGCGGTGGATCGCCGAACTGGTCGCCTCGCACTGGGGGAGGGAGCAGCGGGTGCGGGCCCTGCACCTCGGCGGCGGCGCCTGCTCGCTGGCCCGGCATCTCGCCGCCCGGTACCCGGACGCCCGGCAGGTGGTGGTCGAACTCGACGGCCGGCTCGCGGAGTTGGTGCGCGAGTGGTTCGACCTGCCGCGGGCCCCGCTGCTGCGACTGCGGGTCGGTGAGGCGCGGGCGGTGACCGAGACGCTGACGGAATCGAGCCGCGACCTGATCGTGCGCGACGTCTTCGCCGGCAACACCACTCCGGCGCCGCTGACGACTGCGGAGTTCACCGGGCACGTGCGGCGGGTGCTGGCGCCGGGCGGGATCTACGCGGTCAATTGCGGCGACACCCGCGATCTCGTGCTGGCACGCCGGGAGGCGGCGACCATCGGCAGCGTGTTCCCGCACACCACCGTCATCGCCGATCCCGCCATGCTCAAGGGCCGCCGGTACGGCAACATCGTGATCGCGGGCAGCGACGTGCCGATCGGCGAAGACCCCGCTCTCGTCCGCACGCTGCTCGGTGGCGGTGTGCCGGCCCATGTCTGGGACGACCGGCAGGTGCGGACGTTCGCCGGTGCGGCACGGGTGCTGCGCGACGAAGAAGAAGGCGGCTAGACGAGCACCCAGATCAGCGACGCCATCGCGAAGCCGACCACCGACAGGATCGTCTCGAGCACCGTCCACGTCTTCAGGGTGTCTTTCACCGACATGTTGAAATAGCGTGACACGATCCAGAATCCGCCGTCGTTGACGTGGCTGGCGATGATGGATCCGGCCGACACGGCGATCACGATCAGCGCGGTCTGCGCGGACGTATAGTTCCCCGCGGCGATGGCCGGTTCGATGACGCCCGCGGTGGTGACGATCGCGACGGTCGCGGAGCCCTGGGCGATGCGCAGCGCGCAGCTGATCAGGTACGCGGACAGGATGACCGGGAGACCGAGTGCGTCCATCGAGTCGGCGAGGGCCTGCCCGACCCCGGTGGCACGCAGCACCGCGCCGAAGAACGCGCCGGCACCGACGACCAGCAGGATCATGCCGACCGGCTTCAACGCCGCCGCGGACATCGCCGCGATCTCCTGCGCCGTGATTCCGCGCCGGGTCCCCAGCAGATACAGCGCCAGCAGGACGGCGATGGTCAGCGCGATCGTGGGTGTGCCGAGGAAGATCAGGACCGACAGCAGCGTCGAGCCTTCGTCGAGGACCACGTTGCCGACGGTCGCACCGAGGATCAGGACCATCGGCACCAGGATGATGAACGAGATCAGCCAGAGCGGCGGCGGGTTCTCGTAGGCTTCCCGCTCCTCCGGGATGAACTCGTCCGGGACCTCGATGATCACGCGCTTGCCGATCCAGGTGCCCCACACGACGCCACTGACGAACCATGCGGGGATACCGCACGCGAGGCCCATGATGATGATCCAGCCCATGTCGACGTGCAGCAGACCGGCCGCGGCGACGGGGCCCGGGTGCGGCGGCAGGAACGCGTGGGTCATGGAGAGGCCCGCCAGCATCGGCATCGCGTACATCACCAGCGACTTGCCGCCGCGCTTCGCCGCCACATACACGAGCGGCGCGAGGATGAAGATGCCGATGTCGAAGAAGACGGGGATGCCGAGGACGAGGCCGGTGACGCCCATCGCCAGCGGGGCGCCCTTGGGGCCGAACAACTTCAGGAGTCGTTCGGTGAGGACGTCGGCGCCGCCGGAGCGTTCCATCATCGCGCCGAGGACGGTGCCCAGACCGATGATCGGCGTGATGTGCCCGAGGATCCCGCCGAAGCCCTTCTCCAGTATGGAGTCGGCCGCCGACGTGGGGGTGCCGACCAGTTCGACCACCGACACTCCCGCGATGAGAGCGACACCGACGCCGACGACGATCAGCGCGATGAACGGCTCGAGCTTGAGCTTGATGATGAGGACCAGCAGCACGCCGATGGATACCGCTGCGAGAGTGAGGAGTCCGGCTGTGTCGTGCTGCAGCCAGTCGACGAACGACGTCATTGCGTCTCCAGGAAGAGGGGAAGGGGATGCTCAGGCCGAGAGCGCGGTGACGAACGCGCGTGCGCGGTCGGTGATGTCGGTCCAGTTGCCCGCGGCGACACTGGCCGGTGGAACGACGCTGGTGCCCGCGCACACGGCCAGGGCGCCGGCGTCGAGGAACTGGCGGGCATTGGAATCGTTGATGCCGCCCGACGGCAGGAGTTCGACGCCGGGATACGGGCCGTGCAGGTCGGACAGGTAGTCGGGGCCGAGCCGCTTGGCCGGAAAGATCTTGACCGCGGCGGAGCCGAGATCGACGGCCATGGCCACCTCGGTCGGGGTGAACGCGCCGAGGAAGACGGGAATCGACCGTCCCGTAGCGACTTTCGCGACGTCGGGACGGATGCCGGGGGTGACGAGGAACCGGGCGCCTGCGTCGATCGCGGCCGCGGCCTGATCGCCGGTCATCACGGTGCCGACGCCGAGGATGCTGCCTGCCGCGGCTGCGGCGTCGGCGGCGCGGCCGAGATGGTGGAGCACGTCCGGTGTGGTGAACGTCAGCTCGACGGTCCGGATTCCGCCGTCGGCGAGCGCGTGGCACAGGTCGGTGGCATCGGGGATGGTCTCCGCGCGTACCACCGTCAGGACCCGGTCGGCACGCAGGATGTCGATCTCGGTCATCGGACTGCTCCTCCTTCTTCGCGGCGCAACGATCTTCCGGCGGTGGCACCGGTGAGGCGGCCGTCCTCGAGAGCGAGGCAGCCGCGGACGAAGACGTGGGAGAACCCGGCCGCCGCCCGGCGCGGCTGCGCGTACGTCGCGGTGTCGGCGACCGCGTCCGGATCGAACAGCACGAGGTCGGCGGCGTATCCGCGGCGGACGAATCCGCGGTCGACGAGGCGCAACCGGGTGGCAGCCCGGCCGCTGAGGTGACCGACGCACTCCTCGAGGGACATCAGACCGAGGTCGCGGCTGTAGTGCCCGAGGTACCGCGCGAACGTTCCCCACGCGCGGGGGTGCGGTTTCCCGCCGACGAGCAATCCGTCGCTGCCGGCGGTGTGCCGGGGGTGCTGCATGATCGCGCGCACGTTCTCCTCGTGGCCGACGTGCTGCAGGATGCCGCTGCCCAGCTGGTCGCGGATCAGGATGTCGATGCACACGTCGAACGGGTCGCGGTTCTCGGCGGCGGCGATGTCCGCGACGGTCTTCCCTACGTAGCCGTCGAGTTCCGCGTTCTGCACACCGCTGATCTCGAGGGTGTGCCACTCGGCGATCACCCCGTGGCAACCGTCGGATCCGGTGACCTCCAGGTGCTCCCGGATGCGTTCGAGGGCAACCGGATCCCGGAGCCGGTCGAGGGTCTGCTCCATGCTGCCCGCCGACGCCCAGCTGGGCAGGATCGCCGACAGCGTGGTGGCGCCGGGAAGGTATGGGTAGGTGTCGAGACTGATGTCGGCACCCGCGGATTCGGCCTCGTCGAGCAGGGCCAGCAGTTCGGGGGCGCGGCCCTTGTTGGGTCCGAAGTTCAGCGTGGCGTGAGCGAGATGCAGTGCGCACCCGGCCCGCGACGTCAGGTCGATCATCTCGGCGTAGGCCTCCATCGCGCCGGCTCCGTAGGACCGGTGGTGCGGGGAGAAGTAGCCGCCGTACTGCGCGACGGTCCGGCACAGTGCCAGCAGTTCCTCGTTGTCCGCGTACATCCCCGGCGTGTAGGTCAGCCCGGCGGACAACCCGACCGCACCCTCCGCCATGGACTGCGCCACGATCCGCTGCATCTCCTCGATCTCGGACGGCGTCGCCGGCCGGTCGTCCCAGCCGACCACCAGCGCCCGGACCACCCCGTGCGGGACGAGATACGCGACGTTGGTGGCGATGCCGCGATCGAGCCGGTCGAGGTAGTCGCCGACGCTCCGCCAGGAGAAGTCGAAGTCCTCCGGGTCGGTGTTCCAGCCGGCGATCTTGCGCCGCACCACCGCGAGCACGTCGTCGGTGACGGGCGCGTAGGACAGTCCGTCCTGGCCGAGGACCTCGGTGGTGACGCCCTGGGTGATCCGCGACGGATGTTCGGGGTTGATCAGGATCTGCAGGTCGGAATGGGCGTGCATGTCGATGAAACCGGGCGCGAGTACCAGTCCCTCGGCGTCGATCACGCGGTCCGCGGCGGGACGTTCGGTGACGGAGTGGTCTGCCTCGGGCCAGATGTCGGCGATCCGGTCTCCGTCGACGAGCACGTCGGCGCGGTACCGCGGCGACTCCGAGCCGTCGACGACGGTGGCGGAGCGGATCAGTGTGGTCATGGTGGGAAGTCCTCGGCGGGGGATCAGAAGAAGGTGCGGATCAGGTCGACGACGACGGGATCGTCCGAGTCGTCACCGATGACGGGTATCCACCGCCACTTGTCGAACGCGGTGCACGGGTGCGACAGGCCGAGGCGGACGACGTCCCCGACGCGCAGATCGTGTTCGGGCCGTGCGGGATCGAGCCGCAGGAACGCGTGCTGGTCGTTGACGGCGGTCACTTCGGTGCCGACGAGGGGACGCGGCGTCGACCCGAGTTGGTCCGCGACGACCTGCGCGGTGGGCAGGCCCTCGTCGAACGGGACGTCGCGCTTGCCGGCGTCGAGCAGGGCGAGACCCGGCTCGGGACGGGACACCACCCGGGCCCACGTATGCATCGCCGACGTGAGCCGGCGCGCCTGGGCGTCGTCGCTGCGGCCGAACGGTGAGATCCCGGTGTAGAAGCCGTCGTCGTGAATGATGTAGGCGCCGGCACGGACCACCACTTTGGTTCTCCCACCGGCCAGTTCGGCGAGAACCTCGGCGACGACGTCGAAGTAGGCGCTGCCGCCGGCGGTCACGTAGACGTCCTGCCCCTCCGGGTAGCGACCCTCGGTCGCCAGCCTCCGATGCAGTTCGGCCATCGACCGAAGGTAGGTCCGGACCCTTGTGAGGGACTCCTCGGACGCGTCGTGCGCGAGCGCGCCCTCGTACCCGCAGACGCCGGCCAACCGCAGTGCGGGACTCTCCGCGATCCGGTCGGCCACCGCGACGGCCTCGGCCACCGATCGGGCGCCGGTGCGTCCGCCCTCGCCGCCGAGTTCGACCAGCACGGGCAGCGGCCGGACCACCGTGACGTCCGCGAGTGCCGCGGTCATCGCGTCGACCGTCTGCGGGGAGTCGGCCCACATCAGGACCTCGAGGTCCGGGTTCGTCTCCATCTGCTCGGCCAGCCACCGCAACGCGGTCGGGTCGACGAGCGAATTCGCGATCTGCACCCGGCGGGCACCGAATCGCACGGCCACCCGGAGCTGACCGAAGTTCGCCAGCGTGATGCCCCACGCGCCGCTGCGGATCTGCCGGTCCCACAGCACCGGAGACATCGTCGTCTTGCCGTGCGGAGCGAGGTCGACGCCGTGCGCGGCGCACCACGCCGCCATGGTGTCGAGATTGCCGGCGATGGCCGTCTCGTCGAGAACCATCACCGGAGTGCTGAAGGCGGACAGTCTCGGCTGCGTCGCGAGGAACTCGGTCTTGGTCCGGCCGTTGGCGGCGGAGGGGAGGGCCTTGTCCACGTCGGACAAGCGCAACTCGTCGAGCTCCGCCAGGGCGCGGGAATCGAGTGTGTCCGGTCCGCTGATGGTCATCGTCGATCCTGTCGTTCGGGTTCTGTGGGACTTGCCCTCGTCAGAGGAAGGGCACTTGAAGTGCTACGTTGCGCTATATGCAACGTTGATTGCGTTTTTGCGTCACCTATGTCTAGCATTGGGCTGGGTCATCGTCAACGGTCCGGTGTGGCATGCATCGCCGGGGCGCGGGCCCTCGAAACGCCATCCCGTGCCGGTCCGAGCAGTCGTAGAGGTAACAAGTGCAGGAATCGACCCCCACCCCCGAGTCCGGTGTCGCGTGCCTCGGTGAGGCGATGGTTCTCGTGGCCCCGGATTCGACGCTCCACCTGGCCGGCGCCGAGGCGAACGTCGCCGCCGGGCTCGCCGCGCTGGGTGTCCCGGCCGCCTGGGTCGGCAGGCTCGGCGACGACGAATTCGGCGCCCTCATCCGCACCGAACTGCAAGCCCGGGGGGTCGACGTCCGCGCCGTCGAGGTCGATCCCGTCAGGCCCACCGCGCACTACTCGAAGACCACCGCCCTCGACGAGCACGGTGAGCCGCGGACCGACAGCCGGTATTCCCGGGCGGGTTCGGCGGCGTCCGCCATGGATCCCGCATTCCTCGACACACCGGCCGTCGCGGAACTGTTCGGCCGGGCCCGCGTGGTGCACTGCAGCGGAATCACACCGGCCCTGTCCGATTCGTGCCTCGCACTGATGCGGCGACTGCTCCGCGACCGGCCGGGCATTCCCGGTGTCGTCAGCTTCGACGTCAACTGGCGTGAGCAACTGTGGCCGGACGGCGACCCGCGGATGGTCGTGGAACTGGCGAACCTCGCCGACCTGGTGCTCGTCGGCGCGGACGAGGCCCAGCGCGTCCTCGGCACCGCGGATCCGCACGAGTTGCGGCTTCTCCTGCCGGCGCCGGCCACTGTCGTCGTCAAGGACGGAGCGCATCGCGCGCTGGCCGTCGACCGGAGTGGCCGGAGTGTCGCGGTCCCCGCGCTCCACGTCGACGTCGTCGAACCCGTCGGCGCGGGTGACGCATTCGCTGCCGGGTATCTCAGCGGTATCGTGCGCGGCGACGACCAGCCCCGCTGCCTGCGCCGCGGGCACATCGGCGCCGCGGCCACCCTGACGGTGGCGGCGGACTCGGCGGCGCCGCCGCCCGCCGACGTGCTCGACGCCCTGCTCGGATGTTCCGAATCGGACTGGGCGGCAACAATCGTCACCGCCGACGGCTTCTCTCTCGGGAAAGTGGAGTGAACGGATGAGTCAGAGTGTCTCCCGTGCCCTGCATCTGCTGGTGCAGCTGGGCAACGGCCCCGCCAACCTCGACCAGCTGGCCGAATCCACCGGTGTCCACAAGACCACGGTGCTACGGCTGCTCCGGACGCTGTCCGACGAGCGGTTCACGTTCCGGGACAACAGCAACCAATACCACCTCGGTTCCCGCATCTTCGAGCTCGCCGCGCAGGCCACCGATCAGCGGGAGGTGCGGCGCATCGCGTCACCGCACCTCGTCGCGTTCAACCGCGAATACGGCCGCACCACGCACCTCGCCGCGATGGAAGGCGGCGACGTGGTGTACATCGACAAACTCGAATCGCACGATCAGATCCGGATGTACTCGCGAATCGGTCTGCGCGCCAACCTCAATTCCACCGCGGTCGCGAAGGTGATCCTCGCCGACCTGCCGGATTCCGAGCTGCGGCCGATCGTCGACTCGATGGACTTCTCCTCCCGCACGGCCAACACGATCACGACGCCCGAACGCTACCTCGACGAGATCCGCATGGTCCGGGAGCAGGGCTGGGCGCACGATCAGGAGGAGAACGAGCCGTCCGTCAACTGCATCGGCGTGCCCATTCGCGGCGCGTCCGGTCGCGTCGTCGCCGCCGTCTCCGTCTCGGTGCCCGACGTCGTGCTCAGCTACGAACGCGTCCTCGACCTACTCGAACCCCTCCAGGCAGTGGGGGCACGGATCTCCCGCGACTGCGGATACCGCGCCCAGCCCTGACCACCCGTCCGCTCGAAAAGTTAACACACACAGGAGAATCGACATGTCCGACACCACCGTCATCCGCACCGAAGGCGCCCCCGCCCCCGCGCACACGTTCAGCCAGGGCATCAAGAAGGGCAACATGCTCCAGGTGTCGGGGCAGGGACCGATGGACCCCGTCACCAACAAGTACATCGCCGAAGGCGACGTCCGAGAGCAGACCCGCCGCACCCTCGAGAACGTCAAGGCCATCCTCGAGGCCGGCGGCGCGAGCGTTGAGGACGTGCTGATGTTCCGCGTCTACCTCACCACCCGCGACGACTTCTCCGCGATGAACGACGTGTACGGAGAATTCATCGCCGAGAACGTGCCGAGCGGGCAGCTGCCGTGCCGGACCACGGTGTTCGTCGACCTCCCGCACGAGGTCATGCTCGTCGAGATCGACGCGCTGGCCGTGACCGGCTAGGCCGCTACGCGGTGACCAGGTGCCGGCAGCTCATCCGCGGTGACACGGGCAACTCGGTGAAGTCGGGCTCCGAGCCGTCCGCCGCCGGCACCTCCAGGTAGAGGTGGCTGCCGTCCGCCACGACGCCCTGCGGTTGCAGGCCGATCAGCTTGGCCACCATGTACGTGGCGCTCAGGCTGGTGACGTCACGGATGATCCCGAGCCGCAGCAGCGACCGCGTCTCCGCGATCGCCTCCTGCTCCCCGGCCCTCAGCACCAGTCGCAGTCCGGGCGAGACGGCCTGCGCCGCCACCGACACCGCGATGTTGTCCAGGTCGTCGGAACCGACGGCGGCCAGCGCGAGGGCGCGGCCGACACCGAGCCGTTCGAGGAGTCCGCGGTCGCCGCCGTGGCCCACCACGGTCGGGATGTTCATCGACCGCACGAGCCGCAGGTTCTTGGCGTGCGGGTCGCGTTCGACGCCCACCACCGCGACGCCGAGAGCCTGCAGTTCCCGGCAGAGCCGGAGCCCGACCTGGCCGAGACCGACGACGATGACGTGCCCGGAGCGGGGCAGGACGCGGCTGCCCACCAGACCGACCAGTCGGGGGCCGAGGAGGCGCTCGATGATCCCGGCGGTGAACATCGCCGTGAACACAACGGTGAAGAGCATCGCCACGGAGGCGAACACCGCGTAGGCGGGACTGCCGTGGGTCTCGGCTCCCGGACCCACGGTGGTCACCACCCGCACCGCTTCGTTGAACGCGTCGAGCGGTGCCACGTGCTGACCGAGGATCAACCACATCCAGTCGGCGAACAGGACGGCGAGCAGACCCGCGAGCCCGCCGAGCAGAATGCGGGTGCCGATGTCGTGGGACCGCAGCAGACCGGTCGCGCCGGTCGCCGCCATCCGCCACCAGTTCCGCCGGGGCAGGTCGACGTGCGCGCCCTCCGGGTGACCGTCGATCATCCGGACCGTCAGCATCTGGTCGCCCGCGTGCCGGGCCGCGACGAGGTCCGGATCCAGACAGGGCCCCGCAAGCGTGGGCGCGGCGAGGTCGGCGGGCGACGTCACCTCGCACTGCGGCAGCAGATACGCGAGTTGATCTGCGACCGTGCGGTCGAAGATCGTCACCATCAACGGAACCGACGCCGAGATGTGCGCGGCCGCCAGCGCGTACCGCAGCGCCACGACGTCGTCCCGCACCAGCACCGCCATCGCGCGGGGTTCGTCCGCCATGGCCAGTCGAAGCTCGTCATCGTCCGGAGCGACGAGGTGACGTACCTGAAAGTCCCTTTCGCGGAGGGATGCACAGACCCTTCGGGCCACGGTCGTTTCGCCGATGACGAGATATGAGTCGTTCACGTGTGGTCCTTCCGGCTCGGGATCACGAGAGCGTACCCGAGAAGAACCGCGGATCCCACCCGGGAATGCGTACCAGCGAGTAGCCGAGAACGTCCTGGAACACGTTATCGGCCAATGTTTTCCGACCGGGAAGCCCTACTCGTCGGTAGGTGTGCCCCGGATCGCGACCGGGACACCCCGACACTCGGACGGCGAGGGCATCGGTGACGGCGGGCGAACTCGTCGAGGTGTTCCGGCAGGCGTGCCCTGAGCCGGCGAAACGTAGCTGTGGCAGCCGGTCGGAGCCGGTGGGACGATTGAGGCATGCGCAAGAGGCGGTGGCCGGCGGCACCACCGCCCGCCACGGAGGGAGTCGCGGTGCACGGGCCGGTCGAGCTCGTGACGAGCCGCGATCTGAGTCTGCGCCTGTCGGAGGTCGTCGCCCACCCCACGGGCATGCTGCTGCACATCGAGCTGACCGCGAGGGGCAGATCCGCCGATCTGGCGCGCCACGAGACGCGTCCGCTCGACGATCCCGACGATCCGTCGGCGCGATGGTCGTATCTCGCGGTGAACGTTCGCGTCGACGACGTGGAGGGCGTCGCCGATCCCCGCCACCCCCATTCGCCGTCGGTGCCGGGCGCCGAGGGTGCGTCCGAATATCACTCCGCGCCGCACTACTGGATCAGCGACTATCCGGAGTCGGGGACGATCACACTGACCGTCGGGTGGAAAGCGATCGGACTTCTTCCGAGAACCCGCACGATCACTCTCGGTCCGAACCCGAGTCTGCGGCCCACACGGTAGACGGGCCCACACGGTAGAAATACGACGGTGCCCTTCGGCGCCGTGGGAGCGTCGAAGGGCACCTTCGTCCTGCGAGGGAACGCAGATCAGGGCAGGGGAACCCAGGTGCCGAAGAACCAGAATCCGTGCGGGCTCGGCGCGGGCGCCTGCTGGTTGTGCTGCTGGTCGTGCTGGGGCTGCGGGGCCTGCTGCTGCTGAGCGGGGGCGGGGTTGTGGTTCACCGGGTCGGCGCTGGCGACGCCTGCCCCGATGCCGAGGGCTGCGAGGGCGATACCACTGGTTGCGACGGCCTTGGTCACGACGGACTTCATGCGGTTCCTCCTGGAACGTATCGGATGCTGTGTCAGAACTTCCTGACACAGATCAGATTGCTCCCCGTCCCTGCCACAACTCTTCGCTCAGCCTGGCAATCTCCTGACGGTCAGCGAGGCTGCTCCGCCAGCTTGGCCGCGATCACGCCGTTGAGTCGTTGCAGACCGCTCGGGGTGATGCCGTGGATCTGGCCCTCGATACTGCGCACGACATGCGTGTCGCTGAGCACCTTCTCGCTCGACTGGATCAGAACCGTTCCGGCGCCGGTGAAGTCGAACTGGCGTTCCTCCCCGGAGTTGATTCCCATCATGTGGGCGCCGGCGGCGAGGAAGTTGCTGATCCACCCCTGGTCGTAGTGGTGACTCGGGGACGGGCAGTCGGCCCAGCCGACGAGCGCCTCGGGGTCGATGCGCAGCGGAGGTTCGGCGAACATCACCGGACCGTTGGACGACGCCAGGAACTTGCCGGTGCCGATGAGCGTCAGGAATCCGGGCACGATCGACTGGTTCAGGGCCAGACCCGGTTCGAACGCAAGGAGATTCGACGCCCGGATGGTGAGGTTGCCGTCGTCGAGGTCGTAGGAGTTGATGTCGTAACCGCGGTCGCCGATGATCAGCTTCCCGAAACCTTCGGCCACCGCGTAATCGCCCATGTACAGCGGTGCCGAGAACTGGTTGGCCACCATGTGCAGTGCGGCGCCGTGCAATCCGTGGGTCAGGGCCTGGAACTGCATCTGGCCGTAGTACGCGATCATCGCACCCTTGCGGATGAACCACGGCGCGGTGAGGTCGATGCAGAAGGCGTAGCTGTTGTCGGGAATGTTGTCGCTGGCGCCGAGTGTCGACGGGTTGTGGATGGCGGTCACAGTTTCTCCTCCGAAGCCTGAACGTAGACGATGCCCTGACCCGTGCACTGCAGTTGCATGGCTTCCCCGACGCCGCGGCCCATGGCCTCGCGCCAGCCGACAGCCGACTTCAGTTCCACCTGAACGCTTCCGTACGTGCCGACGAACGCGTCGGGGTCGACGAACACCGGATTCGTTCCGCCCACAGGCAGTTCGATGAAACCGCCGTGCGCGAGCAGGACCGCCGACCCGTACCCCGACAGTTGCGTCGTGAACATCCCCGTCCCGGAGAGTGCGCCCGCGGCCGCGCCGCGCAGGGCGCCGAGCATGCCGCGTCCACCGCCGCCACCCTGACTGGTCACGGAGATCACCGAACTCTGCAGTCCCGCATTGTGCGCGAGCAGCCGGGACGCCTCGACGCACAGCGCGCCGCCCTGCGACATGTCGACGACGTGCACCTCGAGCCCGGCGTGGCCGTAGTGCACCTCGCCCTGCCCCTGCGCGAGCATCGTGCGTTCGTGTTCGCCCTGCATCATGCGTCCGGCCATCCGGGTGAATCCACCCATGCCGGCCATGGACTGCGAGCCCGGCACCTGATGCGGCGAGAACTGGACCTGCCCGGTGTAGAACAGCATCGCGCCGGTGCGGGCCACCACACCCCCCGCCGCGCCGACGTCGACCTTGACGACCTTCGAGTTCACCTTCGAGAAGACCATGGTGTTCACCGCTCTGCCGGTTGAATGGAGACGACGCCGTGACCGTCCCACCGCAGGGAGAAGGCCTCACCGTTGCCCTGACCCACGGCGTTGCGCCACGACACATCCGTCACGAACGACTGCGTCACCTGCCCGCGGGCCGACACGAACGCGTCGGGATCGACCACGAGCGGATACTGCGGCGACACCTCCAGGTGGACGAGCGGTCCGCCGGCCGACAGCAGGGCCACCTGGCCCTGACCGGACACGGTCGTGGTGAACAGGCCCTGACCACCGACCCCGCCGCGCAGTCCGGTGAACGTGACGTTGGTGTTCAGGTTGCCGCTCAACGCGAGAAGCTGCTGCGATTCCACCTGCAGGGTCTCGTTCGCGAGGTCGACCACGGAGATGTACTGGCCGCCCACCGCGAGGTAGACGACGCCGTTCCCGGAGCATTCCATCAGCGACAGCGCCTCGCCGGTGGCGCGCCGCTTCATTCCGGCGAGCACCCCGTCACCGCCACCGAAACCTGCCGACTTGAAACTGACATTGCCCTCGTAGGCGATCATCGAACCCTGTATCGCCCGGATGGTGGTTCCGGCGAGCTGCGCCTCCACCACCTTCTTCGACTTCTCGAGCAGCCGGCCCATGGGTGCCCTTTCCAGTGTCGAGCGGCAGTGCCCGTGACCGAGTCACGTGCACTGCCGCTGGATGTGAGTACAGGCAGAACCTAGCCGACGGGCACCGACTGCTGCTCGTCTACGTCGTCGTCCAGGGTGCCGACCGCGGCGGCTGCCTTGCGGTTGCGGATGATGCTGGAGATGAACGCGGCACCGATGAGGGCGACGCCGACGAGTCCGGTGACGTTTTCGTTGACGTGGTAGCCGATGGAGACCAGCAGGATCACGGCCAGTGCGCCGATGGCCCAGTGGGCGCCGTGTTCGAGGTAGACGTAGTCCGACAGGGTGCCCTTGCGGACCAGGAACACGGTGATGGACCGGACGAACATCGCGCCGACGAAGCCGAGGCCGAGGGCGATGATGATCGGGTCGGAGGTGATCGCGAAGGCACCGATGACACCGTCGAAGGAGAACGACGCGTCGAGGACCTCGAGATAGAGGAACAGGAAGAATCCGGCCTTGCCGGTGGCCTTGGCCAGGGCGGTCGGGCCGCCGGACCCTTCGACGATCTCGCCGTCCTCGCCTTCCTCGGGGGTGTTGAACAGTTCCCCGAGGCCGTTGACGGCGATGTAGGTGACCATGCCGAGGACGCCGGCGATCATCACGGTGGAGACGGTGTCCTCGGGGGCGATGTAGGCGGCGGTGATCAGCAGCAGGACGCCGGCGATGACGACGGCGAGCTGGTCGAGTTTGCCGGCGCGGGCGAGGGGCTTCTCCAGCCAGGACAGCCAGGTGATCTCGCGTTCTTCGAGGATGAAGCCGAGGAACAGCATCAGCAGGAACATGCCGCCGAACGCCGCGATCTGCGGGTGTGCGTCGGTGAGCAGGGTTTCGTAGCTGGCGCTGCCGTCGGGGAAGTACGCGGCGCCGTCGGCGGGCGGGTTGAGGGCCAGGTCGAGGGCGGCGACGGGGCCGAGGCCGGAGGCGAGCCACACGATGACGAGGGGGAAGACCAGGCGCATGCCGAACACGGCGATGACGATGCCGACGGTGAGGAAGATCTTCTGCCAGAAGTCGCTCATGCGGCGCAGGACGGTGGCGTTGATGACGGCGTTGTCGAAGGACAGTGAGATCTCGAGGATCGAGAGGATCAGCACGAGGAGGACGGCCTGGGGGCCTCCGTAGATCGCGGCGACGATCAGCGAGACGATCGTGACCGCGAAGGAGAGACCGAATATGCGCAGAACCACGAAGCGTGGCCTTTCTCTAGTGGGCATGCAGGGTGGTTACTGCAGGGGACGAACACCGGGGGAGGGTTTCACGTCTGGGCCGTGAAACCCTCCCCCGGCTGAAGATCGAAACGACTGTCAGACGTTGACGCCGTAGTCGCGGGCGATACCGGCCAGCCCGGACGCGTAGCCCTGGCCGATGGCCCGGAACTTCCACTCCGCGCCGTGGCGGTACAGCTCGCCGAAAACCATAGCGGTCTCGGTCGACGCGTCCTCGGACAGGTCGTAGCGGGCGAGCTCGTTGCCGTTGGCCTGGTCGACGACGCGGATGTAGGCGTTGCGCACCTGACCGAACGACTGCGACCGCGTCTCCGCATCGTAGATGGAGACGGGGAACAGGATGCTCTCGATGTTCGCGGGGACCGCGGCCAGGTTGACGTTGATCACCTCGTCGTCGCCCTCGCCCTCACCGGTGGTGTTGTCACCGATGTGCTCGATCGAGCCGTCCGGGGACCGCAGGTTGTTGAAGAACACGAAGTGCTGATCCGACACGACCTTCTTGTCGGCACCCGCACCGATGGCGCTGGCGTCGAGGTCGAAGTCGGTGCCGGTGGTCGAGCGGGCATCCCATCCGAGTCCGACCGCCACCGCGGTCAGGTTCGGCGCCTCCTTCGTGAGAGAAACATTGCCGCCCTTGGTCAAGCTGACGCCCATTCAGGGGTCCTTTCGAGAGGAGGTGGGTGGACCCTCGACTGCTGTCGAAGCTCCGGGTTCGTCGTGCAACACCACGATAATGAATTTGTCCGACTTGTCCCATCCCGCGCACTGTCCACAGGTTTGTGCACAGGCGATTCCGGACCCGCCGGTGTTGTCGCCCCGACCAGTACGATTCAGAACGTGACGAGCGGATGGGCGGGACGCTTCCGAGGAAGAGCCCGGGGTGACGACTCGGCTCGCCGCGCCCACGACACGATGGTCGCAGCGTTTCTCGACATGGACAACCGGCAGAGCATTGCCGCCGCGGCCGTCGACGCGTCCGGGCAGCTCACCCCCGAACGCGGAATCCGGCGGGCATGGGAACCGGTGCGCGACGGCTGCTACCAGGCCGCGACGTCGTATCTGGCGGCCGAAGACCAGTTCGGCAACGACCCCTCGCCGGCGGCGACCGCCGCCTTCGAGCAGGTGACGCGGCAGCTGGTGGCCGCGACGCAGACGCTCGACGAGTTCTATCGCACACACCGCGGGCATCTCGAGGAGTCGACCGCGATGCTGGCGGCGGTTCCGCAACTCGCCCAGCAGGCCCTGCAGGTCGCCGCCGCCGCGCAGCAGCGCGCGCAGACCGAGGGGGCCGCGTACGCGGGGTACCCGTCGATGCGGGAGCGGGGCGCGGCACTCGACGCCGCGGTCGTGGCGCTGCAGGGCGCCCGGGGTGCCAACCCGGTCCGCGACGCGGCGGCGCGGGTCCGGGAGGAGTCGGCGGCGCTCGAGAAGGCGCTGGCCGCCGCGCCGTCCAAGGAGCGGGACGCGGCGCACGCGGTGTCGTCGGTGACGACGAGGATCGCCGCGGTGCAGACGCGAACCGAACGGCTCGCGCCCGCGTACTCGGCGCTGCTGCGCGAGTTCAATGCGGCCAGTTCGGCCGACCTCGTTCACAACGACCGCGAGAGCCGCAGGCACATCGGGCAGGCGGAGACCGATCTCACACAGGCTCGAAACGCGCTGACCGCGGGAAACCCGGAGGGTGCGCTCGATCTGACCGCCGCGGCGCGGACCCACCTGGTCGACGCCGAAGCGAAAGTGGACGGCGTCACCGACCGCCTGCTGTTGCTGCGGGAGGTCCGCGAAAACCCGCGGGCGAAGGAAAACGAGATCAGATTTCGCCTCCGCGACGCCCAGATGTTGGCTGTCAATCGCGGGCTCGTGCGGGAATGGGGGTCGGTGCTCGACGCGCAGCTCGAGCGGATCGACCGAATTGCAGGGACACTGACCGGCAGGCATCCCGACTACTGGGCGTACGTCACCCAGCTCGATGCCGTGTCGGCGTTCATTGCCGAGGTGGTTCAGAAGATGAGAGGACACACAGGACAGCGATGACACGGGGGGACGATGAGCATCAGCGATGAGGTCGTGACGACGGCGGTGCCGCCAGATGTATCGACGGGTGTCCGGCACGTGCGGCATTTTCACCACCTCGATCCCGAGACGCACGGGCGGCTGTTCCTGCACGCGCCGCAGGCGCTCGGGCCGGACGAGGATCGTGCGGTGCTGGCCGTCGCGCTGGGCGCGACGCTGTACGTGCCGGCGACGAGGCCGGACCTCGCGGAGACGATCCTTCGGCGGTCGGGTGACGGTGTCTGTTCGATGGTCCTGGACCTCGAAGACGCGGTGGCCGACGACCAGGTGGAAGCGGCGCTGCTCAACGCCGTCGACGCACTGGACCGGCTCGCGATCCACGGCGGCGCGCGGATGCAGCTGTTCGTGCGGGTGCGGGCCGCCGGGGACCTTCGGCGGATCGCCGACCTGCTGACCACCGGCGTCGACGTGTTGTCCGGGTTCGTGATTCCGAAGTTCGGCAGCGCGACGGGACGCGAGTTCCTCGACGAGCTGGCTGCGGCGTCGGAACGACTCGGCAAGCACCTGTACGCGATGCCCGTGCTCGAGTCGCCGATGCTGGTGCACCGGGAGACCCGGGACGACGAACTCGCGAAGATCGGCGCACTGCTCGTCGAACACCGCGAGCGGATCCTCGCCGTGCGCATCGGCGCCACCGACATGTGTGCCACGTTCGGCATCCGCCGCGACCGCGACCTGACGATCTACGACGTGCGGGTGGTGGCGGACGCGATCGCCGGCATCGTCAACTTTCTGGGGCGCGCCGACGATTCGGGGCACGTCATCACCGGTCCGGTGTGGGAGTACTTCGCCGATCACGAGCGGATGTTCCGGCCCACCCTGCGCGCCACGCCGTTCGAGGAGCACAACGAGGTGCGTTTCCGTCAGCAGTTGGTCAGCCGGGATCTGGACGGTCTGCTCCGGGAGATCGCCCTCGACCGCGCCAACGGCATCCAGGGTAAGACGGTCATCCACCCGACCCACGTCGCGGCGGTGCATGCCCTGTCCGCGGTCACGCACGAGGAGTACCACGACGCCGTCGACATTCTCGGCGCCGAGAATGCAGGCGGCGTCCAGGCGTCGGGATATCGCAACAAGATGAACGAAATGCGCCCGCACCGCAGCTGGGCCGAGAAGACACTCGTCCGGGCGAAGGTGTTCGGCGTGACAAACGAGGGAATCACGTTCGTGGATCTGCTGACCGCACTGGCCGTCCGATGAGCTCACCCGCCGCCGTGCGCGCGGTGCCGTGGGCCACGGAACATCTCGGGTTGACGCTCGCCCACGTGGATTCGGGCTCGGGGGTGACCGTCCCCGAACTCGTCGAACCCGGCCTGCGGCGCAACCCGCGACGTGCGCATCTGCTCGTCTCGACGGTCCTCGGCAAGCACGTGCCCGCCGACCCGGGTGCCGTGATCGCGGCCGGCGACCGACTCGGTGATCTGGTCGCCGGGGTTCTCGGACCGGACGCAGATCCCGTCGTGCTCGGATTCGCGGAGACCGCAACGGGTCTGGGCCATTGCGTCGCGACCCGGTTGCGTGCCCGGTGTTACCTGCACTCGACCCGCAGGGACGTCCCCGAGATCGGGACGTCCGCCGGGTTCGAGGAGGGTCACTCGCACGCGACCAGCCATCAGCTGCAGCCGACGTCCGTCGGGTTGTTCACGGGCGATCGCCCTCTCGTCCTGGTGGACGACGAGATCTCCACCGGCGCCACCGCGGTCGACGCGATCCGCGCGCTGCACCGGCAGAACCCCCGCAGCCGGTACGTCGTGGCGTCCCTCGTCGACATGCGTGAGCAGTCCCACCGCGACGCCGTCGACGCCGCCGCGACGGAATTGGGTGTGCAGATCGACAGTGTGAGCCTGGCGCTGGGGCGCACCGAGCTTCCGGACGGGCTGATCGATCGCGTCGCCGCCCTTCCGGACCCGGTTCTCAACCCGGTCTGCGAGCGGAGCGGAACCGTCGAGCGGGTCGACATGATCTGGCCCGCAGCGGTTCCGGAGGGCGGGCGGCACGGATTCCTGCGGGACGACGCAGAGCACTTCGACGAGGCCGTCGCGTCCGCGGCCGCGGCGCTCGGCGATCGGCTCGACCCGCAGCGCCCGGTGATCGTCGTCGGCCACGAAGAGCTGATGTATCTGCCGCTGCGCATCGCGGACGCGTTGTCCGCGGCCGGATTCCGGGTGCGGTTCCAGACGACGACGCGTTCACCCGCGTACGTCCTCGACGAGTCCGGGTACCCGCTGCGCCGCGGATTCCGCTTCACGGCTCCCGAGGCGGGGGAGGAGCAACCGCGTTTCGTGTACAACGCGCAGTGGCCGGACGAGGACGCTGTCGTGGTTGCGGTGATCGACTCGCCCGCCGACACCGACCGGCTCACAGCATCCGGTGGTCTCCTCGACGTCCTCACGGCGTCGGGAACGGACGTGGTTCTGGGCGTGGTGTCCGGAGCCGACCCGCGGGCGCTGCGGGCCGCCCGTGTGGGAGCGACGTCGTGACGGCGCCGCTGACCGGCCCGGCGTTCGGTTCGTACGCCGCCGACGAGGTGACATGGCTGCTGAAGGACCTGTCGCACGTCGACCTCGAAGCGGATGTCGCCGAGCGGGAGCGCCGCATCCAGTCGGGCGACGCCCACTACGCGGAGACCCTGCCCGTCGAGTACCAGCCCGACGCGGAGTACCGCGAGCTGTTCGAGAAGGTGCTGCAGGACAGTGCCATTCGGTTGGCACGCGCGGTCGGAACGGTGACCGACCTCGTGCTCGCCGAGCGGGGCAGCGACGTCACCCTCGTCTCCCTGGCCCGGGCGGGGACACCGGTGGGTGTGCTCATGCGCCGCTGGGCGCGTGAGGTCCACGGGTTGACGCTGCCGCACTACGCCGTCTCGATCGTCCGGGACCGGGGGATCGACGCGGTCGCGCTCGACTACCTCGCCCGTCACCACGACCCGGCGAACGTGGTCTTCGTCGACGGCTGGACAGGCAAGGGCGCCATCGCCCGCGAGTTGTCGCAGGCACTGGCCGACTACCGGACGGCCGGCGGCGCGGAGTTCGACGGCGACCTCGCCGTCCTCGCGGATCCCGGGCACTGCGTCCGCACGTTCGGCACCCGCGACGACTTCCTGATCGCGTCCGCGTGCCTGAACTCGACCGTGTCGGGTCTGGTGTCGCGGACCGTCCTCAACGACACGCTGATCGGGCCCGGCGACTTCCACGGCGCCAAGTTCTACGCGCACCTGGCGGGCGAGGACGTGTCGAATCACCTCCTCGATTCCGTCAGCGCGTCCTTCGGCGACGTGCGCGGGCACGTTCCCGGCGACGTCGAGGTCCTGCTGCGGTCGGACCGGACCCCGACGTGGGAGGGCTGGACGTCCGTCGAAGCGGTCCGGGAGCAGTACGGCATCCGGAGCGTGAACTTCGTGAAGCCGGGCGTCGGCGAGACCACCCGCGTGTTGCTGCGGCGCGTGCCGTGGCGGGTGCTCGTCCGCGACCTGGACGCCCCCGAGCACGCGCACATCCGGCTGCTCGCCGCCGCACGTTCGGTCCCCGTCGAAGAGATTCCCGGCCTGGCGTATTCGTGCATGGGCCTGATCAAGGATGTGACATGACCGCGTTGATCGCGACCGACCTCGACCGGACCATGATCTACTCCCGCGGGGCCATGGAACTCGCCGTCACCGAGAGCGACGTGGCCGGGCGGCCCGGCGACGAGGATCTACTGTGCGTCGAGGTGTACGACGGCAAACCCCTGTCCTACGTCACGTCGGCGGCCGAGGCCATGCTGCGGGAGCTCACCGCGGCGGCCGTGGTCGTGCCCACCACCACGCGCACCGTCGCGCAGTTCCAGCGCATCGACCTGCCGGGGGCGCCGTGGCGGTATGCGATCACCACCAACGGCGGGAACATCCTCGTCGACGGTGTGCCCGACAGGGCGTGGCGGTCGGGCGTCGACGTCGCGATGGCCGACGGCGGGGCGTCGCTGGTGGAGGTCGGCGCCGAGTTGAGTCGCCGCGTCGACGACAGCTGGGTCCGCTCGTCCCGGGTGGCCGACGACCTGTTCTCCTACCTGGTCGTGGATCTCGACGCGATGCCGGCGGACTTCGTCGCGGAGTGGAACGACTGGTGTGTGGACCGCGGATGGGGAGCGTCCCGGCAGGGACGCAAGATCTACACGATGCCCGACGCGGTGTGCAAGAGCCGAGCGGTCGCGGAGGTCCGTTCGCGGCTCGTCGACGACGGCGTGCTCGCGCCGGAAGCGGCAGTACTGGCGGCGGGGGACGGGGCGCTCGACGCCAACATGCTCAGTGCCGCCGACGCCGCCATCCGGCCCCGGCACGGCGAACTCGAAACGCTCGACTGGCAGCATCCGACGCTGTCGGTCACCGGAAGCAGCGGGATCGCCGCCGGTGAGGAGATCCTGCGCTGGTTCACGGACCGGGTCGCGCGGGGTGCGGGGACGACGGCGGCCGGCGCTCTTTTGTAGGTTGTAGGCAAACAGACCAAACGGGACAAACCCGACGCTCCCACAGTGAAGGAACCACCGCAGTGTCCACTCCGCTAGCCAAGGGTCAGAACGGCCCGCTGAGCGTCGACGACGTCATCGTCTCCCTCGAACTCACGGCCGCCGCCGACCTGTCCGCGTTGCTCGTCACCGACTCGGGGAAGGTCCGCTCGGACGCCGACTTCGTCTTCTTCAACCAGCCGACCGGTCCCGGGGTGCAACTCGTCCCCGGAGCGACCGGGCAGGCGGCGTCGCTGAAGGTCTCGCTCGGCGCGGTGCCCGCCGACATCGCCCAGGTGCGCGCGGTCATCACCCTCGACGACGCCACCAGCAACTTCGGCCGCTCCGCGCCGCCGACGGCACGGGTCGCCGACGGATCCGGAAACTTCCTGTACGAGTACAAGATCGAGGGTCTGAACTCCGAGTCGATCGTCATCGCGCTCGAGCTGTACCGACGCCAGGGCGCGTGGAAGGTCCGGGCCGTCGGGCAGGGTTATGCCGGCGGATTCGCCGCGCTCGTCACCGATCACGGTGTGTCCGTCGACGACGCGCCCGCACCCGCCCCGGCCCCCATCCAGCAGCCGCCCGCAGCGGCACCGGCCTATCCGCCGTCGGCTGCACCGGTCCCGCCGGCCGCACCGCCCGCACCGCCTGTCCCCGCCGCACCGGCTGCTCCGGCCGAGGTCAGTCTCACCAAGTCGCGCCCGGTCAGCCTCACCAAGGGCCAGAAGGTCACGCTCCGTAAGGACGGTGGCGTCGCGCTCACGTACATCCAGATGGGACTCGGCTGGGATCCGATCGAGAAGCGCGGCATGTTCGGAAACCGTTCCTCGAACGTCGACCTCGACGCGTCGGCGGTCCTGTTCGCGGACAACAACATGGTCGACGTCGCCTACTACGGGCAGTTGACGTCGAAGGACGGGTCGATCCGGCACCAGGGCGACAACCTCACCGGTGAGGGCGCGGGCGACGACGAGGTGATCCTCGTGGATCTCACCCGCATTCCGCCGCACGTCTCGACGATCGTGTTCATCGTGACGTCCTACCGCGGGCACACGTTCGAGCAGGTGAAGAACGCGTTCTGCCGCCTGGTGGACACCACGTCGAACGCCGAACTCGCCCGGTTCACCCTGCAGGGCGGGATGCCGTTCACTGGAATGGTGATGGCGAAGGTGTACCGGGTGGGCGGCGAATGGAAGCTGCAGGCCATCGGTGAGGGCATCCAGGCCAAGCACGCCGGTGAGGCCGCGCCTCAACTCGGCCGCTTCCTCGGCGTCTAGGAGCGGCGGTGACGGTCCACCTCGTCGCGGGGCAGAACTCCCCGCTGCCGTCGCGTGTGCTGCGTTTCCGCGCGGTCGATGCGACGTCGGTCGACGTGTCCGCGCTGATCGTGGACGGCGATCTGCGCACGCTGTCGTCCGACCATTTCGTGTTCTACAACCAGCGCCGCGCCGCCGGGGTGGAACTCGACGCGGATGGCACGATCGGGCTGCGACTGGACGAGGTGGACCCCGCCGCGGCTGCCGTGCTGTGCGTAGTCAGCGTGGATGGTCCGGGGACGCTGTGCCGGCAGGGCCTCTCCGCCACTCTCGCCGCTGAGAACGGCCATCCGCTCGTCGTTTTCGACGTTCCCCTGGTCGGTTCCGAGGTGGCCGCGATCTGCCTCGAGATCTACCGCCGCGGCACCGCATGGAAGGTGCGCGCCGTCGGCCAGGGATACGACGGCGGTCTCGCCGAACTGATCACCCGGCACGGCGTCGAGGTGGACGAGCCGGCACCCGCTGTCGCCGCAGAGATTCCGGCGGTGCCCGGGCCCGCAGGCATCCCGCTCGACCCGGCGCACTCGTTCGAGCGAGCCTGGATGATCTTCGAGGACGCGGCCCGGTCCGCGGCGTCGTTCCGGTCCTCGCGCGATTATGCGCAGGCGCGGCTCGACGACGAACTGTCCGCGTCGGTGGCCGACCCGTCCACACGCAACAGTCCGGCGGTCGTGCAGTCGCAGGCCGCCGCGCAGCAGCGTAGCGATGCCCTCGTCGCCGAGGCGCAGCGCAAATTCGACGGTGAGACCACACAATTGGCCGATGAGCTGCGCGCCATCGACCCCCTGCTGCCGCGGTCGCTGGCCACGTTCGAATCCGCAGCCTGGACGAACCCGGTTCCGATTGATGCAGCGGCGGACGGACTGCGGCTCGGTGAGTTGTCCGCCCCCGACCTCGGTGAGCTGCGGGTGCCGTTCTGCGTCCACTACCCGCCCGGGCGTCCGCTGTGGATCGTCGGCGACCCGGCGGAGGCCGCACCGGTCGTCGCGGCGCTGGCGGTACGCATGCTGGTGGCGTCGCCGGGAATGGCGCCGCGGTTGGCCGTCGTCGACCTCAGCGGCTCCCTGCGCACGCTCACCGAACCTCTCGGTGCCGTGCTGGATTCGCCCGTGGTGACGTCGGCCTCCGACGTCACCGCCCGGCTCACCGCGCTGTCCGAGAGTGTCGACCTCGCAGAAATGGCGGCCCGCAGCGGAATCCGAGACAGCATGCCCGAGCCGCGGCTGGTGATCCTGGGCGACTTCCCCCACGGATACGGCACCGAGGACGCCGCACGCATCGTGCACCTCGCCGATCACGGCCCCGCGGTCGGAACGTCGCTGATCATCGTCGGCGACAGCGCCGGCTCCGAGTCGGATGCGGGAGTCGCGGTGCTCGAACGCATCGCCCGGCAGATCCCGACGTCGGGCATCCTCACCGTCTCCGACCCGTGGACGGGCAACGACTGGATCCTCACCCCCGACCGGCTGCCCGATCACCCCCTGCACCGCGCCTCGGTGCTGGATTCTCTGACCGGGCACGGAAAGTGAGCGCACAGTGACAAGTCTTGCTCGCGGAGAGAACGTCGAGATCGCCCGCTCGCGGACGAGCATCGGGGTCGCCGGCGCCCGCCGGGGCGAGGTCGACCTGATGGTCTTCCAGCTCGGAGCGGACGGACGGGTGCGGTCCGACGACGACTTCGTCTTCTTCAACAACCCCCGCTCGCCGGAGGGAGCCGTGCACTTGGTCGCGGCCGACGGCGTCGACATCGATCTCGCGGCGGTGCCCGCCGACATTCACAAGCTCAGCATCGCCGTCGCGCTCGACGACTCGGTGCCCGGCAGTCTCGCCGATCGCGTCGGGCTGGGCGTTGTGATCGATCAGCACTCCGGGGCGTCGCTGGGAGCGGACGCCGCCGGGTTGAGTACCGAGCGCGCTGCGGTGCTCGTCGAGGTGTATCGGCGCGGTGCCGGGTGGAAGGTGCGGAACGTGTCGGCAGGATGGGACGGCGGACTCGCCGTCCTCGTCACCGAACACGGTGTGGATGTGTCGGAATCAGTGCCCGCCGACGATGTTGCCGTGCGGACCGTGCCGGACGAGCTGGGTCTGTCGTTCGAGAAGCGGCAGAAGCTCGACATGCGCAAGCGTGAAGTTGCAAAGGTGCTGCTGCACAGGGGTGCAGGTGAGGTACGTGCCCGCGTCGTTCTGGTGATCGACAAGACGGGCAGCATGCGACGTCAATACTCGACCCGGGCGATCAACCGGGTGGTCGAGCGGATGGTGCCGGTGGCCACGCAGATCGACGACGACGGTCGCCTCGAACCGTATCTGTACGCCAAGCACTTCGCCCGCCTGCCGGACATCGCCGTGCACGAGGTCGACACCTGGTGCGAAACGTTCCTCCATCTCGGGGGTGTCCACGGCGGAATCGATTACAGCGCAATCGGCGGATACAACGACGAACTGCCGATCATGACCGACATCATCTCGAATCTTCCGCCGCGCGGTGGAACTCCCACCCTGGTGCTGTTCTTCACCGACGGCGGATTTCAGCAGCGCGGCAAGATCAGCGAACTCATGCGCCGAGCCTCCGGTCTGCCCGCGTTCTGGCAGTTCGTGGGAATCGGCCGCGCCGACTACGGGCTGCTCGAGAAACTCGACACCCTCGACGGGCGGACCATCGACAACGCAGGGTTTTTCGCGGTCGACGACATCGACACGATCGACGACGCCGAACTGTATCGCCGGCTGCTCAGCGAGTTCCCCGACTGGCTGCGCGCCGCGAAGTCGGTGGGTGTGGTCGGGTGACGCGCCGGGCGTCACTCGTCCGGTAGTTCCACCCCGAGTTCGCGGGCCTTCGCGGCGACGGCGTCGGGGAAGACGTTGCGGAACAGGAACAGGTCGTGCCCGATCACCCAGCCGGGTGCGAGTTCGGTGGCGTACCGCTCGAAGTAGCCGAGTTGCTTGCCGAACAGAACGAGTTCCTCGGGGCTGGCGACGCCCCACCTCTTGCCGATGCCGATCAGCGCCATGATGAGTTCGCTGAGCCGCAGTTCGCCGAGGTCCCGGCCCAGGAGGGGCGCGAGGGCGGCGGCCACCTGGAGTCCGATCTCGTCGTCGGTGGCGTCATTGTCCTGCGCGTAGCCGAGGTTGCGGATGCCGCGGGCCATGCGGGAGAAGTCGCCGTCGATGAGGGTCGCGTAGAACATGTCGCGCAGGATCTGCCGCCACGACTCGGGCAGCTCACCGACGATGCCGAAATCGAGCATCGCGATGCGGCCGTCGTCGAGGACCCACAGGTTGCCGGCATGCACGTCGCCGTGGAACGGGCCGTGGAGGATGACGGACTCGATCCACACCTTGACGCCGCGCCGGATCAGCATCCGGGTGTCCATGTGGACGAGATCGGGGAACCGGTCGAGGGGCAGGCCGTACATGCGTTCCATGCAGATGACGTGCGGACCGCAGTAATCCCAATACACCTCGGGTGTGGTGACGCCCTCGTTGTCGCCGAACGCCCCGATATTCGTCCTGAACCGGGCCTGCCGGTCGGCCTCCACCGCGCTGTTGAGTTCGGTCATCGTGGCCGCGTGGAGGTCGCGGATGATGGCGGTGGCGTTGGCGATGCGGAAGAACTCGAACAGTTTCTCGAGGATGCGCGCACCCCAGTACGCGGTGCGCAGGTCCACCACCATGCGGCGGAAGATGTCGGGGCGTTGAACCTTGATGACGGCTTCCCGGCCGTCGGGGAGTACACAGCCGTGCACCTGCGCGACGGACGCGGCGGCGAGGGGGACGTCGTCGAACGACGCGAACAGTGCGTCGACGGGATGTCCCAAGTCGGCTTCGATCACCCGGCGGGCGTCGTGTGCGGGCACCGGCGGAACGTCGTCGAGACAACGCAGGCAGGCGTTGGCCAGCGGCGCGGGGAACACGCCGGAGGACGACGCCATCAGCTGCCCAACCTTCACGAACGTCGGGCCCAGCACCTCGAAACCGTTGACCAGGCCCTCCGACGCCGCGTCCGCAAGGGTGCGGCCACGACGTCGGAACGGCCAGGTGACCAGTGCCAACAGGGTGTAGGCGACGACGACCACGCCGATGACCAGTGCCCGCCACAGTTCGGCGGCGCGGAAATGATCGAGGCTCGCGGTATGCACGGTCAGGGCTGCAGGTGGCGGACCCGACGCGTACGGGCCGACCGGACGTGCCGTTGGCTCTTGCACAGTTCCTACCTTGCGTTCAGTCCTGCCTGCCGTTCAGAAGGGGACCATACCCCGACCGTCTCGGCGAACCCCTTTCAGTATGCGGTACCCGTCATCACACCATTTCGTTAGCGGAGCTCAGAGTCCCAGCGCGCCTGCGAGTTCCCGCAGGGCAGGCACCGGATCGTCGCCGGCGGGGAGCACCTGGATGGCGACGTGATCGGCGCCTGCGTCCAGATGTTCCCGGAGGCGGCCTGCGACGTACTGCGCGTCGCCGTGGGCCGCGAGCGCGTCGATCAGGTCGTCGCTGCCGCCGTTCTCGATCTGCTCGTCGGTGTACCCGAGCCGCTTCAGGTTGTTGACGTAATTGCGCAGGTGCAGGTACGGATTCTCGACGGCCGCACGTCCGATCGGGCGTGCCCGCTCCGCGTCGGTGTCCAGCACGACCTTCTGTTCCGGTGCGATCACCGGACCCTGCCCGAGCAGCTCTCGGGCTTCCTTCGTGTGCTGCGGAGTGGTCAGGTACGGGTGCGCGCCGGCGGCACGGGCCGCGGACAGTTCGAGAACCTTCGGTCCGAGCGCCGCGAGAACCCGTCGTCCGGCCGGGACACCGGCAGCATCGAGGACGTCGAGATACTCGACGAGTGCGGCGTACGGCTTGCTGTAGTTCAGTCCGGGCTGCTCGGGATGGCCGACGCCGATGCCGAGGAGGAAGCGCCCCGGATGGCGGTCCTCGAGCCGGTGGAACGAGGTCGCGATGTCCTCGGCGGGCGCGGTCCAGATGTTGACGATGCCGGTCGCGACGGTGATCGTCGATGTCGCGTCGAGCAACCGTTCGGCGACCTCGAGGTCGGCCGGCGGGGAGCCGCCGATCCAGATCGCGCCGTAACCTGCCGATTCGATCGCCGCACCCACCTCGGGTGCCAATCCGCCGGCGTGACGCCAGACGCCGAACTGTCCGAGCTGCGGGGTTTCTGTTGTGGTCTCCGTCATGTGGCGTGCAACCTTCCCTCGTGGGCATTCATTCCGGTATCTCAGATCTGATGAAGCCAGGATCGGAACAACAGCGCGCCCGCGGCGGCGAGCACCAGCGAGACGGGAACCGCCCATGCCGGACCGCCGTCGCCGAGAAGGCGCTGCGCGAGTCCGACCAGCAGGGAACCGATAACCCTCAGGATGCACAGGGCGACCGGCACGAGCAGCAGACCGAGGACGAGATGCACCAGCCAGGCGCCGGCGAGCGTCGGACCACCCCAGCTGTACCTGTAGGAATCGTCGGTGATCAGCCCGTAGAACACTCCCCGGAACGCGGCGACCAGGCTGAGAAAGGCGACGAACCAGGCCACCGCCCCGATCGACAATGACAGCGCCGAGTGTGTGAAAATCCGCCACCACGACGGCGAATGGATGTCGGACGTGCCCGGTTCGGCGGCATCGAGCTGCCACCGCGCGGCCCGGCGATGCCGTCCGGATGCCGCGGCGCCGAACGCGACGAGGCCGGTCGGAAATGCCCTCAGCGCGAACAGGGCACGGCGAGCGGACTCGGTGACAAACGGATTCACCGACGTCGAGCCGGCCTGGTCGGTAGACATGGCTCGACGCTATCGGTCGATTCCGCCGCCGCACATCATCCTGCAGAACGATATTCGCTACCGCGGGCGAGTACGGATGGTCAGCTGCCGGGCGCCCGGTACTCGGCCTCCCGGCGGACCGCGTCGTCGACCTGTTCCGGGGTCAGCAGTACCACCGATTCGGACCTCGCGGCGCCGGAGGCCGCGGTGCGGATGCCGAGTGCGGCGGCCGCGACGTCGTCGGGCACGTCGCCGATCACGAACAGATCCCGGCCACCCAGTGCGAAGTAGCAGGATTCGACTGTGCCGCCGACGCTTTCGACCATCTGTGTGATCGCGTCGCGTCGTGCGGTGCCACCTTCTGAGAGCAGCCCTTTCGCGCCGTCGGGTGAGTACGTGACCTGCCAGAGGTATCTCGGCATCGGTGCCTCCTCGATTGTGGTGTCCTCTCATGGTTCTCCCGGGACGGGCCACATGCAATAGGTTCCGGCGCTAGGGTCGGAGGATGGCGCAGGCCCGAGTCGGCATCTCCGGCTGGACGTATCCGGGGTGGCGGAGCGACTTCTACCCGGACGGCCTGGCGCATCGCAAGGAGTTGGCCTACGCCGCGGGACGATTGACGTCGATCGAGATCAACGGTTCGTTCTACTCGTTGCAACGCCCCACCAGCTACGCGAAATGGCGCGCCGAGACGCCGGAGAGTTTCGTGTTCGCCGTCAAAGGCGGGCGCTACATCACCCACATGAAGAGGCTGGTCGGCGCAGAGACGGCACTCGCCAACTTCTTCGCATCCGGGGTGCTCGCGCTGGGTCCCAAACTCGGACCGCTGCTGTGGCAACTGCCCCCGACACTCGCGTTCGATGCGACGAGTCTCGCAGCCTTCTTCGACCAATTACCGCGCACCACCACCGAGGCCGCGGCGCTCGCGTCGCGGCACGACGACAAGCTCACCGACGACAGGGCGTGGACGGACACGGACGCCGATCGGCCGGTGCGTCATGCGCTCGAGGTTCGTCACCCCAGCTTCGACACGGACGAGGCGACGGAATTGCTCCGCGCGCACGACGTGGCGTTCGTCCTCGCGGACACCGCGGGCCGGTACCCGTACGTGGACGCGGCGACGAGCGATTTCGTCTATCTGCGACTGCACGGCGACAAGGAGTTGTATGCCAGCGGTTACACCGACGAGGCCCTCGACGGGTGGGCGCGCACGATCGAACGCCGGCTCGGGCAGGGGCTCGACTGCTTCGCCTTCTTCGACAACGACATGAAGGGGTACGCCCCGTTCGACGCGCTGCGGTTGATCGAGCGGCTGTGCTGACTGTCGGTGCTCCGTGGGACAGTGGTCTCCGGTTCGACCGATACGAGAAGAGGATTGCCCGGATGTGGCCCACTCACTGGCCTGCTGTTGCACGTGACATCGCCGACGCCCTGGACGCTGCCCTCGTCGCGGCCCGTGCGTCGGATGCGCCGGCGCTGACCGAGGCGACGGAGAACCTGGCGGCGCTGCCGGCGGAGCAGGTCGGTGCGGTGCTGGCGGGAGTGATCCGCGAACTCCTCGAGACGCTGCACCCGGACGGTCTGACGGGCGAGGACGTTCAAGACGTGCTCACCCGATGCGTGCGGGCATCGGCCCTGTGGTTTCCGGCCGTCGACGTCGACTCGCTGGTCACCGTGCTGACCGGCGCGCTCGGTGTGGCGGAGGTCGAGGAGAACCCGCGCAGGCCCGAGCGTGCCGTGGAGGCCGCGATCCTGGTGATCGCCGATCTCCTGAGTGCGGCGGAGGTGCCCGCCGACGATTACGTCCGCCGGGCACTCGACGAGATCGCGCGCGCCGAGACCGTCGAGATGCCCTGATCCGTTCAGAGTTCGGTGCGGATGTGCTCGGCGAGCCGGGCGATCTGCTCCTCGTCGCGGCGGTAGTGGGTCCACTGGCCGATCCGATGACTCGTGACCAGTCCGGCGCCTTGTAGCGCGGCCATGTACTGCGAGGCCGTCGACTGCGACACCTCGGCCCTCGCCTGAATGTGCTTCAGACACACGCCGACCTCGTCGGCGGGTTCGAGTTGCGGGGGAAAGCTGTCCGGGTCCTTCAGCCACTGCAGGATCCGCACGCGGGTCGGATTCGACAGCGCTTTGAAGACCAGGGCCAGGTCGGTCGTGTCCGGAATGTCACTCACACTGACCACCGTACCGTCATATCGCGATTTTTCGATATGTGTGCTTCACTCGGTATATCGCAACTTCGCGATATACCGATAGGAGTCGAGTGATGACGAAGCGCAGAGTGGCAGTGGTCGTCGGTGCGCGCGGGGTGATCGGCGGCAATCTGATCGAGCACCTCGAGGCGACCGGGGAGTGGGACATCATCGGACTGTCCCGCCGAGGCGGACCCGACACAGACCGGGTGCGGCACATCGCGGTGGACCTACTCGACGAGCGCGACGCCGCCGGGAAGCTGGGTGACCTGCGCGACGTGACCCATGTCTTCTATGCCGCCTACCAGGACCGTCCGTCGTGGGCAGAGCTCGTCGCCCCCAACGTCGCGATGCTCGTCAACACGGTGAACGCACTCGAACCGGTGGCTGCCGGGCTCGAGCACATCAGCCTGATGCAGGGTTACAAGGTCTACGGAGCTCACCTCGGACCGTTCAAGACGCCGGCGCGCGAGAGCGACCCGCCGCACATGCCGCCCGAGTTCAACGTGGATCAACAGCAGTTCCTCGAAGACCGACAGCGCGGCAAGCGCTGGACGTGGTCCGCCATCCGCCCGTCGGTCGTGTGTGGATTCGCGCTCGGCAATCCGATGAATCTCGCACTGGTGATAGCCGTCTACGCCACGATGTCGAAGGAACTCGGAGTGCCGCTGCGGTTTCCGGGGAAGCCCGGTGCGTACACGAGTCTGATCGAGATGACCGACGCCGGCCTGCTGGCGGAAGCGACCGTCTGGGCCGCGACCACCCCCGAATGCGCCAACGAGGCGTTCAACATCAACAACGGCGACCTGTTCCGCTGGAACGAGATGCTGCCGAAGATCGCGAACTTCTTCGAATTGGACGTCGCACCGCCGCTGCCGATGTCGATGGACGTCGTCATGGCCGACAAGGAACCGGTGTGGAAGAGCCTCGTCGCGAAGTACGGGTTGGAACCCACGCCGTACGCGGACGTCTCGTCGTGGGCGTTCGGCGATTTCGTCTTCGGCTGGGACTACGACGTCATCGCCGACGGATCCAAGGCGCGCCGGCTGGGTTTCCACCGCTTCGTCGAGACCGAGCAGATGTTCCTCGACATCTTCCGTGACCTCCGGGCCCGGAAGATCATTCCCTGACGCGAAGGCCGTTATCCGCGGATCCCGGATTCGACGTTGGCGGCGATCCGCCGGAGCAGCCCGGCCAGCACTGCGCATTCGTCCTCGCCCAATCCGGCGAGGAACTGCCGATCGCGTTCGACGCGCTGCGGGAACTCGGTGTCGACGAGTTCGCGCCCGGCCTCGGTCAGGTGGAGCAGCACCACGCGCCCGTCGCGTTCGAACGGCAGTCGCTCCATGAGTCCCAGCCGGGTCAGGCGGTCGACGTGCTTGGTGGTGGACGCGCCGCTGAGCATCGTCACCGCGGTGACCTCGCTGGCGCGCAGCGGCCGGGCACTCCGGGCGAGCACGCACAGGACGTCGAACTCGGCGCGGGAGACGCCGCTCGCGTCCAGGGCGCGGTCGAGTTGCTGCAGTGCCTGGGATCCGATCCGGGTGATGCGGCCCATCACTTCGATCGGTGACGTGTCCACGTCGGGATGGGTCTCGGCCCACTCGCGTCGAACGCGATCGGTGAAGTCCTCATCCGGACGTGGGGCAGTACTCATGAAAACCATCGTAGCGACCGACTTCACACTAATTCATAACTATTTTACTAGTGAAATATACGGTAGGCTGAGTTCATGCAGGCTTCCCCTAGATTCGCACCCGACCTCGGCCGGCTCCGTCACTCCCGTGAGGCGCTGGCTCATTCCGTGGCGCCGTCGACGTGGCGCCGTGCATTCGAGGTCCGCAACGCGGACGCCACCATCGCTCCCGCCCTGCGCGTGGGTGCGGCGACGGCACTGGTGCTGGTGATCGGCGGACTGCTCGGCCACGGCAACCTCGCCGGCTTCGCGGCCCTCGGCGCGCTGACCGCCGCGTTCGGGCGATACGAGCCGTACCCCCGGCTCGCCCGCAAGACAGGTCTCGTCGGTCTCGCATTGATCGTCTTCGTCGCCGGCGGAGCGCTCCTCGGTGCCGCGGGACTGTCGCTCTGGGTGCAGATCACGGTCATGGCTGTGGCGTCGGGGATCGCCGCGTGGCTGCTGGCGGCGTTCCGCATCGCCGGCCCCGGGCCTGTCATCCTGATCTTCGCGGCCACCGCCGCAGTGGGGTCCGCGACCACGCTCGCCGACCTCGTCCCGGCTGTGGTGGCCGTGGCCGTCGGCGTCGTCGTGGGTTGGCTCGCCGCCATGACGCCCGGCCTGTTCGTGCCCCTCGGCCCCGCCCGGCTGGCGGTGGCGCGAGCACTCGCCGCCGTCGCGGAACTGGAACGTGCGCACGACGACGCCGCGATCGCGGCCGCACGCAAGGCGATCGACAACGCACGAGACGTGATCGTGAACAGCGGCCGGGGCCGGGACGGGCACTCCCACCAGCTGTTCGCGCTGCTCGCCGAGGCGGACACGGTGGTCGATCGGTGGGCGCACGAACGCGACCACGACACCCTGCGTGCCCTGGTCGATCACGAGTCCGAACTTCGTAAGGTGAAGCGCAGCAGTGATCTCCCGGCGTTCGATGCGGAGATCGCCGCGCTGCCGACGCCGGCGGGATTCCTCGCCGGGGGGCTTCGGGGACTGCGGTCACGAGAGGGGATCGTCAACGCCACCCGGATCGCCGCGGCCGCCGCGCTGGCCGGATGGATCTGTGTGGCAATGGGATTGGAACATCCGCTGTGGGCGTCGATGGGCGCGATGGCAGCGATGCAGGGATTCAACTTCAGCCAGACCGTCCAGCGGGGGATTCAGCGCCTCGTCGGCAACGTGGCGGGCGCCGTACTCGCCGCGGGGCTGATCGCCGCCGCGATGGGGTACTGGCAGACCGTGGTGGTCATCGTGGTGCTGCAGACCCTGACCGAACTGGTCGTCATCAAGAACTACGCGTTCGCGTCCGTCGCCATCACGCCCATGGCCCTGCTGCTCACCGGCCTCGGGTCGGCGGTCGCGCCGGAGATCGCCGTGAGCCGTGTTTTCGACACACTCGTCGGGGTGGTCGTCGGCGTGATCGTCTCGGCTGTCGCGATCAGCCGGACCGACCGCCATCACGTGGCCTGACGCTCAGATTCCGGTCGCGGAGACGTACCCGGCGAACCCGATCGCGCACGCGCATACGCAGAGGACCACCGTGCCGCACGCCACCGGCCACGCCGCGGTGCGGCGCGAGATGCGTGCGATCGTGACCAGGCAGCCCACAGCGGTGACCAGCGCGGCGACCGCGAGTGCGACGCACACCGCGATCCACGCGTTCTCCGCGCTGCAGGTCTCGGGCGGGCAGTAGTCCAGGAACAGCAGCCAGAACAGGCCCGCCACGGCCGAGATGCTCGCGACCGCCACGGCGAGGACGAGCGCCGCGGCCGAGATCGCGACGTCCCAGCCGTTCGGCGGTGGCTGATCGTCACCCGGACACGGGTGATTCCATGGTTGTGGCAGAGGCCCCCCTGACTGCATTCCCGTCACAGTACAGCGGTCTCCGGGAGGATCGCCGGCGGCAGCGAGACCCCGTCCGGGCGCAACCCGGCGAGGAACACCGCGATCAGCCGCGGCACCAGATTGGCCGTCGTGTCCTCGAACATCAGCACGTGCGGCCTGGTCAGCATCGCAATTCCCATGACGATCTCGAGCGGCACCACGTCCTCGCGCACCAGCCCCAGCTCCTGAAGCCGGCGAATGAGGCGGGTGACCGCCGCCTTCGTCTGCTCCCGCGCTTCGCGGACGTCGGGAGGCAGTTCGTCGAGGCTGTTGACCAGCGCCGGGACCAGGGCTCCCATCCGCAGTTCGACCACCGCGTCGACGAACCGTCGCCACGCCCCCTCGGGATCGTCTCCGCACTCGACCAGTGCCCGGACCGCGAGGTCGCGGACTTCGCCGAGCGTCGTCTGCGCGACTGCGTGGGCGAGGTCGTCCCGGCTCGGAAAATTCCGGTACAGCGTGGCGATCCCGACCCCGGCCAACGCGGCGACGGCGTCGAGCGGCGCGTCGTGCCCGCGGTCGGCGAATACCGCCCGGGCCGCCTTGATCAGGGAATTTCGGCGTTCCAGCGCGTCGGCTCGCATCGGTGCACCTCTCTCGTTTGACAACCCAGCATAACCGGAGGAATATTCTCCACAAGTACTGGAGGAATTTCCTCCACTTAGTGAAACGGGAGTTCGATGAGCACTGCGGATACCGGGACACTCGACCCGCGCATCGAGCCCGCCCAGCGGGCGAGCAACGGCCCGTCCGATCCTGTGAAAATGATCGCCGTCGTGGTGGGGCTCACCGCCGTGATCGCCGTGATGCTGCTGGCGTTCGCGCTGCCCGCCGTCAACAGCGGACCGCACGACCTGCGTCTGGGCGTCGCCGGGCCCGACGCGGCGGTCACCCGGATCGACACCGCACTCGACGCAGGCCACCCGGGGGCCTTCGTCACCGAGCGATTCACGGACGCCGAGGCGGTCCGGACGGCGATCGAGCACCGGGAGGTGGTCGGCGGAATCGTCGCGACCCCGGAGGGCATGAAGGTTATGTCGGCCGGCGCCGGCGGGGCGCCCATCGCGCAGACGATGAACGGTCTCGCTGCGGGAATGAGCACGATTGCAGGACAGCCTGTTCCGGTCGAGGACGTCGTTCCGTTGACGGCTGACGACCCCGCCGGCGCGGGCCTCGGAGGCTTGGCCCTTCCGCTGGTCTTCGGTGGCATGATCCCCGCGATCGTGCTGGTGCGGCTGTTCCCGCACAGTGTCAGGGGCAGGGTGACGGGTGCGGTTCTCTTCGCCGTGAGCGCCGGACTGGCCCTTTCGGCAATTCTGCAGTTCGGTCTCGGCAGTGTCGACGGTGACTACTGGGCGACGTCCGGTGCCGTGGTGCTGGGGATCGCTGCCATTTCCCTGACCGTCCTCGGGCTCGAATCGGTTCTGGGCATTGCAGGGTTCGCGCTCGGAGCGGTGACGATGATGTTCCTCGCCAACCCGCTGTCGGGACTGGCGACCACCGGTGCGTGGCTGCCCTCGGGGTGGGGCGCTTTCGGTCAGCTCCTGCCGCCCGGAGCAGCGGGAACCGTGGTGCGCTCGACGGCGTTCTTCGACGGACACGGAGCCGGTTCGGGTCTGCTCGTGCTGACCTGCTGGATCCTGTTCGGGCTGGGCCTGTGCCTGGTATCCGGACTGCGTGAGCGGCGCGCCCCGCAAGAGCCCGCCGTCGTCTGACGCTGTGGTTTGATGGCCGCATGGGGGAACGACGAATCGTCCGCCGACTGGTCGGCTTCGGCGCGGGCTTCGGCGCGCTCGCGGTCCTCGTCGTCGCGGCCTCGACGGTATGGATCTCGCGTGAGGCGTCCGGCCATGTCTACGACGTCGACGACGCACCCGAGGCGCCCGTGGTCATCGTCCTCGGCGCGCAGGTGCGGGACGGCAAACCCCGGGAGTACCTGGCCGGACGCCTCGACGTCGCCGTGCAACTCGTGCGGGACGGTCGGGCGCGGGCGGTGCTCGTCTCGGGCGACGGCAACGGCAAATCCGGCGACGAGATCGCGGCGATGACGGAATATCTCGTCGCGAACGGCATCGACCGCAGTCGGATCGTCGGCGACCGGTACGGGCTCGACACGTACGACACGTGTGCGCGGGCCGTCCACACGTACGGGGTGACCAAGGCGCTGATCGTCACTCAGGGTTTCCACGTTCCCCGCGCCGTCGCGCTGTGCCTCGGTGCGGGCATCGACGTCGCCGGCGTCAACGCCGGATGCGAATGCCGGCCGATCACGATGGCCAGGAACACCGTGCGCGAATCGCTGGCCCGGCCGAAGGCCGTTCTCGACCTGCTGTCCGGGCGCGATCCCGTGGTGGTGTCCGAACCCGAGGACTCGCTCGGGAAGGCCCTCGCCGCCGCGAACTGAAGTCGAAGCGACGCGGGTCGATGGCCCCGTCGGTAGGCTTTTCCCGTCGACGATCGGGAGGCTGGCGATGGTTTCTCAGACGGATTCGGGTGCGAGACCGAATCCCAGTTCGCGCGAGATCCGGAGATGGCGGCGCTATCTGGCCGACGAGCGTGCCGAGGCGGCGGTCTACCGCGACCTCGCGAAACGGCGGACCGGCGAGGAACGCGAGATCCTGCTCGCGCTCGCCGACGCGGAAGGGCGACACGAGGCGCACTGGCGCGAACTGCTCGGCGAACACGTCGGCAAGCCCGTGCACGGGGACGTCCGCACCCGCATCCTCGGTGTGCTGGCCCGGCGGTTCGGATCGGTGTTCGTGCTGGCCCTCGCGCAGCGCGCGGAGACGCGGTCGCCGTACCCGACCGACGTCGACGCCACCCGCGCCATGGGAGCGGACGAAACCATCCACGAAGAAGTGGTGCGGGCGCTCGCGGCGCGCGGGCGAAATCGCCTGTCCGGCACGTTCCGGGCCGCCGTGTTCGGTGCCAATGACGGTCTGGTCAGCAATCTCGCGCTTGTGCTCGGCATCAGTGGTAGCGGTGTCTCCACTCACATCGTCCTGCTGACCGGGCTCGCCGGTCTGCTGGCGGGGGCGTTGTCGATGGGTGCGGGCGAATACGTGTCCGTGCGGTCGCAGCGTGAACTGCTCGAGGCCTCCGCGCCCGGGCAGGCCGCCCGCGAGGCGGTGCCCCTCCTCGACGTCGACGCGAACGAACTCGCACTCGTGTACCGGGCGCGGGGGATGCCGGCGGCGGACGCCGAGAAACGTGCGGCGGAGGTGCTGCAGAAAACCGTTCAGCTCGAGCCCGTTTCGGGCCGGGAGTCGATCGACGAGCACGAGGCCATCGGCACCGGACTCGGCGCGGCCGCCGCGAGCTTCTGCTTCTTCGCGTCCGGTGCCGTGATCCCCGTGCTGCCGTACCTCTTCGGCATGGAAGGCACCGCCGCCCTGGTGGTCGCGGCCGCGCTGGTCGGCGTCGCGCTGCTCGGCACCGGCCTCGTGGTGGGATTGCTGTCGGGCGGGCCGCCGGTCAAGAGGGCATTGCGCCAATTGGCCATCGGATACGGCGCCGCCGCCGCCACCTACGTGCTGGGGATGCTCTTCGGAACCGGCGCCTGAGACAGGACTCGTTCGACCGCGCACGGGCGCGAATCGCCCGAAATGTTACCGCTGCGTACGGCGTGTGGTACCCGGCGACCGCCGACAAGCGATGTTATGTTCCCCCCGCCGGGTGTGGCCGGTGGTGACGGAGGGGTCGGGGATGTCGAAGAGGTGGGTCGCGTCGGTTGCGGCTGTGGCGATCGGGTCGGGTGTGATCGCCTACTCGAACCAGAGTGCTGCCGTCGCGGAACCTGAGGCCGTGTCCAACGGACTCCCCGGCAGCGGTCCGTGTGCGAGTGAGGTGTCGAACGCGACGCACTCTCTGATCCCGGAGAAACTCGAAGTCCCCATCCCGTACCCGAAGATCACGACGGTGCCCTATCCCGCACCCGTCACCGATCCCGTCCGCGTGTCGCAGGCGCTGCCCGCCGACACGTGCACCGATCCGTGCCCCGACCTCACCGACGAGACGGACCAGACCCCCGGGAACCTGTCGAGTGTGCTGAACATCCCGGACGTCAGCGTGAAGTTCACGCCGTTCCACTTCGGCATCCCCGTCCCGGGCGCCGACATCCAGTTGCCCCCGCCGCCGCCCCTGGTGCACCCCGCGACCGAGGACGCGCCCCGCAGTCCGGCCCCGGCAACCCCGAAGATCGGCGACGTGACCCGCGTGGCCAAGGTGACGGGGTCCGGTTCCGTCAGCCGCACCGACAAGCGGTACCAGGTCAACGGCACCGACCTCGGCATCATGTGGGAGAGTGCCCCCGACCAGATCGCGGTCGCGTTCGGCGACACGATCGGCAAGGGATTCCAGCCGCCCGGCGGTCAGGGCGACGACTGGCGCAGCAACGTCCTCGGTTTCAGCTCCGACCGCAACCTGTCCGACGGGATGAGCCTCGACAGCATGGTCCAGGACAGCCGGTGCCACGCGGCCGAACTGCTCGACAGCCGCAAGCTCGACAACATCGAGATCACCACCATCCCGACGTCGGGATTCGCCGTCGGGAACCGGCAGTACATGAGCTACATGTCGATCCGCACGTGGAACAGCATCCCCGCCACGTGGTGGACGAACTACGGCGGCATCGCCTACTCCGACGACGGCGGGTCGACGTGGACCAAGGACCCGTACGCTAAGTGGGACAACATCTTCGGGGTCACCAAGTTCCAGGTCGCGTCGATGGTCCCGGCCGGCGACTACGTGTACATGTTCGGCACCCCCAACACGCGGCTCGGCGCCATCGGACTGGCCCGCGTCCCGGCCGCCGACGTGCTGAACACGTCCGCGTACCAGTATTGGCAGAACGGCAACTGGACGCCGGTCGGTGGGTACACCGAGGCGACGCCGATCGTGGACGCCCCGGCCGCCGAATTGTCCGTGCGCTACGAGCAGGCCACCGGCAAATGGCAGATGGCGTACCTCGACACGTCCAAGGCGGCGATCGTCCTCCGTGAGGCCGACTCGCCGCAGGGCCTCTGGTCCGACGGCGCGCCGATGGTCAGCGCTGCCGAGTACCCGGAACTGTACGGCGGCTTCATCCACCCGTGGTCGAGCGGCAACGAACTGTACTTCACCATGTCGACGTGGTCCGACTACAACGTCTTCCTCATGAAGGCGGAAGTAGGCGCATAGCGCTCGTGCGCCTTTTTGGTAGTTGCAGCAACCAGAAAGGCGCACGGGCGCGAAGCGCCTACAGCAGGCCGTGGCGAGGCGGGACGGTGCCCGACAGTGTCCACCGGCCGATGTGCTGAATTTTCCACCGCGAGGGGTCGTGCAGGGTGTGGGTGCGGGCGTCGCGCCAGTACCGCGACAGGTTGGACGTTTCCGACGCACTGCGGGTGCCGCCCAGTTCGAACAGCACACTGGACGCTTCGAGCGACGCGCGGGCGGCGGCGACCTTGGCCGCGGCGGCGTCGATCGAGGCGATCGCGGCGCTCTGCTCGGTCAGTTCGCGCCGTGCGGCGTCGACGCTGCGTGCACCCTCCCGGACGAGTGCCGTCGCGGATCGGACGCTGACTGCTGCCTCGCCGGCCAGCTGGATCAGCAGGGGATCGTCGACGGCGTCGGCGACACCCGCCTCGAAATAGGGCCGCGCCCGGCGGGCCTGTCGCACGCCCTCGCTCAGTGCCGACGAGGAGATCCCGGCGTCGAGGGCGGCGTGCAGGATCTGGGCCTGCGACCCGTAGGTGGTGGGTGTGTCGAAGATGGGGGAAAACGGCACGACGTGGAAGGCGGGCACCCGGACGGCGTCCAGGACGACGGTTCCGCTCGCGGTGGTCTTCTGCCCCATGCCGTCCCAGTCGTCGACGATCGACAGTCCGGGGGCGGTGCGCGGCAGGTAGGCGACGGCCTTGGCCGGTTTCCCGCTCGGCGTCGTCGTCCCCGGAAGCGTGGCCCGCACCGCGATCCAGTCGGCGAACAGGGCGCCCGTGCTGTAGAACTTGCGACCGTCGACGACGAAGTCGCCACCCTCCTTCACCAGGCTCGTGTCGTCGATGTCGATCGCCTTCGTTCCGCGCTCACTCTGGGCGTTGGCGAACTGCCGGCCCGCCAGCACCTCGGAATAGAAGAACTCCCGCTGCGCGGGGGTGCCCTGACGACGCAGCACCTCGAGGAACGTGTAATGGCTGTGCGGGATCTGAGCGATGCTCGGATCACCCTCGGCCAGAAGGCGGAACACTTCGGCGAGTGTTTCGGTGCGCACGTCGATCCCGCCGTGCTCGACGGGAACACCGAGGGCGAGCAGGCCGGACGTGGCGAGCGCCTGCACCTGTTCGTGCGGGAGCAGCCGCCCGGCATCGCGGGCTGCTGCCTCCTCGGCAAACTGTGCGGCGAGATCGGCGGCGAGGGCGAGGGCTTCGTCCTCGCCGGTGATGCGGTGGGCGTTCTGGACGGTGGTCATGGACTCTCCGGAGTTCGGAACGTTATGTGTACCAGGTCGGTTCGGGTAGTTCGCCGGTCAGCAGATGGCCGCCCACCTCGCGCCGCTTGTACGCGACGGGGTCGTGCAGGGTGTGCGTCCGCACGTTCCGCCAGAAGATGTCGAGGCCCACCGTGTTGGACGTGGACCGCGCACCGGTCAGCTCGAACACCCTGGTGCCGATCTCGAGGGCGACGTCGGCGGCGCGGATCTTGGCTGCCGCGATCCGCACCGCGAGATCCCCGCGGGCCTGCTCCGTGAGATTCTCCCGCGCGTCGTGCAGCACCGAGTTCGCTTCGCGGTTCACCTGATCGACGAACGCCTCCACCGCCCACAGCTTGGACTGCAGGTCGCCGTAGCCTTCACGGAGGTACCACTCGTCGGTCGCGAGTTCCTTGTCGTCACCGCCGTACGGCCACGGACGGGTCTTGGTGCGGGTGTACTCGGCGGCGGTGTCGAGTGCGCCGCGGGCGATGCCGACGTAGAAGTTCGCGAACACGATCTCGAGTGCCGGGAAGTTCAGCGTGTTGTAGACGAGGGGCTGAAACTCCTTGTCCACGAATCCCGCTGCCCCCGACCAGTCCACCTCGACGTCGTTGATCTCGACCGACCCGGAGTCGGTGAGGCGTTGCCCGAGATTGTCCCAGTCGCCCCGGAACACGATGCCGTCCTGCGCCGTCGGCACGATCGCGAACACATGGGTGGCGGTGCCCTCGATGATGCCCTCGAGCACGGTGAGGTCGGTGGCCCGGCCGCCCGTCGAGAACGACTTCACGCCGGAGTAGACGAGCGTGTCCCCGCGGTCGACGATCGTGAGGTCGGTGTCGCGCGGGTTGACCGCCCCGCCGAACAGGAAACGGTTGCTCGTGTACAGCTCCTCGACGGCCGCGATCTGAGGTTCGGTGCCCACGAGGCGCACCGCCCACGCCCACAGGTAGTGGTAGCCGAGAAGCTGTCCGATGGATCCGTCGCCGCGCGCGATCTCCCGGACCACCTGGTACGCGGTCGCCCACGGCTGTCCGGCGCCGCCGAATTCGGCGGGCCCGAGCAGCGTGACGAGCCCGCTGTCTTTGAGGAGCCCGACCTCCTCGAACGGTGCACCGCCGGCGCGGTCGCGTTCGACGGCGTCGCGGGCGAGGATTGCGCTCACCTCACGCGCACGGGCGATCCAGCCGTCGGCGGTGGCCGGGGCGTCCGCCCAGATCTTCTGTTCGGTAATGACGGTCATGCCGTGGCTCCCTGTGCGCTCGGTGCGGTGCCGATGGCCCACACGTAGACGGGTTCGGTTCCGTTGATTTCGAAGTCGCCGACGACCTTGGCCTTGAACACCGTGGGGTTGTGGCTGGCGACCGTGCGTGCATTCCGCCAGAAGCGGTCGAGGTCCCAGTCGCGGCCGACCCCGGACGCGCCGAGTGCGTCGAAGATCTTGGCGGTGGCGGGGACGACGAGCGCGGTGGAAGAGATCTGGCCCTGAGCCGACGCGATCTCGGCGGCGATATTGGCGGACTTCTCCTCTTCCCGGCTGCCGGTGAAGGCGGCCTCGTACGCCCACTGGGCGGGTTCCGCCGCGTGCAGCGCGATCGCCTCGGCGGCGTGCGCGGCGGCCGACACCTCGCCCACGACCTGCTGGATCTGCGCGTCCTGCGCGTAGGTGGGGGCGTTGCCGTGGCTGAATGTGCGGGTGCGTGCTTTCACCCGGCGGGCGATCGCGTCCGTCGCCGCCCGCGCGATTCCCGCGAGTGTGGCGAGGTGGAACAACTGGTAGAACGCCGTCTGATACTTGAACCGGGTGGAGAAGTCGAAGATGTTCTCCGGCTCCACGATTGCGTTCACGTACGTCGACGTGCCCGAGCCGGTGGTCTGCTGGCCGAAACCGTCCCAGTCGTCGCTGTGCGTGACGGCGGGCTGGCGTGCCTCGACCGCGGCGATGACGAAGGCACCGGTGTCGGTGCGCTGCGAATACAGGTCGATCCAGTCGGCGAAGATCGATCCCGTGCTGTAGTACTTCGTGCCGTTGGCCACGAAGTGGGACTCGCCGGGAACGGGGGAGACCTTCGTGCCGGCCTCGCCGAGCGCGACGTCGCCGATCTCGGTCCACGCGTTGCCGACGAGCTGGCCGTCCGCGAATCTCCGAAGCCAGGTGTCCCGGTCGGGTCCGTCCGCGGCGACCAGGCGGTCCTCGACGAACGCGAAGTGTCCGCGCAGCGCCTGCGTGATGTTGGAATCCGCGGCGGACAGTTCGACGAGCAGGCGGAACAGTTGCGGAATGCTCGCACCCGACCCGCCGTGCGACGTCGGCACCCGCACCGCCCCGAAACCCGCCTTCTTCAGCGCGTCGATCTGCTCGTAGGGGAGGACGTGGTCGCGTTCGCGTTCGACCACACCCTCGGCGATGTCGGCGAAGAGGGGACGGAACCGGGCGGCGAGCGTCTCGTAGTCGGTCTCGCTCGCGATGGGTTGTGCAGCTCTTCGTTCCTGTACGGCTGTCATGTCGTCGAACCTCACACGGACCCGCGCGCCGGGTGAAGGGTTGGACGCGCGGTGATCGAAAGGGTGGGCGCGGGCACGGGGGGCGGGTTGCATGCTGGGTATGTCAACCGAACACATCGCTGAGCAGATCAAGTTCGCCTACTGGGTGCCCAACGTCAGTGGCGGGCTGGTCACGTCCGACATCGAACAGCGGACCAGCTGGGATTACGAGTACAACAAGAAGCTCGCCCAGACTGCCGAGAACAACGGGTTCGAGTACGCGCTCAGCCAGGTCCGGTACGAGGCCAGCTACGGGGCCGAGTTCCAGCACGAATCGACCAGCTTCAGCCTGGCACTGCTGCTGGCCACCGAGCGACTGAAGGTGATCGCCGCGGTCCATCCGGGTCTGTGGCAACCCGCGGTGCTGGCGAAGCTGGGCGCCACCGCCGACCACCTGTCCAACGGCCGGTTCGCCGTGAACGTCGTGAGCGGCTGGTTCAAGGACGAATTCACCCACCTCGGGGAGCCGTGGCTCGAGCACGACGAGCGGTACCGGCGCAGCGCCGAATTCCTGCAGGTGCTCCGCAAGATCTGGACCGAGGACGACGTCGACTTCCGCGGCGACTTCTACCGCATCCACGACTTCACGCTCAAGCCGAAACCACTGAACACGCCCGACCGTCCGAACCCCGAACTGTTCCAGGGCGGGAACTCCGCGGCCGCGCGGGAGAACGCGGGCCGCTACTCCGACTGGTATTTCAGCAACGGCAAGGACTACGACGGCATCACCGAACAGATCGTCGACGTGCGCCGGGTCGCGCGCGAACACGACCGGGAAGTGAAGTTCGGGCTCAACGGATTCATCATCGCCCGCGACACCGAGAAGGAAGCGCGCGACACCCTCCGCGAGATCATCGAGAAGGCCAACAAGCCCGCGGTCGAGGGATTCCGGTCCGCGGTCCAGCAGGCCGGAGCGTCCACCGCCGACAAGTCGGGCATGTGGGCCGATTCCACGTTCGAGGATCTGGTCCAGTACAACGACGGATTCCGCTCCCAGTTGATCGGGACACCGGAGCAGATCGCGGAGCGTATCGTCGAATACCGCCGTCGCGGAGTCGACCTCATCCTGGGCGGCTTCCTGCACTTCCAGGAGGAGATCGAATACTTCGGCACCCACGTCCTGCCACTGGTCCGCGAACTGGAGGCATCAGGGTCGGGCGACCGGACTCTCGTCGGAGTTTAGGCGCTTCGCGCCCGTGCGCCTTTTTGGTTGTGGCAGCTACCAAAAAGGCGCACGGGCGGCGGAGCCGCCTACCGGGCCAGCGCCCGGCCTGCGGCCCGGCCGGAGAAGATGCAGCCACCGAGGAAGGTGCCCTCGAGCGCGCTGTACCCGTGGACGCCGCCGCCGCCGAATCCGGCGACCTCACCGGCGGCGTAAAGACCCTCGAACGGTGTGCCGTCGGGCCGGATCACCTGCGAGTCGAGGTTGGTCTCGAGACCGCCGAGGGTCTTGCGGGTGAGCAGGTGCAACCGGACCGCGATCAGCGGTCCGTTCTTGGGGTCGAGCAGTTCGTGCGGACTGACGACGCGGGTGATCTTGTCGGCCAGCAGGTTCCGGGCGTTGCGGATCGCCATGATCTGGAAATCCTTGCTGTAGCTGTTCTTCACCTCCCGGTCGCGGGCCACGATCTCGCGTTCGAGGTCCTCGTATTTCAGCGGCGCGTCGGGGGTGAGGGCGTTCATGCCGTCGACGAGGTCGCGCAGATTGTCGCGGACGACGAAGTCGGCGCCGTGCTGCTTGAACGCCTCGACGGGCCCCGGCGCCCCCTTCTTGAGGCGTTCGGCGAGCAACTTGAAGTCGCGGCCGGTGATGTCGGGGTTCTGCTCGGATCCCGACAGCGCGAATTCCTTCTCGATGATCTTCTGGTCGAGGACGAACCACGTGTGGTGGTGGCCGCTGTTCATGATGTGGTCGAGGGTTCCCATGGTGTCGAATCCGGGGAAGTTGGGGCTGGGCAGGCGTTTTCCGTTGCCGTCGAACCACATCGACGACGGGCCGGGGATGATGCGGATGCCGTGGTTCGGCCAGATCGGGTCCCAGTTCTGGATGCCCTCGGTGTAGTGCCACATGCGGTCGCGGTTGACGATGTTGCCGCCGGCGTTCTCGGTGATCTCGAGCATGCGGCCGTCGACGTGTGCGGGGACGCCGGCGAGCATGTTCTCGGGCGCCTTGCCGAGGCGTGCGGGCCAATTCTTCCGGACCAGGGCGGGATTGCCGCCGATGCCGCCGGACGTGACGACCACCGCCTGCGCCGCGAATTCGAACTCCCCGACCGCGGTTCGCGAACTCTTCACACCGCGTGCTTCGGTGGACGGCTCGAGGACGGTGCCGCGCACGCCGGTGGCGGCGCCGTCGGTGACGACGACCTCGTCGACCTGGTGGCGGTGTTTGAAGGTGACGAGTCCCCGCTTCGACGCGGCCATGACGCGGGTGAGGAACACCTCGACGACCCCCGGCCCGGTACCCCAGGTGATGTGGAATCGTGGGACGGAATTGCCCTGTCCGAGAGCGGATCCGCGGCCGCGTTCCGCCCACCCGACGTTCGGCATCAGGCGCAGACCGAGGTCGTGGAGGTACTGCCGCTTCTCGCCCGCCGCGAATTCGACGTACGCCTGCGCCCACAGCCGCGGCCACTGGTCTTCGCGGTCGCGATCGAAGGCGGCGGTGCCCATCCAGTCCTGGATGGCCAGTTCGTACGAGTCCTTGATGCCGAGGCGTCGCTGTTCGGGGCTGTCGACGAGGAACAGGCCGCCGAGCGACCAGAAGGCCTGCCCGCCGAGGTTCGCCGGATTCTCCTGGTCGACGACGAGGACCTTCCGTCCCGCCTTGACCATTTCGTAGGTGGCGACGAGTCCGGCCAGTCCGGCGCCGACGACGATCACATCAGCCTGTTCGGTCACGAAGACCCCTCTTTCCGGTGTGTATGGGTGTGGGTGGTGTCGGGCTCGGTGTACGCGGCCACGACGTGGGTGAACAATTCGAGACGCAGTGTGTGGGCGGACCGGTCGTCGTCCTCGATCAGGCACTGGATGCTCGTGCCGTCGTGCAGGGCCACCAGTGCGCGGCCGAGTGCGCGGGGATCGCCGACGACGCGGCGCCCGAGTCGGTGCAGTGCCTTCTCGAGGATCGGCACGATGGTGTCCAGAATCGTGTCCTCGCGGGCCGCGAGCGCCCGCTTCAGCGACGGGTTGCGCAGGGCGTGCGCGGTGAATTCGGCGTTGATGCGGTACCACTGGTCGTCGACGGGGACGACGCCGAGCACCAGTTCCGTGCCGGCGCGGAGTTTGTCGTCGGGGGCGAGCCCGGAGAGGTCGATGCTCGCCGAGTCGGCGGCGAGCCGGATCTGGGCGAGCATCGCGCTGGAGCGCTCTTCCCACATCGCGAAGAACATTTCGTCCAGCGACCCGAAGTTGGAGTAGAAGGCGCCGCGGGTGTAGCCACCGCGCTCGCAGATCTGCTCGACCGTCGACCGCCCGAAGCCGTTCTCGGCGAACACCTCGACTGCGGCGTCGAGCAGGCGACGGCGGGTCTGGCCCCGCCGTTTCGTCACCCGCGGAGGAGGGACGGTGGCAGGCTCGGAGGAACGCGACGGTGACGTCGGCACGGGCCCACCTCCGATCGGGTCGACAGCACTGTCCGATACACTAGCGCATCGGATACACCAGCGTATCGAACTCGGCTATCGGGGCCCGTTCGGCGGTCTCAGAGGTAGAGGTCCTGCTTCCGGATCAGGGCTGTCGCCACGACGCTGACCGCGGAGGTGGCGACGAGATAGCCGCACGCCAGCCAGGGGCTTCCGCCGCCGACGGCAATCAGGGCCGTGAGGATCATCGGCGTGATGCCCGAGGCGTAGATCCCGGAGAACTGGTACACCACCGACAGGCCGGTGTAGCGGATCTCGGTGGGGTACAGGCTCGCGTACAGCGTCCCCTGCGCCCCGTAGAACAGCGCGTGGATGACACCGAACACCAGAACCATCGCGACACCGAACAGGATGAGGTTCTCGGTGCCGAACAGCGCGAAGGCGGGGAATACCGCGACTCCGTAGGCCGCGATTCCGATGAGATAGATCCTCTTGGCGCCGTACCGGTCGACCAGCAGGCCGGAAAAGGGTAGGAGCACGGCCATCACCGTTGCGGCGAGCGTCACGACCAGGAGGACGGGAATTTTCGCGAACTCCAGATTCTTGGTCGCGTACGTGATCGCGAAGACGCCCCACGTGTTGAACGCGGCGCCCTCACCCCAGCGGGAGAGCAGCCCGAGAATGCTGCCGCGGCGCACCCGTCCGCGGAACACGTCCTTCAGTGGGGCGGAGGAGCGCTTTTCGAGGTCGTGCACTTCCTGGAACGCCGGCGTCTCCTCGACCTTCAGCCGGACCACGAATCCGACGAAGACGAGAATCAGGCTCAGCAGGAAGGCGATTCGCCACCCATAGGTCAGGAACTGGGCATCGTCGAAGAGCACCTGCAGGGCGGCGAACACGCCGGTGCCCAGCGCCAGTCCCAGTGCCAGACCGATCTGGGGAATGCTGCCGAAGATGCCGCGCCTCTTCGCGGGACTGTGTTCGACGGCGAGGAGCACGGCTCCCGCCCATTCACCGCCCAGCGCGAATCCCTGCAGGATGCGCAGCAGGAGCAGGAGGATCGGTGCGATCACCCCGACCTGCGCGGCGGTGGGCAGCACTCCCATCAGGGCGGTGGCGACGCCCATGATGAACATGGTGAGTGCGAGCGTCTTCTTGCGGCCGATGCGATCGCCGATGTGGCCGAAGACGACTCCGCCGATCGGCCGGACCACGAAACCGACCGCGAAGGTGGCGAACGCCAGCATGGTGCCGACGAACGAACTCTGGTCGGGGAAGAACAGCTGGTTGAATACCAGGCTCGCGGCCGTCGCGTAGAGGAAGAAGTCGTACCACTCGACTGTGGTGCCCAGGAGGCTGGCGGCGACGACGGTGCGGAGCCGCTTGCGCCGTTCGAGGTCGGATTCGGTCGAGGGTGTGTACGGGGCGTCGGACAGCGTAGTCATAGCGCGGCGACGGTAACCCGGTTCGCTGCGGTCGGGCACTACTCCGAATCACGGTGATCGAAACCCTCCCGCTTGCGCTCGCATACTGATGAACTGGCCTGCGCTGCACATCTGTCGTCGACAAGAGGATCGCGCGTGTCTCTGCATTTCCACTGGTTCCTTCCCACCTACGGTGATTCCCGCAACCTGATGGCCGGCGGTCACGGGAGTTCCATGGCAGGAGACCGCCCGGCCACGCTGAGGTACCTCAATCAGATCGGCGCGGCGGCGGAGTCGAACGGCTTCGAATCGGTCCTGACGCCCACCGGTGCGTGGTGCGAGGACGCCTGGCTCACCACGGCCATGATGCTGGAGACGACCGAGACACTGAAGTTCCTGGTCGCGCTGCGCCCAGGTCTGCTCAGCCCGACGCTGGCCGCGCAGATGGCGGCGACGTTTCAGTGGCAGTCGCAGGGGCGGCTGCTGCTCAACGTCGTCACCGGCGGTGAGGACCACGAGCAGCGCACGTACGGCGACTACCTCGACAAGAACCAGCGCTACGCTCGCTGCGGGGAGTTCCTCGACGTCATCCGGAAGCTGTGGGCGGGAACCGGTCCGGTGGACTACGCGGGCGAGTACATCCGGGTGGAGAACGCCCAGTTGCAGCGCATCCCCGACCCGGTGCCGCCGATCTTCTTCGGCGGGTCGTCGCCTGCCGCGGGCACCGTCGCGTCCCAGTTCGCCGACACCTACCTGACGTGGGGTGAACCGCCGAGCGCCGTGGCCGGAAAGATCGCCTGGATCCGCGACCTCGCCGACGTCCAGGGCCGTACCCTCGACTACGGCATCCGGCTGCACGTGATCAGTCGCGACACGTCCGAGGAGGCGTGGGCCGAGGCCGACCGCCTGCTGTCCGCCCTCGACCCGGCGACGGTCGAGCAGGCGCAGCAGAGCCTCGCCCGGTCGGGTTCCGAAGGGCAGCGGCGTATGCGGGAACTGCACGGCGGCGGTAGCGCGTATTCGAAGGACGCGGGAGCACGCGCGCTCGAGGTGGCGCCGAACCTGTGGTCGGGGGTCGGGCTGGTCCGCGGCGGCGCCGGCACCGCGATCGTCGGCTCGCACGAGGAGGTCGCCGACCGCATCGCCGAGTACGCGGCGCTCGGACTCGACCACTTCGTCCTGTCCGGCTACCCGCACCTCGAGGAGGCGTTCAACTTCGGCGAAGGTGTCCGGCCGATCCTCGAACGCCGCGGGCTCGTGCAGTCGCGCGGCCACCGGCCCGGCGACCTGTCGGGGTCGACGGCGTTCCTGTCGTCGAACCGGTAACAGCCCCGATCGGCCGGGGTCAGCGCGCCCGGTGACGCCGCACGGCGTCCCGGTTCGCGCACTTCGGTGAGCAGTACCGCTGACGGCCGTTGCGGGACGTGTCGGCGTAGATGGCGGTGCACTCGGCGAGTGCGCAGCGGCCGAGCCGGTGCATGCCGCGCCCGACGAGGTGCAGTGCGGTGCCGACCGAGAACAGCGCCTCGAGCACGCCCGCGAGCGACTGCTGATCGTCGCGGTAGTGGAGGTGCCAGCCGTCGCCGGCGTGGTTGGTCAGCCGCGGGTAGGCGGACGCCTTCGTGAGCATGAGGTTCACCTGTTCGGCCCGGTCCTCGTCGCTGGTGGTGTCCGCGATCGACGACCACCGGTCGAGCATCGCGAGCACGTCGGCGAGGTCGTCGTCGGTGACGGGGAAGTCGACGACGATGCCGGCGTCGACACATCGGTCGACGAGGTCGTCCGTCGAATCGGGTGGACGATTCGCGAGGTCGGCGGCGAGGGTGACCGCGTATTCGCCGTAAGGGTTGAGATGCACAATGCCATTACATCACGCTGGGTGCATGAGCGAACATCACGAACACGACTGGCAGGAAGTATCCCGGCACCGGACGAGCACGGGAGTGGTCACGTACCTCGGCTGTGCGTGCGGGCGATGGCAGTTGTCGCTGGTGGAGGCGTCGCTAGCGGAATCTAGCCATATCTATGTTTGATTGCAGATACGAATAGATTCGTCTATCGATCGCCGCTCGGGCACACGGAGGTCTGGCGTTTTCGGCGCGAGGCGCACATAATCACCACGTGAGCCAAGTTACTGTTACTGCGAGTTCACCCATTCTTGCTCAATCGGGCGGAGAGGGTGGCGGTGCGGCGCTCGACCAGATCATCGGAATCTCGGTGGCGACGGCGATCATCACCGTGGGTCTGCTGTGGATCGCGTACCTGCACCGCACGCGCAAGATCACGTGGCTGCAGAGGACCGCCGACGCCGCGGCACGCGCGCTCGACCGGCCCCCGTGGGTAGCGCTGCCGCTCGTGACGTTCGTCGGGACGATCCTCACGGCCTTCTTCGGCTTCATCTGGGACGTCAGCCTGCACATCGGGCGGGGCCGCGACAACGGACCGCTCGCGAACCCCGCGCACTACTTCATCCTCGTCGGGCTCTTCCTGCTGTTCATCACGGGAATGCTGGCGATGATCCTGCCGCGTGACGAGAAACCCGGTCGGGCGGCGATCAAGATCACCCGCACCTGGTACGTCCCGGTCGGTGGCGTTCTCGTCGCCGGGGCAGGCCTGTACGCCCTGATCGGGTTCCCGCTCGACGACGTCTGGCATCGCATCTTCGGCCAGGACGTCACGCTGTGGGGCCCGACGCACCTCATGCTGATCGGTGGTGCGGGACTGTCGCTGATCGGTGTGCTGCTGCTGGATTACGAGGGCCGGATGGCGATGTCCGGTGAGGCGAAACCGGACAGCAGGCTCATCTGGTTCCTGCGGTGCGGCACGTTCGGCGGTCTGCTCATCGGCCTGTCCGTGTTCCAGATCGAATACGACTTCGGCGTCGAACAGTTCCGTCTGGTCCTGCAACCGATGATGATCGCCGGTGCGGCCGCGTTCACCCTGGTGGCGGCGCGCATCGTGCTCGGACCGTTCGCGGCGATCGTGGCCGTCGCGGTCGCGGCGGCCGTCCGTGCGCTCACCGCCCTCGTGGTGGGCCCGGTGCTCGGCGCCCCCACCAACGTTTTCGAGTTGTGTCTCGGTGCCGCGGTGCTCGTCGAACTGCTCGCCCTCACACCCTTGATCAAGAACCGGGTGGCCTTCGGGGCCGTCGGCGGATTGCTCGTCGCCACGGTCGGGCTGTGGCTCGAATCGTTGTGGATCGACGCGATGTACATCTACCCCTGGCCCACCAGCATGTGGCCGGAAGCGCTGGCGATGGCCGTGCCCGTGGGTGTCGCCGCCGGCGCCTGCGGTGCGCTGCTCGGGCGGGTCCTGCGGTCCGAGGGTCTTCCGCGCCCGGCGATCAGCCGCACCATCGTGGTCGCCACGGTCGTGGTGATCGCCGCCGCCACCACCAACGGTCTGATCTCCGCCGTCCCAGAGAACGCCACGGCGACAATCGCTCTCACCGAGGCCGCGCCGGACGGCGGCCGGATGGTCGACGCGGAGGTCCGCATCGATCCGCCCGATCTCGCCGGCGACGATCCCGCCTGGGTGTCCATCCTGTCGTGGCAAGGCGGTCCCGGTCTGGGCAACGGGTTCACCGTCGACCGACTCGAACGCACCGGACCCGGCACCTACCGGACCCACGAACCGGTGCCGGTCCACGGAACGTGGAAGACGTTGCTGCGGGTGCAGGACGGGCGGACGATGACGGCCGTCCCCATCTACCTGCCCAGCGACCCGGGCATCGGCGCCGAGGAACTCCCCGCCGTCGCGTCCTCCACCCGTGACTTCGTCCCGGAGATCACCATCCTGCAGCGGGAGCGGAACTTCGATCATCCGTCCTGGCTGTTCGGCGCCGCGTCGCTGGTCGTGCTCGTGTGCACGCTCGCGCTGATTACCGCGCTGGCCTGGGGAGCGGGCCGGATCAGCAAGTACACGCAGGGGAAGGCGACCACCGGAGCTCGCGAGGACGTGACGGTGACATGAATCCGGTGAACGACCCGGACGTCGTCTACCTCGCCGATCACTCGGTGCTGCTGGCGATTCCCGCGTTCGTACCGGCGTTCCTGGTGGCCGGCCTGGTCATCTACCTGGCGGTCCGGGACCGCAAGGCGGAAGCCGCGGAGAATGCCGACAAGGCGAAGAACGGCGTGAGTGAGAAGGACGAGGAGACTAGGTGATCAGGCGGTTGGCCGGAGTTGTCGTGGTGCCCGCTGTCGTCGTCGCCCTGGTGTCGGGCTGCGGAGGCGAGAGCGACACGCCGGCGACGGAAGACGGCGTGGTGATCGACGTCGTGATCGCAGGTGGCACGGTCACACCGAACGACGAGCGCATCGAGGCCACGGTGGGGGAGACCGTCACCGTGCGGATCGAGAGCGACGCCGACGACGAACTGCACGTCCACGCCGTGCCGGAGCATTCGTTCGAGATTCACCCCGGAACGCAGGAGACCCGGTTCTCCGTCGACGTTCCGGGCCAGGTGGCGGTGGAGTTGCACGACACGGGTAAGACGGTGGCCACCCTGCTCGTGCATCCATGACCGCTGTTCTCGCGCACGGTCTCGGCGGATCCACCGACCTTCCGATCCCGTTCACGTATGCGCTGATCGGGGCGAGCTGGGCGCTCACCGTCTCCTTCGCGGTTCTGGCGTTCGCGTGGCGCACCCCGAAGCTGGACCCGGACAATCCCGGATTCCGGCTGCCGCGCTGGGTGACACGATTCGCGGACTCGCCGATCACGCGGAACATCCTGGCGGTGCTTGCCCTGGTGTTCGCGGTGTGGGTGGCCCTCGCGGCGTTCTTCGGCCCGTCGGCGTCCTCGGCGAACGCCCTGCCGGGCGTGTTCTACGTGCTGCTGTGGGTGGGTCTCGTCGCGGTGTCGCTGGTATTCGGCCCGGTCTGGCGGGTGCTGTCGCCGGTTCGTACCGTTCACCGGACGGTGTGCGCCGTGCTCGGCCGGTCACCGACGGAAGGTGATGCGCGGTACCGCAACTCGTGGGGGTACCGGCCCGCCGTCGCCGGACTGTTCGCCTTCGTCTGGCTCGAACTCGCCTCGCCCGACCCGGGATCGGTGGCGGCCGTCCGTGCGTGGCTACTGGCGTACGTCGTGATCACCGCGGCCGGGGCGTTCGTGTGCGGCGAACGCTGGTGCGAGCGTGGCGATCCGTTCGAGGTGTACAGCACGCTGGCGTCGCGGCTGTCTCCGCTCAGCCGTGACCGCGACGACGGCCGGATCGTGCTGCGCAACCCGCTGGACCACCTGGGGTCGATGCCCGTCCGCGCCGGGTCCGTGGCGTTGACGGCAACCCTGCTGGGGTCCACGGCCTTCGACAGTTTCTCGGCGTTCCCGTGGTGGTCACGGTGGGTGGGCGGGATCGATTCCCCGGTCGGAGCCACCCTTGCGCGCACCGCCGGACTCCTGGTGTTCATCGGGTTCGTCGGGGTGTCGTTCTGGTTGGCTGCCCGGGCCGCGGGCGGCCTGCGCCCCGAGCAGCGTGCCGCTCTGCCCGGGCTGTTGTCGCATTCGCTGATCCCGATCATCATCGGCTACGTCTTCGCTCACTACCTCACCTACCTGGTGGAGAAGGGGCAGGCGACGGTGATCCATCTGGCGGACCCGATGGGGCGGGGATGGAACCTCCTGGGCCTCGGCGATGCCGAGGTCTCCTACGTCCTGTCCGAGCACCCGGCCGCGACGGCGTCGATCAAGGTGCTCTGCGTCCTCGCCGGACACGTACTCGGAGTGATTGCGGCACATGACAAATCCGTGCGGATCCTGCCGCGGGGCCATCAGCTGACCGGACAGCTGGCGCTGCTGCTCACCATGGTCACCTACACCTTCGGTGGGCTGTACCTGCTGTTCGGCGGCTGACGACCCCGGCGCGTCTCAGCGTGCGAGGACCACCGCGGCCTCCGCGGTGAGCGAGGCGAACGTGAACGTCTCTTCGAGGTAGAGCGTGACGTCGGTGGCCGTGTGGCTGTCGTAGCCGATCGACAGGTCCGTGCCGAGGGTCAACTGGTTGTCGCCGCCGCGGGTGGACAGCACATACCCGCCACTGATCGCGGGCGCCCAGATGATGTCGCCGGTGACCAGGTCGCGCAGGTGGTGGAACACGGGATGTCCCTCGTCGCGGGTTTCGCTGACCGCGGTGTACGCGTCGGCGTCGAGTACCACCGAATACGGCCCCTCGACACCGGCGAGGCGCAGCGCCGACAGCGCGGACGCGACGGCGTCGGGGATGAGCAGCGGATCCTGCGGCAGGGTGAGTACCGGGTTGTCGCTGGACGGTCCGAGCCCGCGGATGCCCGCCTGGTCGAATCCCTGGAAGATCGACTGGTCCTCGGCGAAGGCGACGGCCTTCGCGGCGTCCTTGACGGGCTGCCAATCGGAATCGAGGGAACCGCGGGCGACGTCGTCGACCTCGGCGCGGCTGAGGGTGAACGGGAATCGGAGTTCGACGAGCGGGTCGACCTGCCGCTGCTGCGCCCGGATCCGGCTGTCCGACGTCTTGATCGGCGTGACCCGCCCGAGGTTGTGGGCCGAATAGGAGTATCCGAACGGTCCCGCGACGTCGACGACACGCCGACCCGCGACGTGCCGCTTGAACGTGCGGGCGGCCTCTTCACCGATCTGCTGCCAGGCGGCTTCCGTGACCGGCGCCAGATTGCGGTGCAGATTGCTCGAATCACTCATTGCGATACTCCTTTGAGGCCACCGATTTTCAGGGACAGTTCGTACGGATCGGCCGCAGCGGGCTCGACCGGTTCTTCGGATGGCGGCTCCGCGGCCGACGGAGCGCCGAGCGACCCGAGAACCTCGCGGCTCGGCACGAAGAACAGCGTGCCGGTGACCGCCGTGGAGAAGTCGAGGATGCGGTCGTAGTTGCCGGGCGGCTCACCGAGGAACATTCGTCGCAACATCAGTTCGGTGACGGCGGGATCCTTGGCGTACCCGATGAAGTAGGTGCCGTACTCGGCCTCGCCGAGACTGCCGAATGCCATGTTGTCCCGGAGGATCTCGTGCTCGACGCCGTCGTCGTCGACGATGCTGTTGAGGGTGACGTGCGAATTGCTGGGCTGGACGTCGTCGTCGAGTTCGACGTTCTCGAGCTTGGTGCGCCCGATGATCCGCTCCTGCTCCTCGGTGCTCAGCGTGTTCCACTCACCCATCTCGTGCAGATACTTCTGCACGATCACGTAACTGCCGCCCCGGAAGTCGGGATCCTCGTCACCGATCAGGGCGGCGTCCGCGGCGTCGTCCTCGGTGGGATTCTCGGTGCCGTCGACGAATCCGAGGAGGTCACGGGAGTCGAAGTAGCGGAATCCGTGCACCTCGTCGACGACGGTGGCGGCCGACCCCAGCGCCGAGACGATCTGGCGGCCCAGTTCGAAGCACAGGTCCTTACGGGCGGCCTTGATGTGGAACAGGACGTCGCCCGGAGTCGACGGCGCACTGTGCGCCGGCCCGGACAGCGGAACGAACGGATGTAGGTGCGCAGGCCTCGACGACGCGCTCACGCGGTCCCAGAACTGCGCACCGACACCGACCACGCAGGAGAGGGAGCCCGTGAGTTCGCGGAATCCGACCGCCTTGAGCAGTCCGTCGATGCCGGAGATCACGTCGCACACCGTTGCGCGGTCGTCCGCGGAGTCCCCGGCGACGAGCACCAGGAACAGGGAGGCAGGGCTGGGCGGAGTAAGGACTGCTTGGGGTGCCAACCTCGCAACTGGGCCTGGCATCGATGCCTCCGTTCACTCCGACGTACGACGCTGCACTGTCCGGAACCTCAGGTCCCATCTAACCGTTTCGGACCGTCAGGTTCCATTCGATCCGCCCGCCGCGCCTGAAACTGTCGGTGGGGGCTGGAACGCCGGCCGTCGGCGGACATGGGGCCTGCCTGACCGCGGGACGGGGCCGCCCGCTGCGGGTGATGAAAGCGATATCTGTCCGGAATTTGCCGGGATAGTTCGATGATGCACCTGTGGAGTGTGAAAACTGGAACCCGATCGGATAGGTGAGAAAGCGTTTACAAATCCGGTGACGTGGGTCATAGTAGTCGGGTTCCGGCAGTTTCCCTTCACAGTCAGGAGTTCTCGATGGGCATGACCGAACTCGGTACGGAGCGGTCGACCGCGGTGCCGCACGGGACGGCGGGGCAGCAACGCCGCCGGGTGATCAAGGCCAGTGCGGCGGGAACCGTGATCGAGTGGTACGACTTCACGCTCTACGGTCTCGCGGCTGCCCTCGTCTTCGGGCCCCTCTACTTTCCCGGGGCCGGATCCCTCGCCGGCACGATGGCCGCGTTCGGGACATTCGCCGTCGGGCTCGGCGCGCGCCCGATCGGGGGACTGGTCTTCGCGCACTTCGGTGATCGGCTCGGCCGCAAGCCGATGCTCCTCATGACCCTGCTCGTCATGGGCGCGTCGACGACGCTGATCGGCGCACTGCCCACCGCGGACTCGATCGGTGTCTGGGCGCCGATTCTCCTGATCGTCCTTCGCCTGTTCCAGGGTGCGGGCGCCGGCGCCGAGTTCGCCGGGGCCATCACGATGGTCACCGAATCGACCGACAGTTCCCGGCGAGCCCTCTCCAGCGCGTATCCGGGGGCCGCGATCTATGTCGGAACCGGCGGCGCCACCATGATCTTCGCGTTGCTCACGCTGATGCCGGACGACCTCTTCCTCTCCTGGGGCTGGCGAATTCCGTTCCTCGCCAGCGCGGTCATCGTCCTCGTCGCCGGCTATCTGCGCCTGAAGGTGAACGAGACAGCGGTCTTCGAGGAGGCCGCGCAACACGGCGAGGTGGATCGTGCGCCGCTGGTCGATGCCGTCCGCAACCACTGGCGGCAGATCCTCTGCGGGCTCGCCCTGTTCAGCTTCGTGATTCCGTGGGCGTACGTCATGCAGGTGTTCGCGCTCTCGTTCGTGACCAAGACCCTCGGCGTCGATTCCACCCAGGCCCTGATCGGATTGATCGTCGCCGAGTTCTTCGCCATCCCCGTCATCCTCGGGTTCGGCCGACTCGCCGACAAGATCGGTCGCAAGCCGGTCCTGTTGTCCGGCGCGATCTTCGGCATCGTCTTCCCGTTCCCGATGTTCATGATGCTCGACACCCGGTCGCCGTGGATGGTCGGCCTGGCGCTGATCCTCGGCATCTGCCTGGTCCAGGGCACGACGTCCGGTCCGGGCGGCGCGCTGCTGTCCGAACTGTTCCCCACCAAGATCCGGTGGAGCGGCATCGCGATCTCCCGGGAGATCCCGGCCGCAGTGGTGGGCGGCACGATCCCACTGGTCGCCACAGCTCTCGTCGCCGTCGCGGGCGGAACGCCCTGGCTCGTCGCCAGCTACCTCATGGGCTTGAGCGTGGTGGGGCTGATCGGGATTGCCCTGCTTCCCGAGACGCTCGGTCGGAGCGTGGCTTCGGGCATGCCCGCCGAGGCGGCATCGTGACCCGTCGCGTCGTGGTGGTCGGCGCCGGGCTCGCGAGCGCCGCGCATCTCACGGCTCTGCGGGCTGTCGGCGCCGAGGTGGTCGGGGTGGTGACGCGTGACGAGACGCGGGCGGCGGCCGCACACCGGCTGGCCCCGGAGGCGCGGATACTTCCGAACCTCGATGCGGCAGCGGCACTGGATGCCGACACCGCGGTGGTGGTCACGCCACCGTCGAGTCACCTGGCCGTCGCGTCGGTACTGGCCGAGCGCGGCCTCGACCTGGTGATCGACAAACCGCTCGCCGCGTCGGTGCAGGATGCGCGGGCGATCGTGGACGCCGCGGAGCGGTCCGGTGTGCAGGTCGCGGTCACGCTGCAGCACCGCTACAAGGAGGCGGCGCGCCACGCCCGGCATCTGCTCGCGGACGGCGCGATCGGCACCCTCCGCTCGGCGACCGTCACCGTCCCGTTGTGGCGGCCGGACTCCTACTACGCCGAGGCCGGGCGCGGCACCTGGGACCGCGACGGCGGTGGCGTGCTGATCACCCAGGCCATCCACACCCTCGACCTGTACCTGTCGCTGACCGGCCCGGCGCACAGTGTGGTGGCCTCGGCGTCCACCAGCCGGGGCCGGCTGGAGGCCGAGGACACGATCCACCTGCTGATCGACCAGGGCTCGCACACGGCGTCGGTGACGGCGAGCACGGCCGCATGGCCGGGCGGCGCCGAGACGATCCACCTCTACGGCGACGCTGGACAGCTGCGGCTGGTGGGTGATTCGCTCGTCCGGATCGCCGAGGGTGTCCAGCCGCTGGTCGACGGATCCGTCGACGCGTCCGGACCCGACCCGCTGTCCATGACGGCGTGGTTCCGGTCGCTGTACGAGGACGTCTTCACCAGTTGGGCGGAAGGAGTGGCGCCGCTGTCCGACGCCCGGTCCGGCTTGCGCGTGCAGTCGGTGATCGACGCCGCCTACCGGTCTGCCGCAGCCGGCACGATTCCGGCAATCGTCTCCGAGGAAAGGGAAAGCGCATGTCAGTCTTGAGTATTCGGGTCGACGGTCCGAACGACTATCGTCTCGACCGCGGTAGCGTCGCGGAACCCGGCGAGGGGGAGGTGCTCGTCGCACTCGACTCCGCGGGGATCTGCGGCGGCGACCTGTCGCATCTGCGTGGCCGGAACGCCGTCGCGGCATACCCCACCGTGCTGGGGCACGAATGCGCGGGACGCGTGTCTCAGGTGGGACCGGGCACGAGCCTCACGATCGGCCAGCCGGTGATGGTCTACCCGACCTCCGGCTGCGGCCGCTGCCGGGCCTGCCGCGACGGCAGGATCAACAACTGCCCGAGCATCCGGGTGTTCGGATTGTCCGACCCACGAGGGTGTTTCAGTGAGGAGTTCGTCGTTCCCGAGACGCAGTGCGTGCCCGTCAGCGATTCGGTGCTGGACCGCTTCGGGGCCCTCGTCGAACCACTCGCCGTCGGGGTTCACGTGGTCCGGCGCGGCGGCGTCTCGGAGGGCGACACCGCGCTGGTCGTCGGGACCGGTGCAATCGGTCTCGCGACCGCGTTGGTGGCCGGGAGCCGAGGCGTCCGGGTGTTCGGTGTCGATCGCTACACCGAACGGGAGCGGCCCGCCCGGGCGTGCGGGATGAGCGATTTCACGACGGACTCGGGGGCCGCGCTCGAGGGCTGGCTCCGCGACCGGACGGACTCGGTCGACCTGGTCTACGACACCGTGTGCACCGAGGAATCCGCTCGGCTGGCACTGCGGGTCCTCGCTCCGGGCGGCCGGTACGTGGCGATCGCGTCCGCGAAGCCCGGGCACGAACTGACCCTCGACTACGGTGCGCTCTACGCCCGCGAACTGTCCGTCGTGGCCTGCCGGAACTATGTGCGGCAGGACTTCGTCGACGCGGCGGAACTGCTCGAGTCGGGGAAGGTGGACGCGTCGCCGCTGCATACCGCGACGTTCCCACTGGACGAGTTCGGCCGCGCCGTCGAGGAGCTCGAGTCGAACGGTAGCCGGCACGTCAAGGTGCTGCTGACGTCGCGGAAATTGCTGGGAACGCGGGCGTTGTTGCGCGGGGAGTGAGTGTCCGCGTGATCGCGGGCCGCCTTCGCGCTACGCTGTAAGCGTTTCCACCCTGTCGTGGGGCGGACGGTGGCAATGGCGACGAGAGATGCAGAGGCAGCGATGGCTGATCAGACCCGAGTGCCCGCGAGCCGTCGCGTCACGATCAACACCGTCGCCAAGGCGGCCGGGGTCTCGATCGCCACCGTCTCCCGTGTCATGAGCGGCAGCTCGTCGGTGACCCCGGACCTCGCGGCCCGGGTCCACAAGGTCGCCGAGGAGCTGTCCTACCGGCCCAGCAGCGCCGCCCGCGGTCTCGTGCTCGGGTCGCTGAGAAACATGGGCGTGATCGTGCCCGACCTGGCCAACGCGTACTTCTTCGACGTCGTCAAGCAGATGCACCACGGGGCCACCGCCGACGGGTACCGCATGCTGATCGCCGACTACTCCGGTGACGCGGCCGACGAACTCGCCACCGCACTCGACCTGCTAGGCCAGGTCGACGGTCTCGTGCTGCTCTCGTCGAGGATTCCGACGAGCGGCCTGAAGGAGCTCGCCAGGCAGTCGACTCCCGTCCTGCTCGTCAACCGGGTGGAACTGGAAGTCGATCTGCCCATGGTCGCGGTCGACAACTTCACTCCGATGATGGAGCTGTGCGGGCACCTGGCGAAGCTCGGTCATCGCCGGATCGTCTACGTGAAGGGCTCGGATCTGGCGTGGCAGAACCGCGAGCGGTGGCGAGCCATCGAGATGGCGAAGGTGCTCGGGATCGAGGCGACCGCGGTGCCGTCGGACGGAACCATCGAGGGCGGCTACGACGTGGTGGAGGAAGTGCTCACGCACGAGCCGACCGCCCTCGTCTGCTTCAACGACCTCAGTGCGCTGGGCGTCATCTCCAAATTGCGTGAGCGCGGACTCCGCGTCCCCGAGGACATCTCGGTCACCGGTTTCGACGACATCGACATGGCGCGGCACCTGGCGCCGCGTCTCACCACGGTGGTGAGCCCGAAGATCGACCTGGGCGACCAGGCGTGGTCGCTGATGCGCGCGGCGCTGAACAACGAGACCACCACGTCTCCGCCGCTGATTCCCGCCGACGTCGTCATCCGCGAGTCGACGGGGCCCGCCTCGCGCTGAGCCGGCGTTTTCCGCCGGTCTCCAACAAATCGGTCATTTCTGTCACCCCGACGCAGCACTCTGCGTCGGGGTGACAGTCGTCGGCGAATCATGTCCTTCCGGTGACCGGATCCACTCGGGAAACTTTCTGTAATCGCTTTCTTGATGTTGTTCAGCTCACAATATAGTGTGTAAATAACCGAGGTAAATGGCGTTCATGCGCCGAATGCCCACATGTAAGCACTTACAGGAGCGGATATGACACAGCCGGGAACGGGTGCCGCGGCGAGGCGCTGGACACCGACCACCGCGACACGAGCCGTCGGCGACATCGCGCCGGGATCGACGATCGCCCTCACCGGTTCGGGTGGCGGCATCCTCGAACCGGATACCGTCCTGAAGGCGCTGGAGGAGTGCTTTCTCGCGACCGGAACGCCGCGCGACCTCACGATCGTGCACGCCCTCGGCATCGGCGACCGGGTGAGCCGCGGCACCAACCACCTCGCGCACAAGGGCATGATCAAGCGGGTCATCGGCGGGCACTGGACGTGGTCGCCGACCATGATCGACCTCGTCCGCAACGACGAGATCGAGGCCTACGCCTGGCCCGGCGGAGCGATCAGTCAGCTGCTGCGGGAGATCGGCGCGCGCAGGCCGGGACTCGTCACGGCGACCGGTCTCGACACGTTCGTCGACCCGCGGCACGGTGGGGGCAAGTTCACGCCGTCCGCCACCGAGGACCTCGTCGAACTCCTCGTACTCGACGGTCGCGAGTACCTGCGCTACAAGCCGTTTCACGTCGACGTGGCGATCGTCCGCGGCGATTCCATCGACCCGTCCGGAAACGTCACGTGTGCGGGTGAGGCGGCCCAACTCGACGCACTCGCCGTGGCGCAGGCGGCGAAGGCGAGCGGCGGCCGGGTCGTCGTCCAGGTGAAGAACCTGCTCGATCGGCCGATCGACCCGCGGCTCGTGCACATCCCGGCGGTCCTGGTCGACGACGTCGTCCACGCGCCGGCCCAATGGCAGACGTACGCGGGCGAATTCGACCCGGAACTGTCCGGCGATGCGGCGAACTCCGGGTTCGGCGCCACGAACCACGACCCGATTCGCATGCTGATCGCCCGGCGGGCCGCCGCGGAGGTTCGGAACGGCGACGTCCTGAACGTCGGCTTCGGGGTGTCCGCGCTGGTGGTGGACGCGCTCGCCGAACAGGATCGGCTGGACGACATCACTCTTGCCATCGAGCAGGGGCTGATCGACGGTATTCCCGTCTCGGGCGATCTATTCGGGGCCGCGCGAGGACCGAAGGTCGTGCATTCGTCGACCACCCAGTTCGATCTGTTCTCGGGCGGAATGCTCGACGTCAGCTGCCTGGGCATGGCCGAGGTCGACGCCACCGGGGCCGTCAACGTCAGCAAGATCGGCGGCGGCATCGTCGGGCCGGGCGGGTTCATCGACATTTCCCAGAACTCGCCGCGCGCCGTGTTCTGCGGAACGTTCACCGCCCGCGGCCTGGACGTCGAGATCGTCGGGGGAGAACTGGTGATCCGGCGCGAAGGCGCGGTGCCGAAGTTCGTCGACCGCGTCGATCAGGTCACCTACTCCGGCGCTCTCGCCGTCCGTGAGGGGCGCGAAGCGGTGTACGTCACCGAACGTGCCGTCTTCGTCCTCACCGGGGACGGACTCGAGTTGACCGAGATCGCACCCGGCATCGACATCGACCGGGACATTCTGCCGCACATGGGCTTCCGTCCGATCATCAAGAACCCACGACTGATGGACGCGGGGTCGTTCGCCCCCGTCGCCGTACATATCTGAGGAGAACTACATGTCAACCGGACACAGCGTCATTCCCTCGTCGGTGCTCGGCGCCGACGAACGCAGGCTCGTCGCCGAGTTCGTCGACGAACGGATCCGGCCGGTCGCCACCGAGCTGGACGAAACCGAGCGATTCCCCGATGAGATCTACCGCGAGATGGGCAAGATCGGGCTGTTCGGCATCACCGTGCCCGAGAAGCTCGGCGGATTCGGCGGCACCGCCCTCGACTACCTGTTCGTCATGGAGTCGCTGTCCTACGGCTACGCGTCGGTGGCCGACCAGTGCGGCCTCGTCGAGATCCTCGGCAGCCTGCTCGGCAACTACGGCACCCCCGAGCAGCAGGAGCAGTACCTCCGTCCGATGCTCGCCGCCGAGAAGCGCTGCGCCTACGCGCTCACCGAACCGGGATCCGGATCCGACCTCGGGTCGATCACCACACGAGCGGTGCGCAGCGGTGACGGCTGGGTGCTCAGCGGCGAGAAGATCTACATCCACAACGCCCCCGTCGCGGACTTCGCGGTCGTCCTCGCCGTCACCGACCCCGAACTGGGCAAGCGCGGTGGCATCTCCATCTTCCTGGTGGACGTCGACCAGCCCGGTGTCAGCCGTGCCTACCACGAACACAAGATGGGGCAGCGCGCTTCCCAGGTCGGCGGCCTGGTGTTCGACTCCGTCCCACTGTCGGCCGACGCCCTCCTCGGCGAGGAGGGCCAGGCGTTCGGGTACATGATGAAGGTGCTGGCCAAGGGCCGTCTCGGCATCTCGGGTCTGAGCCTCGGCATCAGCCGCGCCGCCCTGGACGCCGCCACCCAGCAGTCCCTCGACCGCAGCCAGTTCGGCAAGCCGATCTCCGCCAACCAGGGCATCTCCTTCGCCCTCGCCACCGTCGCCACGGAACTGCGGGCCGGCACCGCGCTGTCGGTGGAGGCGGCGCGGGCGCTCGACACCGGTGCGGCCGACGCGGAGACGCTCTGCTCGATGGCCAAGCTGTACGCGTCCGAGGGATGCGTGCGCCACGCCGACACCGCCGTGCAGGTGTTCGGCGGCAACGGCTTCATCCGCGGATACGAGGTCGAGCGCCTCTACCGCGACGCCCGCATCACGAAGATCTACGAAGGCACCAGCGAAATGCAGCGGCTCATCATCAGCCGGGCGGTGCTGAAGGGTGCCGCGGGCAGGTCGGACGAACGATGACACCGACGCAACGATCGATCAGGGCGGCAGCCCGGGCCGTCGGCGTCGCCGCGGCAGTCTCGGTGATGGCGAGCTCCGCCGTCGCCTGCTCGACGGGATCGGAACACACCGAGCGGACCGGCGCAGCCGTCGACCGGGACGACATGGTGATGGTCTCCGAGGTCCGGTCGCTGACCAACCCGTACGAGGCGGCGTGGGTGCAGGGCAGCCGCGCCTACGCCGAATCGCTGGGGATCGAACTGAAGGTGATCGTCTACGGCGGCGACTCGCAGAATGCGCTGTCGCAGTTGCAGTCGGTGCTCGCCGCGGGCAAGACCGTCCTGCTCAACATCAACCCCAACACGAGCGCCGACACGCCGGCGATCGTGCGTGCCGTGCAGAACAGCGGCGGGTGCGCGGTCACTCAGTGGAGCAAGCCCGGCGACCTGCACCCCTGGGACGTCGGAAACGGATGGGCGTCCTACGTCGCCTACGACGGCGTCCAGCAGGGGGCCGACACGGGGAAGGCGCTCGTCGATTCGCTCGGCGGCACCGGCGGCGTGATCGCGCTGCAGGGTTTGCTCGCCAACGAGATCAGCAAGACCCGGTTCCAGGGCTTCCAGCAGGCGATGGACGGACAGTCCGGCGTCACCCTCCTCGACGACCAGCCCGCCGATTTCGACCGCAACAAGGCGTACACCACCACGCAGACCCTGCTCAACAAGTACGGCGATCAGGTGAACGGTATTTGGGCCGCAACAGATTCCATGGCACTCGGCGCTCTGCAGGCGGTGCGTGAGGCCGGCCGGGCGGGGGAGATCAAGATCGCCAGCGCCGCGGACGCCACCCCGGAAGGGCTGGGCGCCATCGCGGACGGGGAGCTGCTCTCCACGTACTCGACCGACCCCTATTTCAACGGCGCGATGGGACTTGCCATCTGCTACCAGGCCATGACCGGCGCAATCGACGTCGAGTCGCTGCCCCGCGAGGACCGCGAGTTCTACGTCGACCAGTCGCTGATCACCGCGGCCAACGTCGATCGGTTCCGCACCGTGCCGAGCGACGAGGAGATCGTGCGGTCCGTGCAGGATCCCTTCTCCCGCATCACCGGGCCCGTCGCCCGATAACCCCGACTACCACCGAACTTCCGAAGGAGTGACCATGTCGACGACAGAAGTGACCGGGGAGGTGACGACCCCCGCCGAACCTCGCCCGCCCGCGCGCACCACGCGACCCCGCGTGCGCCGGCTGCTGTCGACCGCCGGCCCACTCGCCGCCCTGCTGGGGTTGTGCACCGTGTTCGCGGCGCTGGCCCCCGGTTTCGCGACGGCGAGCAACGCGATGGCGATCGTGGAGCAGGCCGCGATTCCCGTGGTCCTCGCGATGGGCGCCACGCTGGTGGTTCTGGTGGGCGGCGTGGACCTGTCGATCGAGGGCGTGATGGCGGCCAGTGGGCTGACGTTCGTCCTGCTCGCCGCGAACAGTGTCAACGGCAACGACCTGGGACTCCTCGCGGTCCTGCTGGCGCTGGGGGTCGGTCTGCTCTTCGGAGTGGTCAACGGCGTGCTCCACGTCGTCGCCCGGGTGCCGTCCTTCCTCGTCACGCTGGGTACCTGGTTCGTCGGACTCGGTGTCGCCACCGTGCTCTTCGGCACCTCCACCCCCCAGCTCGCCGACCCGTCGCTCGCGGCGTGGGCGGGCGGTCACTGGCTCGGGCTTCCTGTCGTCGTCGTGTTCGCACTCGCCGCCGTGGCCGTGACGGTGCTGCTGTGCAAGGGAACCCGGCTCGGCATGCACACCTACGCGATCGGCGGCGACGAGGCGACCAGCCGCCTGGCGGGCGTCCCGGTCGGGCGTACCAAGATCATCCTGTTCGCCGTCGCCGGACTGCTGTCCGGGCTCGGCGGCGTGCTGGCCACCATCCGGCTCGGAGTCGGCGACGTGAGCGTCGGATCGGGCAGCCTCTTCCTCACGCTGTCCGCGGTGGTCGTCGGCGGCACCCTGCTGAGCGGCGGTCGCGGCGGTCCGCTGCACTCCCTGGTGGGTGTGCTGCTCCTCGTGGTCCTCGGCAACGGACTTCTCCTGTCGGGCGCCAGCCCGTACATCCAGCAGGGCGCGCAGGGGCTCATCATCGTGGTCGCGGTGATCGCCACCGGGTGGCCCGCCCGCAGTCGATTGAGGGTCGTGAAATGACATCTCTCCTGGAACTTCGCAACGTCACCAAGAAATTCGGACCCAACACCGTCCTCGACGACGTGAGCCTGACCATCGCCCCGAACGAGGTCGTGGGGCTGATCGGCGAGAACGGCGCCGGAAAGTCCACCCTGCTCAAGATCCTCGCGGGAGTGCACCGCCAGGACGGCGGCCGGATGATGCTGGGCGGGCGCGACGTGAGCTTCGCAAACCCGGCCGACGCCGCCGACCACGGGATCGGGGTGGTGCATCAGGAGCAGTCGCTGCTCCCGAACCTCACCGTCGGCCAGAACCTGATCCTCGGACACGAGGGCGACACCGCCCGTGCCGGGTTCCTCCGCCGGCGCCGGATCCGGGCCCGCGCCCGGGAGATGCTGTCGGTGGTGGAGTCGACGCTCGATCCGGGCGCGCTCACCGAGACACTCGGGTTCGCCCAGCGCCAGATGGTGGAGGTGGCGCGGGCCGTCAGCGGCAGGCAGGTGGAGCACCCGCCGCTGCTGATCCTGGACGAGCCGACGTCGGTGCTCGAACCCGAGGACGTCGAGGTCCTCCACCGCCGGGTCACCGCCCTCAAGGAGCGCGGCTCCGTCGTCTTCGTCTCCCACCGTCTCGACGAGGTTCTCCGCTTCTCCGACCGCGTATACGTGTTGCGCGACGGCAAGGTGGTCGGTGAGCGGATCGCCTCGGCAGCAACCGAATCCGAGCTGTACCAGCTGATGATCGGGAAGGGTGCGGCCGAGGAGATCTACTCGTCGGAGCGCAAGCAGCCGGTCTCCCGGGCGGGCACGCCGACCCTGTCGGTCCGCAACCTCACGTGCGGCGGCAAGGCGAAGGACGTGTCGCTGGACGTCCACCCCGGCGAGATCGTGTCGGTGGTGGGCGTGGTCGACTCCGGACGCGAGGAGGTGGCCCGCGCCGTCTTCGGCGCCGTCCCCGTCGACTCCGGAACCGTCCAGATCGACGGACGGCGTTCGGCCCCCGGATCACCCGCGGATGCCGTGCGGTCCGGTGTCGCCTACGTTCCCGCCGAGCGCCGCGTCGAGGGCATGATCGCCGGAGCCACCGTCGCGCAGAACATCGCGGCCGTGCATCCGGTGAAGGCCGGTGGCGGCCGGATCTCCTCGGGCGCCCGAATAGCGGAGACGGCGGGCACCTGGATCGAGACGCTCGGAATCCGGCCCGCCGACCCCGACGCCGACATCGCGCGACTGTCGGGCGGCAACCAGCAGAAGGCCGTGGTGGCCAAGTGGATCCTCGGCGACGGCCTGAAGGTGCTGGTTCTCGACCACCCCACCCGCGGCCTCGACATCGGCGCGAAGGAAGACCTCTACGCCCTGTTCCGCGACCTCTCCGACCGGGGCGTGGCCATTCTGGTGCTCGCCGACACCCTCGACGAGGCGATCGGCCTCGGCCACCGCGTGATCGTGATGCGGGACGGCGAGATCACCGGCGCCTTCGACTCACCACCCGGAAACCCGCCCAGCAAACTCCAACTCCTCGAGAAGATGATGTGATCGCCGTGGCAACAATAACTTCGACCCCCACGCGCGCGCCGGAGCGGCAGGCCCGCACGGTATCGCGGTCCACCCGCGACCGGCTCCGCCTGGCAGGCCCGTCGGTGGTGCTGGTCGCACTCGTCCTCCTCGTCGCTCTCGCCGAACCGAACTTCCTGTCGATGAACGCCCTCGCGGTGGTCTCGGCGCAGGCGGTCCCGATTCTGTTGCTCGGGCTCGGTCAGATGTTCGTCATCCTCACCGGCGGCATCGACCTGTCGGTGGCAGCGCTCGCGTCGCTCGCCACGGTGATCCTGGCGACGGCGATCGGCTCCCTCGGTCCGCTCGCCGTCGTCGTCACCCTCGTGGCGCTCACCCTGATCGGCGCGCTGACCGGTCTGCTTATCGTCTTCGGGCAGGTCCCGTCGTTCGTGGTCTCGCTGGGGGCGCTGGGATTCTGGGGCGCGGTCGCGCTCGTCGCGTCGGGGTCGACGACCATCTACATCAGCGAGGGGTACGACGCGATCTTCTGGCTCAGTTCGTGGACCGTCCTAGGGCTCCCGATGGCGGTGTGGGCGGGCGTGGCGGCGGTGACCGCGGTGTTCTGCGCGATGCGGTTCTCGCCGCGGGGCAACGTCTTTCACCTCGTCGGGCTGGGGGAGACGGCGGCGATGATGAGCGGGGTCCGGACCCGGATCGTCCGGATCGGCGCGTTCGCCCTGTCCGGGTTCTTCGCGGGCGCCGCGGGTATCGTCCTGTCGGCCCAGCAGCAGAGCGCCGCACCGCAACTCGCGGATTCCCTGCTCCTGCCCGCCATCGCGGCCGTGCTGGTCGGCGGTTGCGCCATCACCGGTGGAATCGGCGGAGCGTGGCGCGTGCTCGTCGGCGCCCTCGTGGTCACCGTCCTGCGGGTCGGCGGCTCGGTGGCCGGCATCGACCCCAGCTTCCAGCAGATCGTGTACGGCGCGGTCGTCATCGTCGCGGTCGCCGTGACCCTCGACCGCAGCCGGCTCTCGATCATCAAGTAAGACTTTGTGTGAGTGCGAGATTCGAAGGAGAACGATGAGTACAACGGCACGCGGTGCGGTGATTTCCGAAGTGGGCGGCAAGTGGGAGGTCGACGATCTCGTCCTCGCGGAGCCCGGCCCCGGAGAAGTGCGGATCAAGGTGATGGCGTCCGGACTCTGTCACTCCGACGATCACCTCGTCACCGGCGACATCCCCAACACGCTGCCGCTGGTCGGCGGGCACGAGGGTGCCGGTGTGATCGACGAGGTGGGGCCCGGTGTCACCCGGCTCGCCGTCGGCGACCACGTCGCCACCGCCTACCTCCCGGCCTGCGGAACTTGCGCCTGGTGCGCGCAGGGGATGCAATATATCTGCGACACGGGGGCCGGTATGGAGGCTGGTTTCATGCTCGACGGAACGGCGCGGTTCGCCACGCAGTCGGGGCGGCCCATCGGCGCCATGCAACGCCTCGGCACGTTCGCGAACTACCTCGTCACGTCGCAGGCCCAGGCCGTCAGGATCGACGACGACATCCCCTTCGACGTGGCCTGCCTCGTCTCGTGCGGTGTCGCCACCGGGTGGGGCTCCGCCGTGAACGGCGCGGGCGTCCGCCCCCGGGACACGACGATGGTCGTCGGGGTCGGCGGTGTCGGGATCAACGCCGTGCAGGGTGCCCACCACGCGGGCGCCGCACACGTCGTCGCCGTCGACCCGGTCGCGTTCAAACGCGAACGCGCCCTGGAACTCGGCGCCACCCACGCGTACGCCTCGATCGACGAGGCCATGCCGTTCGTCCGCTCGGTCACCAACGGTCAGGGTGCCGACAGCGCCGTCGTCACCGTCGGGGTGGTGGACGGCCGGCTGATCGCCGACGCGTTCGGCGCCGTCCGCAAGGAGGGCACCGTCGCCGTCGTGTCGATCGGCCAGAACGAACCCGGAATCCCGATCAGCCCGCTCGAACTGGTGGTGTACGCCAAGCATCTGCGCGGCGTGCTGTTCGGCAACTGCAATCCCACCCGCGACATCCCGGCGCTGCTGGACTACTACAAGTCGGGGCGACTGAAGCTGGACGAACTGATCACCCGGCGCTACAGCCTGGACCAGGTGAACGACGCATACGTGGACATGCACGCGGGGCTCAACCTGCGTGGTGTCCTGATCCACGAACACTGACGAGGAACTGCACACATGTCGACAGTCGAAGCAACACAGGTCCGTAGCTACGGACATTTCATCGGTGGGCGCAGCTTGCCCCCGTCCGAGACCATCGTCGAGCGGGTCAGCCCGGCCGACGGCCGCGTGGTTGCCACGTTCACCGCGGGCACCCGCGCCGACGCCCTCGAGGCCGTGACGGTCGCGCGCGCGGCCTTCGACGCGGGCGAGTGGCCGCGCTGGACCGCGATGGACCGCGGGCGGACACTTCTCCGGTGCGCGGAGCTGATGCGCGAGCACCGGGAACGACTTGCCCGGATCGACGCCGAGGAGTGCGGCAAACCGATCACCCTGGCCCGCGGTGACGTCGCGGCGAGCATCGAGCTGTTCGAGTACGCGGCGGCGCTGGCGATGACGATGCACGGAGAGGCGCACACCGCGCTCGGCGAGAACTGCACCGCCATGGTGATCCGGGAGCCCGCCGGCGTGGTCGGCATGATCATCCCGTGGAATTTCCCGCTGCTCCTGCTTGCGCAGAAGCTGCCGTTCGCGCTCGGCGCGGGCTGCACGGCGGTGGTGAAGCCGTCCGAGTTCACGTCCGGCACCGCCGTCGAACTGGCCCGGCTGCTCACCGAGGCCGGGGTCCCCGACGGCGTGGTGAACGTGGTGACGGGGGCGGGTACCGAGGTCGGTGCTCCGCTCGCGGAGAGCAGCCTGGTCGATATCTTGTCGTTCACCGGGAGCACCGCCACCGGCAAGCGGATCGTCGAGGCCTCGGCGGGCAGCGTCAAGCGGCTGTCGATGGAACTGGGCGGCAAGGCCGCGAGCGTCGTGTTCGACGACGCAGACCTGGACGATGCACTCGACGGCGTCCTGTTCGGCGTGTTCTTCAACCAGGGTGAATGCTGCGTGTCGGGGGCCCGGCTCCTGATCCAGGATTCGATCGCGGACGCCTTCCTCGCCCGCCTCGTCGAGGCCGCGGGCCGTATCACGGTGGGCGGACCGCTCGACGACGCGAGCGAACTGGGCCCGATGATCGACGCCGGTCACCTCGAGAAGGTGCTCGGGCACATCGACGCGGCACGCCGGGACGGCGCGACCGTTCTGACCGGCGGCGCCCGTCTCGACGGCGACGCATGGGGGAGTGGGTATTTCGTCGCACCCACGATCCTGGACGGCGTGACCGAGACGTCCGCCGCCTTCCAGGAGGAGATCTTCGGTCCCGTGCTCACCGTCACCCGCTTCACCGACGTCGACGACGCCATCCGGCTCGCCAACGCCACGGAATACGGACTCGCCGGGTCGATCTGGACCAAGAACATCGACAAGGCGCTGCGGGTGGCGAAGGAGATGCGCAGTGGCCGCGTGTGGGTGAACACGACCATCGACGGCGCACCGCAACTTCCTGCGGGCGGCATGAAGCAGAGCGGGTTCGGCCGCGAGATGGGGCAGGCCGGGTTCGACGAATTCACCGACGTCAAGACCATTCAGATCCGCACCGGACCGCGCACACGCGTGTTCCCGAACTGGACCGGAGGCAACCGATGAGTGCCACCTACGACTACGTCATCGCCGGCGGCGGCACCGCCGGCTGTGTGCTGGCCGGACGGCTGACCGAGGATCCGACGGTGCGGGTCCTCCTGCTCGAGGCCGGCGGCAGCGACCGGCATCCGTTCATCCACGTGCCCGCGGGCTTCGCGAAACTCACCGCCAGCAAGTACGACTGGGGATTCTCGAGCGTTCCGCAGAAGCACTGCAACGACCGGGTCATTCCGCTCGCCCAGGGCAAGGTCATCGGCGGCGGCGGCTCCATCAACGCCCAGGTGTTCACCCGCGGAGCGCACGAGGACTACGACGAGTGGGCGCTGAAATACGGCTGCGCGGGATGGTCGTTCGACGAGATCCAGAAGTACTTCCTCCGGTCCGAGGACAACGAACGGCTGTCGGCGCCGTACCACGGGACCGACGGTCCGCTCGGGGTCTCCGATCCCGTCAACCCCCATCCACTGTCGAAGTCGTTCGTCCAGGCGGGTCAGGAATTCGGGCTGCCGTTCAACGGCGACTTCAACGGCGCGCACCAGTACGGTGTGGGCCTCTATCAGACCACCACGAAGAACGCCCGCCGGTGCAGCGCCTCGGTCGCGTACCTCGCGCCCGCCAGGAAACGACCCAACCTGACGGTGCGGCAGAACGTCACCGTGTCGCGGGTGCTCCTCGACGGCGGCCGCGCCACCGGGATCGAGGTGCTCACCCCGCACGGCGCGGAGACGTTCCGCGCGTCGCGTGAGGTGCTGGTCGCGGCGGGTGCGTTCGGATCACCCAAGATCCTGCAGCTGTCGGGGATCGGTCATCCCGACGACCTCCGGGGCGCGAATGTCGAGGTGGCCCATGCCCTTCCCGGTGTCGGCCGGAATCTACACGACCACTGCGATCTCGACGTCATCTACGAACTCCGCGAATACCAGAGCCTCGACCGCCTGAACCTGATCCGACCGGCCACGGCGAAGGCCGGACTGCAGTATGCGGCCTTCCGTCGGGGCCCGCTGGCGTCGACCGTCGTCGAGGCCGGTGGGTTCAGCTTCGGCCACGCGAAGGAGTCGATACCGGATCTGCAGTTCCACTTCCTGCCCGCCGCCGGTGTGGAGGCCGGTGTCGCGGCGGTCCGTCCCGGTTACGGCTGCACCCTCAACTCGTACGCGCTGCGGCCGGAGAGCCGCGGCTCGGTGAAGATCAGGTCGAACGATCCCACCGCCCCGCCGCTGATCGACCCGAACTTCCTCGCCACCGACTTCGACCTCGAGTCGAGCATCGAGGGGCTGCGGCAGAGCCGGGAGATCATGGCGCAGTCGTCGATGGCCCGGCACGTCAAGGCGGAGCACCTGGCAGGCGGCCTGTCGGTGAACACCAAGGACGACTACGTGAAGTTCGTTCGGGCGTACGGCCGTACCTCGTACCACCCGGTCGGCACGTGCGCGATGGGCGTCGGCGACGACGCCGTGGTCTCACCGGAACTGAAGGTGAGGGGAATCGAGGGTCTGCGGGTGGTCGACTCGTCCGTCATGCCGCGGATCGTCAGTTCCAACACGCAGGCACCCACGGTGATGATCGCCGAGAAGGCGATCGATCTGATCCGTGGGGAAGGATGACCGGATGACCAACTTTTCCGGACTGACCGAAGACATCGCGCGCGAGGCCGTCGAACTCGCCCTGCCGTCGATCGAGAACCTTTCCCACGGAGGGCCGGGGCACCTCGTCGTGCTCCGGCCGGGCGTCGCCCCGTCTCCCGATGCGGAGTTGCCCGTCGTCTTCCGCCGAAGCTGGGGTGAGAAGAAGGACTGGGCCGGGCCGTACGACGCGATCGCCGAGTCGAAGGCGCGGATCAGCTGGACCACCGGTCTGCCGTCGCACACCGTTCAGCAGCTGCATCCCTACCTCTACCAGCAGGGCTGGACCAAATGGGGTGGCAGCGCGGTCGGCGAGGGCGGGCTGGTCGTGGCGTACAGCGGCGACAAGTGGTACCACGACCAGTTCTATTCGGAACTCATCGTCGCGGCGATCAAGGTGGTGTGCCTTCGCGAGATGGATACCGTGATGCGCGATCCGGGCACCCTGTTCCTCGGCAACGGAGGCGAGAACTCGTGAAGGTGACCGACACTCGGACGTTCGGGCGTGCCGGATTCGACGTGACCCTGCTCGGCTACGGCGGTGCGCCGATCGGCAACATCTTCCGGCCGGTCCCCGAGGCGGAGGCCCAGGCGCAGATCGCCGAGGCCTGGGACATGGGGGTGCGTTCGTTCGACACCGCGCCCATGTACGGGCACGGACTGTCCGAGCACCGGCTTGGCCATGCACTGCTGACCCGGGACCGCGGCGACTACGTGTTGTCCACGAAGGTGGGGCGCACGTTGACACCCGCGCCCCGGGGGGCGTTCGACACCGGGATCTGGGTCGACACCCCGCCGTTCCGGGCCGACTTCGACTACTCGTACGACGCGGTCCTGCGGCAGGTGGACGACAGCCTGCAGCGTATGTGCCAGGACAGATTCGACATCCTCTACGTGCACGACGTCGACCGGTACACGCACGGCGACGCCCAGCCCGCCCGGTTCGCGGAAGCGCTCGCGGGTGCGTTTCCCGCGCTGATCCGGTTGCGGGAGGAGGGCATGGTCCGGGCGATCGGTGTCGGGGTCAACGAGGCCGACGTCTGCGTGGACGTCCTCCAACGCGTCGATCTCGACTGCGTCCTCCTCGCGGGGAGATACACACTGCTCGAGCAGGATCCGGTGACGGACCTGCTGCCGCTCGCGGTGGAGCGTGACGTCGCGATCGTCCTCGGCGGCGTGTTCAACTCGGGCATCCTGGCCACCGGCGCGGTGCCCGGCGCCAAGTTCAACTACCGGGCCGCGTCCGAAGACGTGCTGAACCGGGTGCGCGACATCGAGAAGTTCTGCGACCGTCATCGGGTTCCGTTGGCGGCCGCGTCGATTCAGTTCGCGGCCGCACATCCCGCGGTGCGGGAACTTCTGCTGGGCGCCCGGAACCGCGAGCAGTTGCGGCAGAACGCGGCCTGGCTCGAACACCCGGTCCCGGCAGAATTCTGGGAGGATCTGCGCGCCGCGGGGCTGATCCTGGAGGATGCGCCCACACCGTCCTGACCGCGGATCACATCGTGTACGGGGCGATCGAGTTCTGCAGTTCGTCGAGAAAACCGGAGGGCACGGTCGCCCAGTCGGGTTGCCAGGATCCGGCCTGCTGATCGGCCCGCAGATCCGTGATCAGGGCGACGACGAGCGGCCCGCCGTCGGGAAGCACCCGCAGGAGACCGCGCGCCGCGCAGATCGAGGCGATGGCGGCGAGGGCGCCCTTCGCCTCGTCTTCGCGGCCCGCGGCGGCGAGGCACGCCACCCGGAGGCGCTCGGCCAGGAGGTGGGCGCGGTTGCGGCCGGTGCCGGCCAGCCGGTCCGTCCACTCCTGCGCCCAGGTGCGCGCGAGTTCGATTTTCGCTTGTGATCCGGTGGCGAGCAGGTGCCGTATCGCGGTGGCCTCCTCCACCTGCGCGACGATCTCGCCGATCCCCGACACGGGGCGTCGCCGGTCCTCGAAGCGAACCGGTTCGGGGACGCGCAGGGTGGGGTGCGCGGTGATGCCGAGCCGGCGACGTTCGTTCTCGGCGCGGGCGCGCAGCCGGGCGAGGGAGTAGGTTTCGGCCACTTCCAGCCCCGCGTGCAGGCGTGCCGTCGCCTCCTCGCGGTCGCCACGCAGCGCCTTGACGTGGGCTCCGGTGACGTAGCGGGCGATCTTGAAATCGACCCCGCCGGTCTCGACGGCGAGGGTGTATCCGTCGTCGAGGAGACGTTCGGCCTCATCGACGTCTCCGCGTTCGTAGAGCACCTCGCCGAGCAGTGACCCGGCGAGCCGGGCGGACGGCGCCCGCGGACCGCCCAGTTTCCGTCCGGCTCGGCGGGCCCGCCGGAACCGGTCGACGGCGTCGTCGATGTCGAGTTGCTCGTACGATGCGACACCCAGATAGCTCTGGCCGTGAACGACGTTGTGCGGTCCCTTGTTCCGCTCGTAGAACGGCCGCGCGACCTCGTGGATCCGGCGCACCTCCGCGAAGTCGAAGCGGTACACCGCGGCGAACGTCGTGACGTTGAACGCGGCGCACACCACCCACGGGTGCAGTGACTCAGGCTGTGCGAGGACGTCGGCGACGAGGTCGTCGATGCGCTCGATCCGGTCGGCCCGTAGTTCGATCACGGCGCGGACGGCGCCGACCTCGGCGCGCAGGGCGGCGGCGTCTCCGGTGTCGAAGTGCTCGAGCGCCCACTCGGCACGTTCGAGCGCCCGTTCGGCTGTCGGCATCCGGTGCGCCATCGCATGCGCCCACGCGGTGGTGACCTGCAGCCGGGCGCTCGCGGCGACGAGGTGCGGTGGGAGAGTGTCCATCACCGACGTCAATGTCGCCGACTGCGACAGCTCGAGCAGGAGCAACCCGTCGGCCTCGACGAGTTGGACGGCGCGCTGTTCCTCGCCGCCGGCGAGCGCGTGCTCGACGGCCTCGCGGAGCAGGCTGTGGTCGCAGAACCAGCGGGACGCGGCACGGTGCAGTGCCTGAACCCGGTCCGGCCGGTCGCGTTCGAGCCTGCGGCGCAGGAACTCCGCGAAGAGCGCGTGGTAGCGGAACCACGTTCGCTCGTCGTCGATGTGGCGGAGGAACAGGTCCCGGTCCTCGGCCGCCTCGAGCATCGCCTGCCCGCGCGCGGTGTCTGCGAGGACGCAGGCGAGACTGCCGCAGGTGCGTTCGGTGATCGAGGTGGCCAGGAGGAAATCGAGCATTTCCGGTTCGAGGGTGTCGAGGACGTTCTCGGCGAGAAATTCGCCGATCGCGTGGTGGCGTCCGGACAGTCCGGCGATCAGTTCCGACGGATCCGATCGCCCGCGCAGCGAGAGCGACGCCAGTTGCAGTGCCGCCACCCACCCGTCGGTCGAGTCGCGGAGTTCGGTGACGTCCTCGTTCTCGAGCGGCAGGCCGCCGAGGTCGACGAGGAACGACCGCGCCTCCGAGTCGTCGAAACGCAGTTCCGAGTAGTCGATTTCGACGAGTTCGTCCTTGACGCGCATGCGGCTCATCGGCAACCCGGCCCGGGTGCGGCTCGTCACCACGACCTGCAGGTGGTGGCACCCGTTGTCGAGGAGAAATTCCAGGGCGCCGATCGTCGCGGGTTCGGACACGCGCTGCCAGTCGTCGATGATCAGCGCGATCCGCTCGCCGCTCTCGTGGATCTGGTTGACGAGCGAAGTGAGGACGTACCGTTCGGCCTCGTCGTCGTGCTCTTCGAGGACCTGGCCGAGTTCCTTGGCCAGGTTGGGACGCACGCGGCGGATCGCCTCGATGAGGTGCGCGACGAACCACACCACGTTGTCGTCGTCGCTGTCGACGGTGAGCCACGCGACCGCGACACCCTCGTCGGCGAGGACGTTCCGCCACTGGGCGGCCAGGGTGCTCTTGCCGAATCCGGTGGGCCCGTGGATCACGGTCAGCAGGCGTCGGCGGCCGGCGCGCAACAGGTCGATCAGCCGATTCCGCTCGACGAGTTGCCGGGTCGCGGCGGGGGGCCGGAACCGGGTGGCCGGCGCGGGTGGCGGTGTCGACGTGTAGCGGGGGCGTCCCGTGGTGGCCGTCCGGAACGGACCGGAGACGGTCGAGACCGTGCCGGGCGAGGGTTCGTCGATGTGGTGGACGCCGGCGTCGACGGGCATCGCCATCTCGTCGACGGCCAGTCCGTGGTGGCGTTCGACCTCCCGCAACTCGTCGCCGAACGCGGCCGCGGACGCGGGGCGGTCTTCCGGCTTCCCGGCCATGGCCCGCTGGATCACGGCGCTGAGGTCCTCGGGGAAACCCTCGCCCCGCAGGTCCGGGACGGGTTGGGTGGTGATGCGCAGGAATTGCGCGATCACCTCCTCGCCGTCGTGCCGTTCGAAAGCGGCGTGCCCGGTGATCGCGCTGAACAGGGTCGCGCCGAGGCTGTACACGTCGGAGGCGGCGGTCGGTGTCCGTCCCGACAGCACCTCGGGGGCGGTGAACGCGGGGGAGCCGGTGACAGTGCCTGCCGTCGTCTCGAACGCCCCCGACATCCGGGCGATGCCGAAATCGGTGAGCTGAGGTTCGCCGTATTCCGTCAGCAGGATGTTTCCCGGTTTGACGTCCCGGTGCAGGATGCCCACCCGGTGCGAGGTCTCGAGCGCACCGGCGAGTTTGACCCCGATGCGCAGCGCGTCGCTCCACGGGACGGGCCCGCGCCGGCGGATCTGTGTGTCCAGCGAATCGTGGGGATGGTACTGCATCACGATGTACGGCCGACCGGAATCGGTGGTCCCGACCTGCATGATGTTGACGATGTGCGGGTGGCCGCTCAGCCTGCCCATGGCGCGTTGTTCCCGCAGGAACCGTTCGAGGTTCTCGGCGTCGAGGGCCGCGGTGAGGACCTTGACCGCGACGGTCCGGTCGAGTTCGGGTTGTGCGCACCGGTAGACCACCCCGAACCCACCGTGCCCGATCTCCCTGGCGTCCTCCAGACCGACTGCGGACAGCTCGGCCGTGACGGTCGACAGCGAGTGACGCTGGGTGGCGAGCGGATCAAAATCGGTCATGCCACCACCTCTTCGCTCGTGATCGAGCATATCGCGGGACCGGTCACGCCGAGGCCGGTCACAATCGTCCGATGGCACATGTTCGAAGAATCGTCGATCTGTCGTACACGATCGGGCCCGGGATGCAGGTGTATCCGGGTGATCCGGTGCCGACGCTGATCCGGCACTGCACCCTCGAACGCGACGGTTACAACGTGCTGGACGTCAGGATCGGCTCGCAGTCCGGGACGCACGTCGACGCCCCGGCGCACCTGAAGGCGGGGGCCGCGACCATCGACCGGGTGGCGCCGGAACTGTTCGTCGGCCGCGGCGTGGTGTTCGATCTCCGTGAGCTCGTTGCGCGGCAGCGCATTACCGCCGAACTGATCGCGTCCCGGGCAGAGGACGTGCACTCGGGCGACATCGCCGTGTTCCATACCGGGTGGTCTCGGCACTACGGAACGGAGGCCTACTACTCGCATCCCTTCCTCGACCCGGCGGCCTGCACGCTGCTGCTCGAGCGGGGAGTGCGGACGTTCTGCCTCGACGCGCCGAGTATCGACGAGACACCGGACGACGACCACGCGGACGCCGGATACCCGGTCCACCATCTGATCGCTGACGCCGGCGGGGTGATCGGCGAGAACCTGTGCCGCCTCGACCGGATCGACTTCCCGGACCCGCTCGTCAGCCTCCTCCCGATCGTCCTGGAGGACGGCGACGGAGCCCCCACCCGGGCGGTGGCGATGGAACTGGCCGGGTGACCCGGTCAGCCACCGGCCACGGACTGCAGTATCTGCAGTTCCTGCCCGGGCGTCACCTCGGTGCCGACGCCGCCGAGCAGCCGGACGTCCTCACCGTCGACGTAGACGTTGACGTACCGCCGCAGGGCGCCGGTCTCGTCGCGAATCCGGCGGCCGAGAATCGGGAACTCGCCGGCGAGGACGTCGAGCACGTGCGACACGGTCGAGGCGGCGTCGAGGGGCACGTGCACGGAACGCTCCCCGCCGACGATCGACGCGAGCGCCCGCGGAACCCGCACGGTCACGCCCCCGCTCACGACGTGATCACCGCGGCCCGCACACACAGGACGTCGGGCAGGTGCGCGGCGACCGTCGTGAACGACGCGCCCTCGTCGGCGCTGCCGTAGACCTCACCGCCGCGCGTGCCGAAGTAGACGCCGACCGGGTCGGCGGTGTCGACGGCGGCGGCGTCGCGGAGCACCACGTTGTAGTCGTGTTCCGGCAATCCGCTGTCGAGCCGGGTCCAGCTGTTCCCGGCGTCCTCGCTGCGGTAGACGGCGAGCCGGCCGCCCGGGGGTATCCGTTCCCGGTCCGCCTCGATCGGCACCACCCACACCGTTCCCTCGCGCCGGGGATGGGTGAGCATCACGAACCCGAAGTCGGACGGCAGGCCGTCCGCGATCGACTTCCACGTGTCGCCGCTGTCGTCGGTGCGGTACACCCCGTGATGGTTCTGGGCGTACAACCGGTCCGGGACCACGGCGTCGCGGGCGATCTTGTGGACGCACTGGCCGAACTCCGGATTCGGGTCCGGCAGGAAATGGGCCGCGATCCCGGTGTTGCGCGGCTCCCACGACGCGCCCCCGTCGGTGGTCCGGTAGACGCCTCCCGTGCTCATGGCGACATGCACCGTGTTCGCGTCCTCCGGGTGCGGCACCACGGAATGTGCTGCGGCACCGCCGAACCCGGCACCCCACTCGGACCGGTGCGGATGGTCCCACAGTCCGCGTTCGAGGTCGAAGTGCTCACCGCCGTCGACGGACCGCCACACCGAGATCGGCTCGCACCCGGCCCACACGACGCCGGGACGGTCGTCCGTGTCGGGCCGCAGCTGCCACACCCGTTCGAGCGCGGCGCCGTCACCGTCGCCGAAGCGGATGGCACCGTGGTCCGGTTCGGTCCACGTGGCCCCCAGGTCGTCGGAGTGCGCGACGGTCGGGCCCCAGTGTTCGGACCGGACCCCGACCAGAATGCGGGTGCGGCCCCCGCGTGTGTCGATCCCGATGCTCGGAATCTCGTTCATCAGGAAGTGCGGGCCCGACAGCGACCAGGTCGCGCGGTCGCGGCTGGTGGCCAGCCACAGGCCCTTCTTCGTTCCGATCGCGAGCAGGACGGCGTCGGCTGCGCTCATGAATCCATCGGACCACTCGGCCCGGTGAATGGCAACGGTGCAGCGGGAACCGTCAGCGGGCCGGCCCGTGCCCGATCCTCGCCCGCAGGTGGCTCAGGGCCCGATGCTGGGCGACGCGGACGGCGCCCGGAGTGGTGTCCAGGACCCGGGCGGTCTGCTCGGCCGTCATACCGACGACGATGCGCATGAAGAGGATCTGCTGGTGCCGGACCGGAAGGGTGTCCACGAGCTCGCCCATCTCACCGCGGAGTTCGCGGCGCAGGACGTGATGCTCGGGGCCGTCCTCGACGACGGCCACGTGATGTGCGGCGGCGAAGCGTGCGGTCGGCGCGGACCAGCGGGTGGCGCGGCGCCGGGCGTCCGAGACCTTGTGCGCCGCGATGCCGAAGATGAACGACAGCAGCGACTTTCCCCGATTCTCGTACGTCCGCAGGGCGCTCATCAACGCGAGGCACACATCCTGGGTGACGTCGTCGGCGGTGGCGTGCGGGTGATCCACCGATTCGAGCCGGGTGGTGCAGTAGCGGTGCACGAGCGGGTGCGCGATCCGGAGAACCTCCTCGACGGCGTCTTCGTCGCCCGCCGCTGCGGAAGGCGCGAGTCGTTCCAACTCGGCTCTGGCATCCAACTCGATCATGGCGTTCTCCCTGTTCCTGCGGCTGCATCAAGCCTCGGGGGAACGCGCGATCGTCGATAGGCACCGCAGGGTGCGGAACCACCCACCCCTCGCTACGACTTCATAGCGGGATCTAGGACACGCGCTAGATGAACGCAGATTCGGCAACAGAGGTTGTTACCTTCGTGGTCATGGACCCTGTCCGTAACCCCTATGCGCCCGGCGCGGGCCAGCGCCCGCCGGAGCTCGCGGGACGAACCAGGCAACTCGACGCGTTCGACGTGGTGCTCGAGCGGATCGCGCGCGGTCGCCCGGAACGCAGTGTGATGCTGACGGGTCTGCGCGGCGTCGGAAAGACCGTCCTGCTGAACCATCTGCGGTCGGCCGCCATCTCGCGGCGGTGGGGGACGGGGAAGATCGAGGCCCGCCCGGATCAGGAACTGAGGAGGCCGCTGTCGTCCGCGCTGCACATGGCGATTCGTGAGATCGCGGGCTCGCATCGCGACCCGGACCGGGTGGAGGAATTCCTCGGCGTCCTCAAGTCGTTCGCCCTGCGCGCGACCGCCGACAAGGGCATGCGGGAACGGTGGCAGCCGGGCATCGACGCCCCCGCGGTGAAGGGACGCGCCGACTCCGGCGACATCGAGATCGATCTGGTGGAACTGCTGCTCGACGCGTCGTCCCTGGCCCGCGACGTCGGGGTCGGGATCGCACTGTTCATCGACGAGATGCAGGACCTCGGGGCCGCGGACGTGTCGGCGGTGTGCGGGGCCTGCCACGAGCTCAGCCAGGGCGCGGCGCCGCTGATCGTGGTCGGTGCCGGACTGCCGCATCTGCCCGCGGTGCTCTCGGCGTCCAAGAGTTATTCGGAGCGGCTGTTCAGCTATCACCGCATCGACCGACTCGACCGGGCGTCCGCGGATCGGGCGTTGATCGCTCCCGCCGAGCGGGAGGACGTGAAGTTCACGGACGAGGCGCTCGACGCGTTGTACGCCGCGGCCGACGGCTACCCCTACTTCGTCCAGGCCTACGGCAAGGCGACGTGGGACGTGGCCGCGGCGAGCCCCGTCACGGAAGAGGATGTGCGGGTGGCGGCGCCGACCGCGGAGGAGGAGCTGGCGGTCGGGTTCTTCGGGTCGCGGTATGAACGCGCGACACCGGCCGAGCGGGAATACATGCGGGCGATGGCCGACCTCTCCGGGGACGAGGGCCCGGTCGCGACGGCGGCGATCGCCTCCGAACTGGGCCGCAAACCCGCGTCGCTGTCGCCGGCGCGGGACGGGCTCATCAAGAAGGGGCTGATCTTTTCGGCCGAGCGCGGATCGATCGGTTTCACCGTGCCGCACTTCGGCAAGTATCTGCGCGCGCAGAGCGACTAGCGAAACCTGGCCCTCGCCGCGGCTCCGGCGCATCCTGGAGGTACGACGAAGGGATCAGCGATGTCGGACACAGTCGCTCGCAAGGTCATCGGTGCACACCTCCTCGACGGCCGGATGGAACCGGGTGAGGAGATCTCGATCCGGATCGACCAGACTCTCACCCAAGACGCCACCGGAACCCTGGTGATGCAGGAACTCGAAGCGCTCCACCTCGATCGCATCAAGACCGAGTTGAGCGCGCAATACGTGGACCACAATCTGCTGCAGACCGACGAGAAGAACGCCGAGGACCACGAGTTCCTCCGCACCGCCGCCCTGCGGTACGGGCTGTGGTTCTCGAAGCCGGGCAACGGGGTCTCTCATCCCACCCACATGCAGCGCTTCGGCGTACCCGGCAAGACCATGGTCGGTTCCGACTCGCACACACCGGCGGCGGGATCGCTGGGCATGCTCGCGATCGGCGTCGGTGGGCTCGAGGTCGCCATGGCGATCGCGGGTCAGCCCCTGCACCTGCGGATGCCTCAGATCTGGGGTGTGGAGTTGACCGGCAGGCTCCGCGACTGGTGTTCGGCCAAGGACGTCATCCTCGAGATGCTCCGCCGCCACGGGGTCAAGGGCGGGCTCAACAGAATCATCGAATACCACGGTGAGGGGCTCACGACATTGACGGCGATGGATCGTCACGTGATCGCGAACATGGGCGCCGAACTGGGCGCCACGACGTCCATCTTTCCCGCCGACGACGCCGTCCGCGATTTCCTGCGCGCCGAGGGCAGGGAAGGCGACTTCGTGGAACTGCTCGCCGATGCAGGCGCGCAATACGACGTGCACGAACACCTCGACCTGTCGACGATCGAGCCGCTGATCGCGAAACCGTCTTCACCGGGAAACGTGGTGCCCGTCCGGGAGGTCGCCGGTGAGGACGTCAGCCAGGTGGTGATCGGGTCGTCGGCCAATCCCGGACTCCGCGACTTCGCGATCGCTGCGGCCATGGTGTCCGGGAGGCAAACCGATCCGAGCGTGAGCTTCGACATCAATCCGAGTTCGCGGGAGATCCTCTCCGACCTGACCGCGATGGGCGCGACGCTCGAACTCGTCGTGGCGGGCGCGCGAATTCATCAGTCCGGCTGCATGGGCTGTATCGGGATGGGCCAGGCGCCGGCGACCGGCCGGAATTCTCTCCGGACGATGCCCCGCAATTTTCCGGGACGCTCGGGCACCCGGGAGGATTCCGTGTGGCTGTGTTCACCCGAGACGGCGGCTGCGTCGGCTCTCACCGGGGTGATCACCGACCCACGGGACTGGGCGGAGAAAGTGGGGATGCCGTATCCGGAGCTCACGCTTCCGGAGGAGGCCACCGTCAACACAGCCATGCTGGTGGCTCCGTTGCCGGAGGAGGAGGCGCGGCACGTCGAACTCGTGAAGGGGCCCAACATCTCGTCCCTGCCCGAGTTTCCGCCGCTGCCCGACCGCATCGAGGCTCCGGTACTTCTGAAGGTCGGCGACAACATCTCCACCGACGAGATCTCTCCGGCCGGGGCGCGGGCCCTGCCGTTCCGTTCCAACATTCCGAAGCTGTCCCGGTTCACGTTCACCCAGGTCGACGAGACCTATCCGGCGCGCGCGGAGGAGACGGCGAAGACCACCGGACATTTCATCGTCGGCGGCGACAACTACGGGCAGGGGTCCTCGCGTGAGCACGCCGCGATCACCCCGCGTTACCTCGGGTTGCGCGCGGTGATCGCCATCTCGTTCGCCCGTATCCATTGGCAGAACCTTGCCAACTTCGGTGTGCTCGCGCTCGAGTTCGAGAATCCGGACGATTACGACACGATCCGGCAGGACGACGTGCTGGTTCTCGACGGGGTGCGGGACGCCATTCGGTCCGGCTCTCGTCTGACGCTGTTCGACTCGACCCGTGAGGTGGAGATCCCGGTGCGTCATCGGCTGTCCCCACGGCAGGTCGACGACGTGCTCGCGGGCGGATTGATTCCACAGCTGGCACGCAGGGAGTGATCAGCCGGTCGCCGTACACTCGGCGCCGATGAATGGAATGCAAACGCTGTGGGAGCGCGTGAGCGCGGTCAGCCCCGCGCCGGCTCCCTGGATCGTTCAGGTCGCGGCGGTGGTGGCGGTGATACTCGTCCTCGAACCGCACGCGTGGCGACTGACGCGCAATGTGGTGACCATCGTGCACGAGGGCGCGCACCTGGTAGTCGCCCTGCTGTTCGGTCGAACCCTGAAGGGGGTGCGGCTGCACTCCGACACGTCCGGTGTGGCCATCTCGTCCGGAAAACCGACCGGGCTCGGCGTGGTGCTCATGACATTCGCCGGCTACGTCGGACCCGCCGTACTCGGGCTCGGTGCGGCCTGGGTGCTGGGCACGCAGCACGCCGTCGCGGTGCTGTGGATCGGGGTGGCAGCCCTCGCGGCCATGCTGATTCTCGTCCGGAATCTGTACGGGTTGTTCTCCCTCACGGTGGTCGGGGCGCTGCTGTTCGGACTGGTCTGGTTCGGGACGCAGGACCAGCAGGTGGCCGCGGCCTATCTGATCACCCTGTTCATGCTCGTCGCGGCCCCGCGACCGGTCCTCGAACTGCAGCGTCAACGCGCCCGCGGCGCGGCCCCCGAATCGGACGCCGATCAGCTGGCGCGGCTCACCCACATCCCCGGCATCGTCTGGGTGGGTTTGTTCCTACTCGTGACGCTGAGCTGTCTCGCGCTGGGTGGGTGGTGGATTCTCCGGCCCGTCGGTGGCTGAGACGCCGCCCAGCTGTGCGGCCAGGATCGGTCCGATGACGGCGATCGCCTGCGGATCGGTCATCCGCGCGTGCGGCTGGTCGACAGGGTGGGCGGCGATGTCGCCGGCGATCCACGGCCGCCACGTCGCGCTCGCCGATACCGGCTGGGCTGCGTCCCCCGACGCGTCGAAGAACAGCAGTCCGCCGTCGAACCGTTCCGGCCGGAATTCGGCGGCGGCGTCGATGACGTCGATGTAGTCCGCGTACAGCCGGCTCAGATGCTCCGGTCCGAGCTGCTCCGACGCGCCGTCGCCGAATTCCCGCAGGAGTTCCGGGAGCGTCGGCGCCGGGGCGTCCCGCTCCGCCGACGCATAGCTGTCGATCATCGTGAGCAGGCCGATCTCCTCGCCGAGCGAACGCAACTCCACGGCCATCGCGTGCGCGATCACGCCCCCCACCGAGTACCCGAGCAGGTGGTACGGCCCCCGTGGCTGCACCCGCCGGATCTCCCGCACGTATCGATGGGCTCGCTGTGCGATCGTCGTGAACCGTTCGCCGGGCCCGGTCACGGAGGGGGACTGGACACCGTAGACGGGTCGGTCGGGTCCGAGGTGCGCGCTCAATCCCGAGTAGCACCAGGCCAATCCGATCGCCGGATGGATGCAGAACAGCGGATCCCTGGCACCGTCCGGGTGCAGGGGCAGCAGCACCCCGAGCGCGGTGGTCGTCGCGGCGACACTCGACGAGATCCGTCCGGCGATTCCCTCCGCGGTCGCGTCGGTGAAGAACCATTCGAGCCGCACCTCGACGTCGGTCGCGGCGTGCAGCTGTGACGCCGCCCGGGTCGCGGACAGGGAGTTGCCGCCGAGCTCGAAGAAATCGTCGTCCAGCCCCACCAGACCGGCGCCGAGAACGTCCGCGAACACCGCGGTGACCAGTTTCTCGGTGCGCGTGGCCGGCGGGCGGAACCGCTGCGCCCGTGGCACACCGGGATCGGGGAGCGCGCGCCGGTCCAGCTTGCCGTGGGGCGTCGACGGCAGCGCGTCCAGCACCACGATCTGATTGGGCACCATGTACCGGGGGAGGCGCTGCGCCAGGTCCGCCGACACGGTTCGGGTGTCCACGACCAGGCCCGGCCGGGGCACGACGTAGCCCACCAGCCGTGCGCCGGCGTTCGCGGATTCGTAGACGGCGGCAGCGGAATACGCGACGGAGTCGTGGCGTCGGAGCGCCGCCTCGATCTCCTCGAGCTCGACGCGCTGACCCCGGATCTTCACCTGGAGATCGCGTCGGCCGAGATAGTCGAGCGCGCCGTCCCGGCGGCGGCGCACCACGTCGCCCGTCCGGTACATCCGACTACCGGGCGGGCCCCACGGAGCGGCCGGGAAGCGTGCGGCCGTGACCCCCGGTTGTCCGAGGTACCCGCGGGCGAGCTGGGCGCCGGCGAGGTAGAGCTCACCGGGCACCCCGACGGGTACCGGATGCAACCGCGAATCCAGCACCAGCGCACCGATCCCGTTCTGGGGCATCCCGATCGGGACGGCTGCGGCGACGCTGCCGACGACGGCGCGGATCACGGCGACCGCGGTCTCGGTGGGGCCGTATTCGTTGTACAGCACCGCGTCCGGGCATCGAGCGTGGAAATTGTGGGCGGTGTCCGGGGGCAGGGTCTCGCCGCCGCACGACACCTGCCGCAGTGACACGAGATCGGCATCGGGAATCGCCAGGATCTCGGCCAGCATCAGTGGGAGGAAATACCCCGCCGTCACCCCGCGCCTGCCGATCAGTTCGGCGAGATGGCGCGGGTCGCGGTGCCCGTCCGGTCGAGCGATCACCAGGCGGGCACCTGCGATCAGCGGCCACCAGAACTCGCGCACCGAGGCGTCGAACGTGTATTGCAACTTCAGCATCACCGTGTCGCCTGCACCGAGCGGGTCGGTGTCCTGACGCCACCTCAGGAAGCTCACGACGGCCGCATGGGTCACGACCACGCCCTTGGGTGTTCCGGTCGATCCGGATGTGTGGATCACGTACGCCGGGTTCTGCTCCCGCAGTGGTGCGATCCGGTCGTGATCCGAGATCGGCGAGGGGTCGACGTCGGCGAGGTCCAGTCGGTCCACGACGACCAGCCGGGTCTGCGGCGGTAGGACGTCGGAGATGTCGAACCGATCCCGCTCGGTGGTCAGGACGACGTGAGCACCCGACGACCGGATGACCTCGGCATTGCGCCGTGCCGGGTGATCGGGGTCGATCGGCACGTACGCCGCTCCGGTCTTCGCGACGGCATACATTCCGGCGAGGAGGTCGACGGAGCGGCGGATCGCCAGTCCCACCATGGACTCCGGTCCGACACCGGTGGCGATCAGGTGGCGCGCCAGCCGGTTGACCGTCTCGTCGAGTTCGCGGTAGGTGACTGCTTCGTCGCCGGAGATCACAGCGGTCGCGTCGGGTGCCGCCGCGACCTGCCGGTCGAGGAGATCGACGAGCGTGTCACCGGACGAGGGCGCCGCGGTGGGTACGGCGGGGTCCGGATCGACGAGGGCGAGGTCGCCGACGGCCAGATCCGGTTGTGCGACGGCCTCGCTCAACGTCCGGAGGAAGCGCTCGCCGATCTCCACGACGGTGTGATGGTCGAACAGGTCGGTGGCGTAGGTGAACACGGCCGTCCGCCGAATGTGTTCGGCCGCCGGGTCCGGGCCGGCGACGACGGTGAGTTGCAGGTCGAATCGGGCCGACCGGACGGCGGGAGTCATCTCCGACACCTGCAGTCCGGGTAGTGCGAGCGGGGTGTGGTCGAGGTTCTGGAATGCCAGGGCCACCTGGAACAGCGGGTTGCGTGCGCGTGACCGGGCGGGACGGAGCGCGTCGACCACGGTCTCGAACGGAACCGTGGAGTGGGCGAACGCGTCCAGGTCGTCCTCCCGCACCCGGGCGAGCAGTTCCGTGAAGCTTTCCGCGGGAATCACCTCGGTGCGCAGAACCAGGTTGTTGACGAACATCCCCACCAGTGCGTCGAGGGCCTGATCCCCGCGTCCCGCGACGGGCGTGCCGATCACGATGTCGGTGGATCCGCCGAGTCTGGTGAGCAGCACCGCGAACGCCGCGTGCACAACCATGAACGGGGTGACCGCCCGGGCCGAAGCGGCGTGCTCGACCGCCCGGTACAGGTCGTCGTCGAGCGCGAATTCGACTGTGCCGCCTCGGTGCGATGCCACGGCGGGGTGCGGCCGGTCCGTGGGAAGGGGCAGTTGTTCGGGCGCGCCCGACAGCGTGTCCGTCCAGTACGACAATTCCCGCGCGGCGACGGAGTACGGATCGTCGCGGTCGCCGAGTACCTCGTGCTGCCACAGGGTGTAGTCCGAGTACTGGACCGGTAATTCGGCCCACCGCGGAGCCGAACCCGAGATCCGGGCCTCGTACGCGGTCATCAGATCGCGGACGAGCAACGGCACCGAGTAGCCGTCCGCACTGATGTGATGGACCATGACGGCGAGCACCCAGTCGTCCGGGTCCGGCGCGAACAGCCGGGCGCGGATCGGCGGTTCGGCGCCCAGCGCGAATCCCTGCGCCGCGAACGTCGCCACCCGCGCGGCGACGTCGCCGTGGGACACCGGTATCGGTTCGAGCGCGGGCGCGCCCCGCGACACGGGGACCACCTGCTGGTAGGCGACGCCGCCGCTGTCGGGGTAGAGCGTGCGCAGCGGTTCGTGACGACCCACCACGTCCGCGACCGCTGCTCCGAGGGCGGCGACGTCCAGCGACCCGGTGAGCCGCAACGCCATCGGAATGGTGTACTCGGGGGAGCCCGGGGCGAGCCGGGAGAGGAACCACAGCCGTTGCTGCGCCGGCGACAGCGGCACCCGTGGCGGGCGCGGGCGCACGGTCAGTGCGGCGGGTGCCGTGCCCTCGGTCCGATCGGTGACGGCCGCCGCGAGCGCGGAGACGGTGGGGGCGTCGAACACTGCGCGCACCGGGACCGTCGTCTGCAGTGCCGCGCCGATCCGGGATGCGGCGCGCGTGGCGGACAGAGACGTGCCGCCCAGGGCGAAGAAGTTCGCGTCCCGTCCCACGAGGTCGAGTCCGAGTACCTCGGCGAACACCGTCGCCACCACCCGTTCGGCGGGAGTGTGCGGGGCCTCGAAGTCGGTGGCCGCGGGGACGGGGTCGGGCAGCGCCGCGCGATCCAGCTTCCCGTTCCCGGTGAGCGGCACCGTCTCCACCACGACCACCGTCGCGGGCACCAGGGGCGTGGGCAGTCGCTCCGACACGAAGCGGATCAACTGGTCGGGATCGACTGTCCGGCCGCGTGCGGGGAGCACGTACGACACGAGTGCGTCGACGCCGTCCCGCAGTGCACGCACGTCGGTGGCCGCGAACCGCACGCTCGGGTGGGTACGCAGCGTCGCGTCGATCTCGCCGAGTTCGATTCGGACTCCGCGCAGTTCGACTTGCGAGTCGTTACGGTACAGGTACTCGATAGACCCGTCCCGGCGGCGCCGTCCCACATCGCCCGTCCGGTACATCCGCTCCCCGGCCGCGCCGAACGGGCAGGCGACGAAGCGTGCGGCCGTCAGCCCGGGCCGGCGATGGTAGCCGCGGGCGACGCCCGGCCCGCACACGTACAGTTCCCCGGCGACTCCCGTCGGAACCGGGTGCAGACGCGAATCCAGCAGGAGGACCACGGCGCCACGAACCGGACGGCCGATGGTGACCGGGCCGCCCGCCGCCAGGGGATCGCTGATGGTCGTCATCACCGTCGTCTCGGTCGGACCGTATCCGTTGAACAGCGACAGGTGTTTCTGCGCCGCCCAGCCCGCCGCGAGTTCCGGCGGGCACGGTTCGCCTCCCACCACCACCGTCCGGACGTCGCGGAGCGCACCCGGGTCGATCGTCGCCAGGACGGTCGGTGTGGTGAACAGGTGACTGACCCGCTCGGCGGCCAGCAGGTCGGTCAGCGGTTCGTCGCCGTAGACGGTGGGTGGTGCGATCACCATGCAGGCACCCGCGCCGAGGGCGAGCAGGATCTCCAGGACCGCGCCGTCGAAGCCGGGCGACGAACCGTGCAGGGTGCGCGAGGACGCCGTCACCGAATAGCGCTCACGCTGCTCCGCCGTGAAGTCGGCGAGGCCCGTGTGAGTCACCACGACGCCCTTCGGGGTGCCCGTCGAACCGGACGTGTAGATCACGTACGCCGGGTGGCGGACCTCGAGCGGCCGTGCACGGTCGGCATCGGTGATCGGCCCCGACGAGTGACCGCGACATTCGGTTCGGAAGTCCGGGGTGTCCAGCAGCAGCCAGTCCGTGGCGTCGGTCAGGGACCCGCGGTCCGGGGCGGTGGTCAGGCCGAGTACCGCGCCGGAATCGTTCACCAGATACGTGATCCGCGCCGCGGGGTAGCGCGGGTCGACGGGGACGAAGGCGGCACCGGTCTTCGCGACGGCCCACACGGACACCACGGACAGTGCGGAGCGCGACAGGCCGAGAGCCACGACCGTTTCCGGACCGACACCGCGCCGCATCAGCGCGCGTGCCAGTCGATTCGACTCGGCGTCGAGTTCCCGGTACGTCATGGACCGGCCGTCGGCCGTCGACGCCGGGCCGTCCGGATTCCGCTCGGCGGCCGCGGACATCAGTTCGGGCAGCATGCGCTGCGGTAGCGACGGCGCACCCGTGTGCCGGGCCGCCTGCTTCTCCTGGTCGTCCAGGAGGTCGATGTCACCGACCACGACGGGCGGGTGTGCGAGTGCGGCATCCAGCACGCGCCGGAAGCGCTCGGCGAACCCCGAGACCGTGATGTCGTCGAACAGGTCGGTGGCGTAGGTGAAGACACACGAGAGCGGTCCGGGTCCGTTTTCGTCGACCGATTCGGTGACGGTCAGCTGCAGGTCGAATTTCGCGGTGCCCGTGTCCACCTCGACGATCCGAGCGGAGACGTCCGGCAGGTCGACCACGACCGGTGCCGTGTTGTGGTAGGCGAATGCCAGCTGGAACAGTGGGTTCTGGCTGCGCGACCGGGCGGGCGCGACCGCCTCGACGATCTCCTCGAACGGGACGTCCGCGTGGGTGTACGCATCGAGATCGACACCCCGCACCCGATCGAGCACGTCGCCGAACGTGTCGCCGGGCGGGACGTGGGTCCGGAGTACCAGTGTGTTGACGAACATTCCGACGAGATCGTCGAGAGCGCGGGGCCCGCGTCCGGCGATCGGCGTACCGACGACGATATCCGGGGTGCCGCTCAGTCTGGCCGCGAGGACGGCGAGCGCCGCGTGGAGCACCATGAACAGAGTGGCGTCGTGGGTGCGCGCGAGTCCGCGAATCCGCCGGTGGGTCTCGGCGTCGAGACCGAATTCGATGTGGGCGCCGCCGTGTGTGGCGACGGCGGGTCGCGCACGGTCGAACGGAAGGGGGAGCGTTCCGGACATCCCGGACAGCGTCCGGGTCCAGTACGTCAGGCTCTGCTGCCCGTCCCGCTGTTCGTGTTGCCACAGCGAATAGTCGGCGTACCGGACGGGGAGGGGTGTCCACGCCGGAGCGTCGCCGCGGGTCCGCGCGCGGTACGCCGCCATCACGTCGCGGGCCAGTGGTCCCAGCGAGAACCCGTCGGCGCTGATGTGATGGACGACGAGGGCCAGCACCCATTCGTGGTCGCGCACCGCGAGAAGTTCGGTGCGCACCGGGAGTTCGGCGGTGAGGTCGAATCCCGCGGACACGAGGTCGCGCACCCGGGCGGCGGCGTCGGTCGCCCTCCGCACCGTGCAGGGCGGCACCGCGGAGGCGGCCAGAATGTGCTGGCAGGGGATCCCGTCGTGTTCGGGATAGACCGTGCGGAGGGGTTCGTGACGCTCGATCACGTCGCCCACCGCCGCGCACACGGCCGATTCGTCGAGCGTGCCGGTGAGACGCAGCACGACGGGAATGGTGTCGGTGGCCGAGCGGCCGTCGAGGCGGTTCAGAAACCACAGTCGTTGCTGCGCGAGCGACAGCGGCACATGGGCGGCCGGAAGACGGGGGACCAGGGGCGCGCGCTCGGCCTCGTGCGTTCGTGCAGCCAGATGTCCGGACAGTCCCGCGACCGTCGGGTGGTCGAACAGTTCCCGCAGGTCGAGGGTGGTCCCCAGCGCGGCTCCGACGCGGGCGACCACCTGCGCTGCTGTGAGCGAATTTCCGCCGGCAGCAAAGAAGTTGGTGTTCCTTCCGAGCTGCCCGCTGCCCGTCACCTCCGCGAACACGAACGCGACGACGTCCTCGACGGGGGTGGCGGGCGGATCGGACACCACTGTCGCGGAAACCGGGTCCGGTAGGGCCGCGCGATCCAGCTTTCCGCTCGTCGTGACTGGCAGCGCGGGAAGCGCGACGAACGTCGAGGGAATCATGTGGGCCGGGAGCAGGCCTGCGAGGCGTTCGGAGATCCGGGTCTCGTCCAGGTATTCGCCCTCCGCGGCAACGACATACGCGATCAGCCGATCTCCGGTGCCCGGGTGCCGCTGCACGGTTACCGCGGCGTGGGTCACCGCCGGATCGGACGTCATTGCGGCCTCGATCTCGCCGGGCTCGATGCGCTGTCCGCGCAACTTGATCTGGAAGTCGGTGCGTCCGAGGTACTCGAGCCGGCCCGTGTCGTTCCATCGCACCGCGTCTCCGGTGCGGTACATCCGCCCGCCTCGTCCGTCGTAGGGATCGGCGAGGAACCGCTCGGCCGTGAGGTCGGGACGTCCGGCGTAGCCGCGCGCCAACGGACCGGCGAGATACAACTCGCCCCTCGTCCCGACCGGCACCGGCCGCAGCCGGCTGTCGAGCACATACGTACGTATGTTCTGCACCGGGCGCCCCAGGGCTACGGATGGTCCGAAATCGTTGCCGTCGAACGGCTCCGACGTCGCCGCCGCCGCCTCGCAGGGGCCGTACCAGTTGAACAGTGCGGCAGCGCTGTGTTCGGTGAATCGCGATGCCGTCGCGGTCGACAGCGATTCCCCTGCGGAGAACACGCGGCGCAACGTCGCCGGTGTCCGGCGCCCGCACTGCTCCACGAAGGCGTCGAGCATCGACGGCACGACGTGGAGAGTCGTGATCGACTCCTGCTCGACGATGCGCGCCAGATAACGGGGATCGCGGTGGCCACCGGGTTCGGCGATCACCACCCGTGCACCGGTCTGCAGGGGCCAGAACAGTTCCCACGCGGAGATGTCGAAGGTGAGCGGGGTCTTGTGCAGCACCGCGTCGGAACCGTCGAGCGGCGTCTGCGTCTGCGCCCAGCGGAACTGGTTCACCATCATCGCGTGGGTCACCGTTACGCCCTTGGGTCTTCCGGTGGAACCGGACGTGAAGATGACGTACGCGGCATTCGCCGGGCGCAGCGGTGAGCGCCTCGCGGAATCGGTCACCGGCGCAGGGTCGTACCCGGACACGTCGAGCAGATCGAGATCCACGATGGTCTCCCCGTCCGGGGCCGCGCGATTCCCGGACGTGAGCAGCAATGCCGGTGCGGCGGAATCGACGACGAGCGCCCGGTGCGCGAACGGGTGCTCGGGGTCGACCGGAACGTAGGCGCCGCCGGCTTTCAGCACCGCGTACAGCGCGACGAGCAGGTGAGGTGAGCGGGGTATCGAGACACCGACCACGGTTTCCGGTCCGACGCCCCGCGCCACGAGATACCGCGCCAGCCGATTCGCCCGCGCGTCGAACTCGGTGTACGTCAACACATCCGCCCCGAACACCACCGCCACGGCAGCGGGTGAGCGCGTGACCTGCGCATCGAACAGATCGACCAGGGTGACCGGCGGAACCGGAACATCGGTCGCGTTCCAGGTGCGCAGAACCCTCTGCTTCTCCGCCTCGCCGAGAAGGTCGAACCGGCCCACCGCCAGATGCGGATTCCCGGCGATGTGGGTGAGGGCGCGGCCCATCCGCGCGAGCAGGGCGTTCCCGTCGTACCGGGGTGACCGGCAGTTCGCCGTCAGCCGCAATGTTCCGGCCACCGTCGCCGCGAGTGTCACGGCGTAGTGCGAGGAATCGTGTGCGCGGACCGCGTCGAGCACGACGCCGTCCACAGCCTCCGGCTGCGCGGTCCGGTCCACCGGGTACGACTCGAACGCGACGAGCGTGTCGAAGAGCGGGGCCACACCGACTGCCCGCTGGATCTCCGCGAGCCCCAGATAGTGGTGCTCGAGGAGGCGGACGTGATCGGCCTGCAGGCGGGTGAGAAGGGTGGCAGCCTCGACGTCGGGGTCGAGCGGGATGCGCACGGGGACAGTGTTGACGAACAACCCCACCGCGCGTTCCACGCCGGCGAGTTCCGGGGGCCGGCCGGAGACGGTCGCGCCGATCACGACGTCGTCGCGGCCGGTGGTCTGCCCGAGAACGATTCCCCAGGCCGCCTGGACGGCCGTGCTCAGCGTGATTCCGAGTTCCGCCGCGCGCGCCGTCAGCGCCGCGGTGTCTTCCTCGCTCAACTCCAGCACCGCCTCGGAGGTGACGACGGTGCGCTCCTCCGGTGCAGCGGGTTCGGTGATGCCGCCGAGTGCCGAGGCCCACGCGTGCGCCGAGGCCTCGGTGTCCCTCGCCGCCAGCCATTCCAGGAAGTCGCGGTACGGACTCGAATCCGGGGGCTCGGTGCGGATGTCGCCGTCTCGGTAAGCGGTGAAGAGCTCGCGCACCAGCACCGGCATCGACCAGCCGTCCAGCACGATGTGGTGGGCCGTGATCGCCAGTTCGGCGCGGCGCGTTCCGTGCGACAGCAGCGTGAACCGAATCAGCGGTGGGGCAGACATGTCGAAGCGGGTGGTGCGATCCGCGCGGAGAACCCGCTCGGCGTCGCCGTCCGTGACGTCGATGTGCTGCCAGCGCAGCGGCACCTCGTCGAGCACGAGTTGCACGGGAACGCCGCGGCCGTCGCGCAAGAAGGCGGTGCGCAGATTCGCGTGCCCCGCGAGGACGGCGGCGCAGGCGTTCCGGAGCCGCGCTGGATCGATCTGCCCGGACAGGGTCAGGATCACCTGCATCGCATACGGATCCGCGTCCGAGCCGGCGAGCGCCGCATGGAACAGCAGGCCCGACTGCAACGGTGTCAGCGGCCACACGTCGAGCAGGCCGGGACGATCCCGCTCCCACGCGTCGAGGTCGGCCCGGTCGACGGAGACGAGCGGCAGATCCGACGGGACGAGCCCGCTGCCGTGCGGAGAACGCGCCACCGCGGCGAGGGCGGTGAGCGCCCGCACCCAGAGGTCGGCCAGCGCCTGCACGTCCTCGGACGCGATCGCATCGGCCGGGAACGCGAAGACGGTGTCGAGGACGCCGTCGGTCGTGGACGCGGTGATGTCGATCAGCGCGGTGACCGGCATCGACGGTTCTGCCGACGAGAACACGGCGCTGCCGTCACGCACCGGGCGCCAATCCGGTCCGGTGTCGGCGATATCGAGACGGCCGAGGTAGTTGAAGGCGATCTGCCCCTCCGGCCGCTCACCCAGCTGCCGCGCCGCGGCGTCCCCGAAGTACCGCAGCAGCCCGTAGCCGAGGCCCTTGCCGGGAACGGCACGCAGTTGCTCCTTGACTGCCGTGATCGCGGCACTCGCGGAACGGCGGCCCGCGAACGCTTCGTCGAGGTCCACGCCTGCGAGGTGGAGGCGGATCGGGAAGATGCTGGTGAACCACCCCACGGTGCGGGAGAGGTCGGCCCCGGGCAGGATCGATTCCTCACGGCCGTGGCCCTCGAGCCTGATCACCGGCACGGTGGGCGACCGCCCCCGGCTGCGCTGCCATTGCGTCAGTGCGAGGGCGAGTGCGGTGAGCAGCGCGTCGTTGACGTCGCAGTGGAAGGCGGCCGGGAGGTCGGTGAGCACCGAGTGCGTTGCCGGCACCGCCGTGTGGATCCGGGCGACAGTCGAATCGACGTCGCGCCGCGCGTCGAGCGGACGCGCCCCGAGCGGCGGCTCGTCGCCACCGGTCACGTCGCGCCAGAACGTGAGCTGCGACCGGAGGGCGGGGCGCCGCGCCTGCTCGATCAGTCCGTGCGACCAGCGGCGCAGCGACGTGCCGATCGGCGGAAGGGGGAGCGGCTGCTTCCACGCGGCGGCGAGGTCGCCGATCAGGATCCGCCACGAGACCCCGTCGATCACCAGGTGGTGGGCGACGAGGAGAAGCCGCCCGCGACGGTCCGGACCGGGATCGAGCCAGACGCACTGCAGCATCACTCCGACAGCCGGATTCAACCGCCGGACCGCCGCCTCGTGTTCGTCCCGGGTGCGTTGCGCCGCATCGGCGTTGTCGGGCAGCGGCACCCGGCGGATCGTGCCGTCCGGCAACGGTGCACCGACCGGACTCGCGGTGAGAAACGCCGTCCCGTCGGAGCGGCGAACCAGGCGGGTCCGCAGAGCGTCGTGCCGGTCGACGACGGCGCCGATCACCCTGCCCAGTCGCTCGGCGTCCATTCCGCGTGGCAATTCCACCACCACCGCCTGGGCGTAGCGGTCGATCTCACGAACCCGGTCGAGAAGGAATCGGGCAGCCGGGGTGAGCGGCATGTCGCCGATCCCGTCGCCGGGAAGTTCCTCCAGGGTCGGCCTGCCAGGGTGGTGACCGGCGATCGCACCGAGCCGGGAGATCGTCCGCTGCTCGAACACGTCGCGCGGACTGAACGTGATCCCCGCACTCCGTGCGCGGGACGCCAACTGGATCGCCATGATGCTGTCGCCGCCGAGCGCGAAGAACGAGTCGTCCACACCGAAATCGGAGGTCCCGAGGATCTCGGTGTAGATGCCGTGCAGCGTCCGCTCACGCGCATCGCGGGGCGCGGTCCGGATCGTCGACCGGCGGCCGACCGCGGGAAGCGCGCGGCGGTCGACCTTGCCCGACGGGGTCAGCGGAATGTCGTCCAGCGCGACGACGGCGGCCGGCACCAGATGCGGGGGCAGTTCGGCGGTGAGGTACGAGAGCAACGCCTGCTCGCTCACATCGTTGCCCACGACATACGACACGAGCTGATCACCGGCGGCCTGCGAGCGAATCACGGTGACGGCGAATCGAACAGCCGGGTGGCGGCGCAGGGTGGCGTCGATCTCCCCGGGTTCGACGCGCAGACCGCGGAGATTCACCTGTTCGTCGCTGCGGTCGAGATATTCGAGTTCGTGGTCGCGAGTCCAGCGGACGGTGTCGCCCGTGCGGTACATGCGGGTGCCCGGCGGCCCGTACGGGTCGGCGACGAACCGCTCCGACGTCTGCCGCGCCCTGCGGTGGTAGCCGCGGGCCAGGGCCGCCCCCGCGACGTACAGTTCGCCGGGCACACCGACCGGGACCGGGCGGAGCCGGTGGTCGAGAACCACCGCTCGCGTCCCGCGGATCGGCCGGCCGATGGTGACCGGGCCCGCCGCGGGGAGGGGATCGCCGACGGTCGCCATCACGGTGGTCTCGGCCGGCCCGTACGCGTCGACGACCGAGCATCGGGAGGCCCACCGGGACAACAGCTCCGGGGGGCACGCCTCACCGGCGACGACGAGGACGCGGAGACCGTCGACCTCGCCGGGGTCGATCGAGGCCAGGACGGACGGGGTGATCACCGCGTGCGTGATGCGTTCCGTGGTCATCAGCTGTGCGAGCGGCGGCCCTCCGTACACCGAGTCCGGGGCGACGACGAGCGTGGCACCGGAGCCGAAGGCCATCAGCATTTCGAAGATCGAGGCGTCGAAGCTCGGCGACGCGACGTGCAGAACCCGCGCCGAGCCGTCGAGGTCGAGTCGGGTGCGCTGTGCAGAAACGAGATCGGCGATCCCGCGGTGGGTGACCGCCACCCCTTTGGGTGCGCCGGTCGAACCCGACGTGTAGATGAGGTAGGCGACGTCGTCGAGTCGTCTTGCCCGGGTGTGCAACTCGGGTGCGGCGGTGTCGCTGTCGCTGTCGGTGTCGCTGTCGCCGAGCGGAAGCCATTCGGTCGTGTCCGGCAAAATCGACGAGTGCTGCGGAGAGGTCAACCCGACCGTTGCCCGGGCGTCGCCGAGCATGTGCCGCACCCGCGTGACAGGGTAGGTGGGGTCCACCGGCAGGAAGGCCGCTCCCGTCTTCGCGACGGCCCAGACCGCGCACACGTAGTCGAGCGACCGCGGAAACGCGAGCGCCACAACGTCGCCGGACCCGACACCGAGCTGCCCCAGCGCCGCAGCGATCCGGTCGGAGCGCGCGTCGAGGTCGCGGTACGTGATCCTGCGGCCGGAACAGACCACGGCGGTGGCGTCCGGATCCTGCGCGGCGGCAGCGCGAAACACATCAGCGAGCGTGACTGGCGCGCTGCCGGGCGGTCCGGAGGCGGGAACCAGCGCAGCTGTCTCGTCGTCCGTGAGGACCGCGAGCTCACCGACGGGGAGGGACACATCGGCGTCGAGGAAGTGCCGGAAGTACCGCAGGAACCTCGTGTGGTGCCCCTCCACGTCCTCTGGCGAATACAGTCGCGGATTCGCCTTGAAATCGAGGTGCAGCTGTCCGCGGGGACCGTACCGGTAGAGGTTGACGAGGAGATCCTCGATCGGGCCCGAAGACAGCACCTGCAAGTGCCCCTTCAGCGAGCCGAGTTCGATCTCCTCCGAAAACAGCATGATGTTGACCGCCGGTCCGAACAGTCGCGGCCCCGATGGCGACGGTCCCAGATCGGCGCGAATGTCCTCGTGCCGGTACCGCTGATGGCGCAGGGCGCCGGACATCGCGAGCCGCGTGCGGGACACCAGATCGCCGACACTCGCGGTCCCGGCAGACCCGATGCGCAGCGGCACCACGTTCGACACCATGCCACCCGACCGGCGCAGCGCAGCCGTCGTGCGGGCCGACACCGGCAGGCTGAGCGTGACGTCGTCCTCGCCGCTCATCCTCGCCAGATACCCGGCGACCGCAGCGACGGCCAGCGTCGCGGGATTGGCGCCGTGCACCGCCGCGCTCTTCTCGAGCTGATCGACGGTCTCCGTCGTCAACGTTCCACTGACGCTCCGGGAATCGGCGGTCGCCGGTGCGGAGCCGCGCGCCAAGGTGCTCGGGTGCGTGACGCCGCGCATCGTCTCGAACCAGTAGTCTCGGTCGGCTTCCCGGCGAGCGGAGTCGCGGTATCCGATCTCGAGTTCGTGGACACGGCGAAGACCGAGGGCCCTGTTCGGGGGCGGCGGCAGTCCCCGCACCGCGGCGGAATACAGCTCGGCGATCCGGTAGACCATCGTGACGGAACCGTAACCGTCCAGGGCGATGTGGTGGGCGCGTGAATACCAGAAGTAGTGGTTTGTCCCGACCTGGAGGACGTACGTGACCACCAGGCGTTCCCGCCGCACATCGATCGGCGCGGCCGTCTCGGTGCGCATCCACGCGTGCGCCGACGCCGCAGGATCCGGTGCGTCGCGGAAGTCGACGTACCCGACTGTCACACCCAGTCCCGGATCCACCCGTTGCACGGGTTCGCCGTCGGCCTCGGAGATGGTCAGGAAAAACGATTCGAATTCGGCCGCCGCTTGCGCACACGCCGACGTCAGGACACCGCGGTCCAGGTCGCCGCGGATGTCGACGTATTGGGCGACCGATACGGGAACCGCGGGGTCGACGTGCTGCGCGAGCCACATCCCCCTCTGTGCGGGGGACAGCGGAAAGGCGTGCGCAGACGAGTCTCCGGGACCAACCGAGGTCGGTGAACTCATCGCTGACTTCTCTCACGCAGCCGTCCCCGCACGACGCTGCTAGGCGGGATACCTCCACTCAGGAGTCTGCCCCAGATTTCTAGGAGATTGCTTAGAAACGTCTAGATAATGCAATGGCTGGATGCAGTTGTGCGGTCACGCCACCTCGTGCTCCCCGCCGGCAGCGACTTTCCGCAGGCCACGATAGGCGCCTTCCGGTGTCTGCCGCCCCGCGACCACGGCCTCGACTTCGGCGGCGATGGGCATGTCCACGTTGTAGTCGCGGGCCAACTCCATCACCGTGGGGGCAGTCTTGACGCCTTCCGCCACCTGCCCCAGCTTGGCGACGGCCTCGTCGACCGTCATGCCGCGGGCAATGAACTCACCCACCCGGCGGTTCCGCGAACTGGGGCTCATGCACGTGGCGATGAGGTCTCCGACCCCGGTGAGTCCCGCGAACGTCCGCGGATTCGCGCCCATCGCCTCGCCAAGCCGGGTCATCTCGGCCAGCCCGCGCGCCAGGACCATCGCGCGCGTGTTGTCGCCGACATCCAGGCCGTCGGCCATTCCCGACGCGATGGCCACGATGTTCTTCAGCACGCCACCGAGTTCGCAGCCCAGCACATCGGTGTTGCGGTAGACGCGGAACACGGCGGACGCGAACAACGGCTGCAACGCCGTGGCCACCCGAACGTCCTGGGTGGCGACGACGGATGCCGCGGCCAGTCCGTCGACGATCTCCCGCGCAATGTTGGGGCCCGCGAGAAGCCCGACCGGATGACCGGGCAGGCATTCGGCGATCACCTCGGTGGGACGCAACCGGGTTCCCGGTTCCAGTCCCTTCGCCAGCGACAGCACGGGCACCCACGCTCGGACCTCGTTGGTGATCTGAGCGAGCGTGCTGCGGACCGCATGCGACGGCACCCCCACCACGAGAACGTCGGCTTCCTGCGCGGCCTCCACCAGGTCGGCCGTAGACCGCATCGAGTCGGGGAGCGGGCGGTCGCCGAGGTAGCGGGAGTTGCGGTGCTCGGTGTTAATCTCGTCCGCGGTTTCGGCATTTCGCGACCACAGCAGAGTCGGTGTGTTGTGGGCGGCGAGACCAGCCACCGTCGTACCCCACGAGCCGGCGCCGAGCACGACGACGCGTACCGGCCGGGCCATTACCGATCACCCATCGTGTTGTTGCTGTCCATGACCTCAAGCCTCGCACTTGCCGGGCGTTCACGAAGCTGATTCGGTGCACACTCATGACGCGCGCAGGTGTGTCGGAGTCGGCAGCGGCGGCGCGGTGGATCGGTAGTGGTGCCCGGTCGGGGTGCCGAGATCGATCGCATGCCGACCACCCCGGCGGGTGACCGGGCGGGCCACCCACCCCGGTGCCTCCTTCGCGTAATTACACGCCTCACACACACCCGACCCGTTGCCCGCACTGGTCCGACCCATCTTGTCGTGTGAGCGGATGTGATCGTGATGGCGGATCGGCGCATCACACCACGGCGTCCGGCACGTCCGATCCCGCAGATCGATCAACCTCGCCAGACTCTTCGGAAACGTGCGCGACCGCGAGTCCATCGCCGTCAACGCCCCCGACCCCGGGCACGCATACACCCGCCGCAACGCGGTCTCCGTGTCCGCGCTCACCGCGTCCGCCACCAGGTGCCGGGCGATCCCCGCCGGCACCGGACCCCACCCCTGCAGCTGCGCCGCCTCGGAACCCGCCCGCGATAAGGGTGTCATCGGAGAGCACCAGATTCACCGCCACCGGCACCCCCGCCGCCACCGCCCGTCCGGTGCCGCGGTCGAACAACAGATCCACCATCAGCTGATTCCGGGTCCGGCCACCGCCCTGTCCGGTGGCGATCAGACGGTCCGCGTCCCGCCCCAGCGTGGCCTGCAAACACACCGCCTGCGCCACCGGCATCAGCACACTCAGGTACGCCATCATGTCCGGCGCCGGCCGTGTCGTCACCCGCCGCTCCGACACCGCCTTGCGGTGCCGGCGGACGACTGCGGCGGCGTCGAGTTCAGCCGCCAACGCCGCCGCCCGCGCGATCAGCCCGCGATCACCGACCCCGTCCAGCACCGTCGGGTCGGCGCACAACCGGCGGTCCACGATGCCCCGATCCGATGCGGACAGGCAGGCCGTCTCCCGCACCAACAGGGTGGCCCGCCATTCGTTCAACCGCCCCGACCGCAGCAACGCCAGCGTGTGCGGCATCTCGTGCACCACCGCCCGAGCGAACCCCAGATGCCGGCCACCCCGGTTCGGGGATTCCCTGCGCGCCAACGCGATCTGCGACCCGATCCCGCGATTCCACTCCGCCCGCGGCAGCCCCGCGGCCTGCCGCTCCGCCCGAACACATGTCGCGACGTGATCGGTGATCACCGCCTGCGCCGCACAGCCCACCGACTTCAACGCCTCGATCGCATCGAGCAGGTCGATCCCCGCCCCGGCATCCCCACCGGCCTCGACGCACCGCAACCGCGCGGTGAACGCCCGCACCTCCGCCAGATCCGGTGCCACCACATCCCCCGATGCAGCCTCCCCCACGACCAACCTCCCCCAAGGTGATTCGAAACTTTGTTCGATTCTAGCAACCGATCCCGCACCGGGCAATACCCCGACCGTCCGGCGCTCAGGTTCTCCTCGGGTGCCGCCGTCCGAGTTCGTTGCCGCCACAACGGGCCTCGCATTCATGTCGTCCTGTCGACATATAGTCGGCCGATGACCGTTCCAGAGGGGTGGGCCAGGACCGTCACGTGGTGCGCGAGCACCATCGACCCCGCCGAAGGGCGGCGCGCCCCTCAGCTCGGTCGGAGTCCCTCTGCGACAAAGGCGGCCACGGTGCTGGCGATGCTGTTCGTCGCCGCTTCGGCGATAGATTACGGACTGTCCTTTCTTGCGGCGGGGGTCTGCACTGGCAGAGGTTGGCGGCGCTTCTCGTCGGTTGTCCGCTCACCCTGCTCGGGCTGATCAGCTGGATCAGTATGTGCGTCAAGTACGGTCGCGGAGGGCCGCTATACGGTCCGGCGGCGGCGGTGGCTGTGCCCGACAAGGCTTACCGCGAGCTGGGTTCGGCGGACCGCGATCGTGGTCGAGCTCGCTACCACTTCCGCGCGGTGAGTAGCAGGTACTCCCAGTTCATCACGGTGCTGCCGTTCCCGTAGTCGAAGCGGTGTGCGAGATCGGCGAGTTCCCGGTCCAGCGCGGCCACGCGGTCGGGGTCGCCGGCGATGTGCCGGTACACCGCGATGGTCGGGCCGTACCGGGTCTTGAAGTAGTCGCGGAAGTCTTCCGGTGATCGGAACTGGTCGACGCGCAACGTCTTCCGGGTCGCCACGACATCGGTGACGCGATGGGAGAGCAACGCCCGGACGTGGTCCTCGCGACCCCACAGCGGCGGGGGTTGCGCGCCGGGCGGGGGCGGCGGTGCGTAAGGTTTCATCGTCGCGAACATTTGGCCGATGAAGCCTTCGGGGGTCCAGCTGAGCAGGCTGATCGTTCCGCCGGGCCGGCAGACGCGGACCAGTTCGTCGGCGCTCGCCTGGTGATGCGGGGCGAACATGACACCGACGCACGACATCACGGTGTCGAATTCGTCGTCGGCGAACGGCATGGCTTCGGCGTCGGCCTGCCGCCATTCGACGTGGGCCCCGACTTCGGCGGCGCGTCGGCGCCCCGCGTCGAACAGTTCCGGGGTGAGATCGCCGGCCACGACGCTCGCGCCGGACAGCGCCGCGGGGATGGCGGCGTTGCCGGATCCCGCCGCGACGTCGAGAACTCGGTCACCGGGCCTGATGCGGCTGGCGCTGACCAGGGCGGGGCCGAGGTCGGCGATGATGTCGGTGGCCAGGGCGGGATAGTCGCCGAGGGCCCACATCGCGCGGTGCTTGTTCTTCAGTTCGCTGTCGGCGCGCACTGCGTCGATTGTGTCATCCATCTCGGAACTCCAGGGAGGTCGGCTGCATCGGTCGCGTTCCAGCCTGGCCGGACGACGCCGCCTGTGACAGGCACCCTCGGGGTGGGTTCCCACCACCCCGGGGCGTCACTCCTGTTCGCGGAACTGCGCGGCGAGTTCGCTGCGCGAGCGGATGCCGAGCTTCGCGTAGACCCGGGTCAGGTGGTACTGCACGGTCTTGACGGACAGGAACAACTCGCCCGCCGCCTCCTTGTTGCTGGCGCCGCCCGCGACGAGTTCCGTCACCGCGCGTTCCTGTGGGGTCAGTTCGTCGAGTGTGAAGCGGCTCCGTTTGAGGTTGAGGCCGCCGGCCTTCAGTTCGCGGTCGCATCGTTGCACATAGGCGGTGGCGCCGAGCGCGAAATAGCTTTCTCTGGCGGCCTGCATGACGGCGTCCGCTTCGCGTCGCTTGCCTGCCCGGCGCAGGGTCTGACCGTAGGCGAAGTTGACGCGGGCGCGGTCGTAGGGGAGAGGCAGGGTCTCGAGATGTGCCAATGCTTCCTCGAAGACGTCCCGGGCGCCGTCGATGTCGCCGCGTGCGCCGGCGATGCGGCCGCGCGCGTAGCCGAGCCGGGCCATCGCCGATCGGTGTCCCCGCTCGGCGGCGCGTTCCTCGTGCGGGACGAGAAAGGTGTCTGCGTCGTCGACGCGACCGGCCATCACGAGCGCATTCGCGTAGACGTCGGGCCACTGCCAGAAACCGGGTTCGTCGATGCCTTCCCGCGGATGCAGGCGGGTGAGGGGCTCGAGCGCCCGGATCACCCCCGCGTAGTCGGTCTCGACCTCGGCGCACTGTGCGCGCGCCAGTGAGGCCGGAATGAACATCATGGGGTAGTCGTGCGAACTTGCGGCCGCGAGACGAAGGTGCTCCTGAGCCGCGGGCCAGTTGCCGCGGAGCGCATGCGTCTGCGCGCCGGTCCAGTGCACGAGGGGGCGAAGGAGGTCGAGCGTGGCATCCTCGAGTTGGTGGCCCGCCCGTTCGACGGTGACGATGGCGCCGCTCCAGTCGCCGAGGGCGAATTGCGTTCGCGCCAACCAGGCTTGCGCCCACAGCGAGATGCGGGTGGAGCCCATCCGGAAGGCCGTGGGTACGGCGCTCTCGAGTTCCTGGCGCGCTGTCTCGGGATCGTCGAGAGCCAGGTCGAGCCAGCCCCTCGCCATGTCGAAGCGCTGCGATTGGGCGCCGAGGGCGACCTTCGCGGACAGCGTGTCGTATGCGGCCCGTGCCTCTGCGATCCGGCCGGTGGCGGCGAGCCCGAGTCCCATGATCGCCGCGGATTCGACGGCCGACGGATCCGCCGAGTCGACGAGAGCAACTGCCCGGCAACCCCACTCGACGAGATCCGGCCCGTGCCAGCGGGCGAGCGAGTCGAGGACGCGCCGCTGGCAGATCAGTGCCGCGGTGGCCGGATCGGTCTCCGGGTCGCATGCGGCCCAGGACTGGGTGAGCAGCTGGTCGGCTTCCGCGGGACGTCCCCGTTGAATCGCGAGGTAGCCGAGGACGGCGTCACGTAGGGGACTTGCCGGGAAACTCTCGATCTCGGGCGCGAAAGCCAGGGCCTGCGAGAGTTTTCCGGTGCCGAGGAGTGCGTCGACGGCGCGAATCAGCCGATGCTCGCGTTCGCCGCGATCCGCGGTGAGCCGGCTGGACTTGATCAGTGCGTCCGCGACCGCCGACCACGCCCCGACCGTCGCCCTGCCCGCGGAGTATTTGTCGAGTTCGTCCGCGAGCGCGGGGTCGGCGAACGAGGTGGCGGCGGCGCGGTGGTCCAGGCGCCTGCCCTCGTCCTCGACGATGCGTGCGGCGTGGTCGTGCAGATCGCGCAGCCGGACCGGTCCGAGGCTGCGGTAGACGGCGGCGCGGGTGAGCGGTGACGGGAAGGACAGTACGGTCACGCCGCGATGCTCACCGACGGCGAGTAGTCCCGCGCGGTGAATTTCGTCGAGTGCCTCCACGGGGTGCTCGATGTCGGCGAGTGCGGCGGCGTCGGCGAATCGGGGTTCCCCGGCGAGTACGGCGGCCGATTCGACGAGCGCGCGGGCCGGCGGCGAGCAGGCGGACACCCGCGACAGAACGTTCGCGGCGAAGGTGCGCGGCACCGGCAGCACCGGTTGCCACTGACCCCACGCACTCGGATCGACTTCTTGCAGAAGCTGCGTGAGGTGCCGGGGGTTCCCGGCGGTGTGCTGCACGAGTTGGTGCGCCACCGGGGCCGGAAGGTCGACGTGTGCGAGGTCGTTCGCCAGCGCGCGGGTATCGGACGCGTCGAGTGGACGCACGCGGATCCGATGCCTGCGGTGCCGGTCGAGAAGGTCGAGGACCTCCGCGGGAACGCCGTCGGGCGGTTCCGAGTTCGTGACGAGCGCGATCAGCGCGGACCGATCGAGGAGATGCACGACGGACGTCAGGGCCTGGAGCGACGCGACGTCGGCCCAGTGCGCATCGTCGAGGACGACGACGAACGGTGCGTCTCCGGCATCCTTGGCCACCGCTTCGACCAGTTCGCGAGCGACGTCGAGGGGGTCCTCGGCCGTCACGTCCGCACCCAGGAGTTGCCCGGCGACGCCGAAGGGGCGACCGGACGCCCACGGCGCGCAGACGGCCGAGAATTTGAGCAGATCGGGATGGGCGGCGAGGAAGTGCTCCACGAGCGTCGTCTTGCCGATGCCCGGAACGCCCTCGACTACGACGACGACCGGTACGTTCGCGGCCGCCTCCTGCAGGACGGCCGCGAGTTCGGCGAGCTCGCGGGAACGTCCGACAAGTTCGATGTTGCCTGGATCACTCACACCACTCACCGTATCGCGACGCGAATTTTCGGCGTGTGCGTGGCGAAAACGAGGATCGCTTGTAACGTGAAGTGAGAAGCTGCTGGTCAGAACGACCACGAGTCGAAGGATTCGGTGCATTCATGACGACGGAGGCGAACTCCACGAAGTTGGAGCGGGTGGCCATCCGCTTTGCCGGCGATTCGGGGGACGGCATGCAGTTGACCGGCGACCGGTTCACGTCGGAGGCGGCCGCGTTCGGCAACGACCTCGCCACCCAGCCCAACTTCCCCGCCGAGATCCGGGCGCCACAGGGCACGCTCCCCGGGGTGTCGTCGTTCCAGATCCAGATCGCCGACTACGACATCCTCACCGCCGGCGACCGCCCGGACGTCCTGGTCGCGATGAACCCGGCGGCGTTGAAGGCGAACCTGGCCGATCTTCCGCGAGGCGGCATGATCATCGCGAACACGGACGAGTTCACCAAGCGGAATCTCGCGAAGGTCGGATACGCCACGAGTCCCCTCGACGACGACTCCCTCGAGGACTACGTCGTGCATCCGGTGGCGATGTCGACGTTGACGGTCGGCGCGGTCGAACCCGCCGGCCTGAGCCGCAAGGACGGCGAACGGGCGAAGAACATGTTCGCCCTCGGGTTGCTGTCATGGATGTACAACCGTCCCACCCACAGCATCGAGCGATTCTTGCAGACCAAGTTCGCCGCGAAGCCGCAGATCGCGGAGGGCAACCTCCTCGCATTCAAGGCGGGCTGGAATTACGGGGAGACGACGGAGAGTTTCGCGACCACGTACGAGGTGTCGGCGGCGACGCTCCCGCCCGCCACCTACCGCCAGGTCACCGGGAACACCGCACTGGCGTACGGAGTGGTGACCGCAGGCCGGCTGGCGTCGCGGGACGTCTTCCTCGGCACCTATCCGATCACCCCGGCGTCGGACATCCTGCACGAACTGAGCAAGCACCGGAACCTCGGCGTCACCACGTTCCAGGCGGAGGACGAGATCGCTGGGATCGGTGCGGCGCTGGGCGCGTCGATCGGCGGTGCTCTCGGGGTGACGAGCACGTCGGGGCCCGGGCTGGCGCTGAAGAGTGAGGCGATCGGGCTGGCGGTGATGACGGAGGTGCCGCTGCTGGTCATCGACGTCCAGCGAGGTGGCCCGTCCACCGGGCTTCCGACGAAGACCGAGCAGTCGGATCTGTTGCAGGCGATGTACGGGCGCAACGGCGAGTCGCCCGTTGCGGTGATCGCGCCGTGCTCACCGGCCGACTGCTTCGACGCGGCGGTCGAGGCCGCGCGGATCGCGTTCACCTACCGCACTCCGGTGCTGTTGCTGTCGGACGGGGCCATCGCGAACGGCAGCGAACCGTGGGCCATCCCGGACGTGGCCGGGCTGGAGCGGATCGACCCCGGCTGCGAGACGGCGCCACCGGCAGACGGCGAGTTCGCACCGTACGCCCGCGACCGGGACACGCTCGCCCGTGCCGTGGCGATCCCGGGGACACCCGGACTCGAACACCGGATCGGCGGTCTCGAGAAGGCCGACGGCAGCGGCGACATCTCCTACGATCCCGCCAACCACGACCTGATGGTTCGGTTGCGCCAGGCCAAGATCGACGGAATCAGCGTCCCCGACGTGGTCGTCGACGATCCCTCGGGGGAGGCCGACCTGTTGCTCGTCGGGTGGGGCAGCTCGTACGGGCCCATCGGCGAGGCCTGCCGGCGTGCGCGTCGGGAGGGCAAGAAGGTGGCCCACGTGCAGGTGCGCAACCTCAACCCGCTGCCCGCGAATCTCGGTGCGGTGCTCCGCAGTTACGGGACCGTGGTCGCACCGGAGATGAATCTCGGCCAGTTCGCGATGATCCTTCGGTCGAAGTTCCTGGTCGACGTCCAGTCGGTGACCAAGGTGCGGGGGCTGGCGTTCCTCGGCGACGAACTGCACGAGGTGATCGACTCCGCCCTCGCCGGAACGTTGCGTGAACACGAGTTGGCGAAGACCACCGACGCGCTCGCGTCGGCGACCTACCGATCGACCGGACCCCGGTGGGAGGAATCGGTGTGACACAGATGATCAGTCGTGTCGGTGCAGATCTGGGACTGAGCGCCACCGCTCACGTTCCCACGACCGACGAACCGCAGAAGGCCAAGGACTTCGCCTCCGATCAGGAAGTGCGGTGGTGTCCGGGGTGCGGAGACTACGTCATTCTCGCCACGATCCGAAGTTTCCTGCCGGAGTTGGGACTGCGACGCGAGAACCTGATGTTCGTCTCCGGCATCGGATGTTCGAGCCGGTTCCCGTACTACCTCGACACGTACGGGTTGCATTCGATCCACGGTCGCGCGCCGGCCATCGCGACCGGGCTGGCGGTGACGCGACCCGATCTGTCGGTGTGGGTGGTCACCGGTGACGGCGACGCCCTGTCCATCGGCGGCAACCACCTCATCCACGCCCTGCGAAGAAACGTCAACATGACGATCCTGTTGTTCAACAACAGGATCTACGGGCTGACCAAGGGGCAGTACTCGCCGACATCGGAGGTCGGGAAGGTCACCAAGTCGACGCCGCTGGGATCGGTGGATCACCCGTTCAACACACTGTCACTCGCGCTGGGGGCGGAGGCGACGTTCGCGGCCCGTGCGATGGACTCGGACCGCAAGGGGTTGACCGACGTGCTGCGGCAGGCGGCTGCGCACCGCGGCACGTCGTTCGTGGAGATCTACCAGGACTGCCCGATCTTCAACGACGGCTCCTTCGACGTGTTACGTAAGGACGGTGCGGAGCAGCGCCTGATCCCGCTGACCGACGGCGAGCCGATCGTCTTCGGCGGAGCAGGCGAATACTGTGTCGTCCGCTCGGGTTTCGGTCTGAAGGTGACCGCGACCGCCGCCGTCGACCCGGGCGAGATCGTGGTGCACGACGCGTGCACCGACGACCCCGACTACGCGTACGCCCTGTCGAGGCTCTCCGATCAGGACCTCACGCACACCGTCACCGGCGTGTTCCGCAGCGTCGCGCGGGACACGTACGACGACATGGTCCGCCTGCAGAACGAGATCGCACGGGAGAGCGACCCCGTCGACGACGGCTCCCTGCAACGTCTGCTGACCGGTCACGACACCTGGACGGTGGAATAGGCGGTCGTGACCTCGGGACGTGCTGCTCGTGCGCGCGGGACGAAGAACGTCACGATCCCGCCCAGGACGGCGATACCCGCGAAGACGGAGAACGCCACCTGGCTGCTGATGCCTGCGCTGATCAGGGCTCCGCCGATCAGGGGGCCGAAGATGCCGCCGAGCCGGCCGAACCCGGCACACCAGGCCACTCCGGCGCCGCGGGCGGACGTCGAGTAGTAGTTGGACACGAAGCCGTAGATCAGGACCTGCGTGCCGATGGTGCCGACTCCGGCCACGGCGACGGACGCCAGGAGCACCGAAAGTGGGAAGCCGAGCGTCAGGAGGATCAGGGCGAGTGCGGCGAGGCCGAACGTCGTGGCGACGACGCGCTGCGGCCCGATGCCGTCGGCCACCTTGGAAGCGATCAGACCGCCGAGGATCGCGCCGCCGTTGAGGACCAGCAGGAACGACAGCGAACCTTTCGCGTTGAAACCGGCGTCCTCCATGATCTTCGGGAGCCAGGTGTTGAGTCCGTAGGTGAGCAGCAGGCCGGAGAAGCTCATCAGTCCGAGAAGGGCGGTCCCCCAGGCATAACGGCGGGTCGCGAGTGCGGCGAAGCCGACCTTGTCCTCGTGCCCGCGGGCGACGAGCCACTGCGGGGACTCGGGCAGTTTCACGAGCGCCAGCGGAAGCAGGATCACGATGGGCAGTGCACCGATCCAGAAGAGGCCGCGCCAGCCGATCGTGTCGTGCAGCACGATCGCGAGGAGCGACGCGAGCACCCCGCCGGCGGGGACGCCGCTGTAGACGATCGCGTTGTACAGATTCCGCTTTCCGGGAGGCGCGAACTCCGCCACCATCGCCCCGGCGGTGGCGACGAGACCACCGACCCCGATGCCGGTGAAGAAGCGCAGCAGACCGAACATCGTGACGCTGGTCGACATCGCGGCGAGTCCCATGCCGAGGGAGAACCACACGATGTTGATCAGCATCATCCGCCGCCGGCCGAGATAGTCGCCCACGGCGCCGGCGGTGAGGGCGCCCACCATGACACCGATGAGCGCGTATGAGCCCAGCGCACCGGCATGCTGGGCGGAGATCTCGCCGAGTTGGCTGGGATCGTTCATCAACGTCGGAAGGATGGTGCCGTACACGACCAGGTCGTAGCCGTCGAAGATGATGGCGATCGTCGCGATGGCGACGACCCAGGTGACGGCACTGCGGTGCCGTGGACTTGCCCAGGTGTCGGGATTGGATTGATTCATGGTGATCTCCGCTCTCTGAGTGTGACGGGGAACCGCGCCGAAGTCGAAAGTGCAGTGGCTCACAATCGAATTCGGGTAGAGAAATGCCTCATCGGCGAGACGATGCAATGCGTCCCGCCGATGAGGCGGTCGAGATCGGTGAGGTGCTAGCCCAGGTCGCCGCCGGCGACGGGCAGTACCGTCCCGGTGATGTAGGTGGCCTCGTCGGATGCGAGGAAGACGATGGCCGCGGCCTGCTCGTCCAGCGTTCCGTACCGCTTCATCAGGGACGAGTCGACCGTCTGGTCGACGATCTGCTGGTACCAGGCCTTTTCCTGGTCGGTCTCCGCGCCGGGGCCGCGGGGAACTCGGCGCGCCGGCGCCTCGGTGCCGCCGGGAGCGGTGGCGACCACGCGGATTCCGTACTGCGCGGCCTCGAGGGCGAGGGACGCGGTGAGGGCGTTGACGCCGCCCTTCGATGCCGCGTACGGCACGCGGTTGACGCCCCGGGTTGCCACGGAGGACACGTTCACGATGGTGCCCGACTGCTGGGCGATCAGGTGGGGGAGGGCCGCGCGGCACGTCCACAGGGTCGGGAACAGGGACCGCTGCACCTCCGCCTGGATCTGCTCGGCGGTGTAGTGCTCGTACGGCTTGGCCCAGATGGTCCCGCCGACGTTGTTGATCAGCACGTCGAGCCGGCCGTACTGCTGCCGTGCCTCGTCGATCGCGGCCTCGGCGTCGGTGAACTGCTCGAGATCGGCGGTGATGCTGTGCGCTTCGGTGCCGTTCTCGCGCAATCCTTTCGCGACGTCGTGGACCAGTTCGGCGCGGTCGATCAGGATCAGCGACGCACCCTCCGCCGCGAGGCGGGTGGCGACGGTCAGGCCGATGCCCTGCGCTGCGCCGGTGACCGCGACGGCCTTGCCGTCGAAGCGGTGCGGGGTGACATGTCCGCTCATGCGACGGCGCTCCTCTCGATGGCGCGGCACATGGTGGCCTTCGCGTGCGCGCTGTGGCTGACGATCAGGTCGTGAGCGGCGGCCCGGTCACCCTTCTCGAACGCCGCGACGATGTCGAGGTGGTCGTGCTGGATGTGCTCGTCCACCCAGTCCGCGGTGCGGAGCACCTTGGTCATCAGCTGCGTGACCTCCAGGCGGTTGTACGCCTCGAGGAGCACGTCGTTGGCGGTGCACCGGAACAGGAACTCGTGGAAGGCGGCGTTGGTGTCGGTGAAGGCGCCGGCATCCGTGAAGTGGTCGTTGTCGATCGATTCGCATGAGGTCTCGGCGAGGATCCGGTACTCGGCCAGCTGTTCCTGCGTCATCCGGCCGATGGTCAGTTCCATCGCACCGAGTTCGAGTGCCATGCGGGCGTCGAACTGGGCGTCCGACTCCGACAGCGGCTGGTGTTCCTCGCCGATCTCGTATGCGGGAGCGGCCTCGACCGCGGCGTCCGCCGTCGCTGCGGACGGCGCGGATCCACTGGGTGTCGCCGCGTTGTTGAACTTCTCGAAGTAGAAGTTCGCCGGCGTGATGCCCTCCGACTTCAGGTGGTCGCGGACGGCCTCGACCATCGGCGGGGGACCGCACAGGTAGACGTCCACGTCGCCGTCGTTCAGGTGTGCGGGCTCGAACAGGCCGGTGACGTACCCCTTGTTCGGGGCGCTGCTGGCGGGGTCGGACACGCAGTAGTCGAAAGTGAACTGCGGCAGGGATTTCGTGTATTCCTCGAGCTTGTCCAGCTCCACCAGGTCCGCGTCGGACGACACACCGTAGACCAGGTGCACGGGGTGGTCGGCGGCGTCGGTGCGCATCTTGTCGAGAATCGACAGCAGCGGGGCGAGCCCGGTGCCGCCGGCCAGCAGCAGCGCGCGACGCTTCTGCTGACGCAGGAAGAAGCTCCCCATCGGGCCGGTGAATTCGAGTGTGTCGCCGACCTGCGCCCGGTCGCGCAGGTACTCCGACATCAGGCCGCCATCGGTGATCTTGACCAGGAACGACAGTTCCTTCGACGTGGGTCCGGTGCTGAACGAGTACGAGCGGGTCGCGTCCGTCCCCGGGACGGTGATGTTCACGTACTGCCCCGGGAGGAAGACGAGGTCGTCGCGGTTCGCGATGTCGATCGTGAACCCGATGGTGGTGTCGGAGAACTTCCGGATCTCGGTGATCGTCGACGAGAACGTTCCCGCGGCCGTCTTGGCGACGTCGGACGTCGTCGGGATCTGCAGCACCAGATCGCTTTCCGGCATCATCTGGCACGGGAGGCAGTAGCCCTGCTCCGCCTCGTCGTCGGTGAGTGCTTCCTCGATGTAGTCGCCGCCGTCGTACGTGCCGGATTCGCAGAGCGACTTGCAGGTGCCGCACGCCCCGTCCCGGCAGTCGAGGGGGATGTTGATCCGCGCACGGTAGGACGCGTCGGCGACCGTCTCGTCGCCGTCACACTTGATGAAGCGGGTGATCCCGTCCTCGAAACTCAGTGCAACTTGGAAAGTCATGGAAAACAGCTCGATTCGCAACGATGGGGGAGGAACTCAGATGTGGTAGATGTCGACCACGTGGTGGATGTAGTCGTTCTTGAGCACGACCTTCTTCTTCGTGATCAGAGGCTCCGCGCCGGAGAAGTCGATCGTGTAGAAGGAGTTTCCGAAGTACGTGTCGACCGTGTTGTACCGGAAGTACAGGGTGAACCAATTGAACCGGACATCTACGACCTGGCCGCGGCGTTCCGTGACCTCGACGTTCGAGATGTTGTGCCCGGTGCGGGGTTCCGGAAGGCTCGTGGCGCTCGACCGATCGGTCTTGATGCGGAACACCCGGTCCTCGATGCCGCCGCGGTTGGCGTAATAGATCAGCGAGATCTCGGTCATCGGGTCGGTGGTCAGTTCGCCGTCGTCGGCCCACGCCGGCATCCAGAACTCGGAGTCGGGGTGATAGCACTCGATCCACTTCTCGAACTCGCGGTCGTCGAGGTAGCGGGCCTCACGGTAGAGGAACTGCTCGATATCGTGCTGGGTGACGGTGTTTTCGGCAACTGCAGTCATGTCTCTCGTCTCCCTCAGCGGTTGGTTGCGGCAGCGTCGGCGTCGAGTGCCTCGGTGAGCGCCCGCACCCAGTAGCCGTGCTGGATCGGGTAGAGGCCCTCGTCCTCGGTCTTCACGCCGCTGGAGATGGGGTTGATGCCGATCTTCTTCGCGTTCTCGTCCGGTCCCTGCAGCTGGTGGGTGACACCGCGGCTGAGGTCGTTGAACGGTGCGGCTCCGGCCTGGTACGTCTTCTGGCAGGAGCGGAACTCCTCGAGATCGTCCGGGGTGGCCATACCGGTGGCATTGAAGAAGTCCTCGTACTGCCGGATGCGGGCGGCGCGGGCCGCGCGGCTCTCACCCTTGGGGGCGATGCAGTAGATGGTGACCTCGGTCTTGTCGACGGAGATCGGGCGGAAATGCCGGATCTGCGAACCGAACTGGTCCATCAGGTACACGTTCGGGTACAGGCACAGGTTGCGGGACACCCCGATCATCCAGTCGGCGCGGTCCTCGCCGTACTCGGCGACGAGTTCGTCGCGGCGCTCGTTGAGGGGACGGTTCGCGGGATCGGCCCACTTGGTCCACAGCAGCAGATGGCCGTTGTCGAACGAGTAGTAGCCGCCCTGCTGCTTCGACCACTTGCCGGCGTCCATCGCCTTCGTGGCGTTGGTGGACTCACCCGATTCGCGCCTCGACGTGGTCGCGGCGTAGTTCCAGTGGGTGGCGGACACGTGGTAGCCGTCGGCGCCGTTCTCGGTCTGCAGCTTCCAGTTGCCGTCGTACGTGTAGGTGGACGCTCCTCGCAGCACCTCGAGGCCGTCGGGTGACTGGTCCACGATCATGTCGATGATCTTCGTGGTGTCACCGAGGTGCTCCTCGAGCGGCGGGACGTCGGCGTTGAGGCTGCCGAACAGGAATCCGCGGTAGTTTTCGAACCGCGCGACCTTGGTGAGGTCGTGGGAGCCGTCCTTGTTGAACTGTTCGGGGTAACCGGCCTCGCGGGGGTCCTTGACCTTGAGGAGCTTGCCGGAGTTGTTGAACGTCCACCCGTGGAAGGGGCAGGTGAACGTGGTCCGGTTGTCCGTCTTGCGCCGGCAGAGCATGGCACCGCGGTGGCTGCACGCGTTGACCAGGGCGTTGAGTTCGCCCTCCTTGTTGCGGGAGATGACGATCGGCTGGCGGCCCATGTACGTGGTGAAGTAGTCGCCGACGTTCGGAATCTGGCTCTCGTGCGCCAGGTAGATCCAATTGCCCTCGAAGATGTGCTTCATCTCGAGTTCGAATAGGTCCTCGTCCGTGAAGACGCTGCGTCGGACCTGGTAGCGGCCGGTTTCCGCGTCCTCGATCAGCGCGTCGGCGAGCTTGGCGCGCACGTCGTCGGACGGCGCTGTATACAGGGTTTCAGTCATGGGATCCTCCAAGATCTCCGGGGGCTTGCGCCCTGCGGGGGCGCCCGGGTCCGGCAATGGATTCCACTCTTGCAGCCTGTGCGCTGCATCACACTAGGCATTTGCCGAGTACTGATTAGGACGTGTCCGGCATGCGAACTTTTCCCGGAAGATGCGTCGCGGAGCCATGCGCCGGCGTTTGAACGCCTTGACGCCGGCATCGACCATGGCCGGCGGCCCGCACAGGTACCCGGAGTAGCCGCGACAGGTGTCGAAATCCTCCACGAATGCGTCGCCGACGTAGCCCGACCGGCCGGACCACGTCTGACCGCTGAGACACGGAACGTACCGGAACCCCGGGTGCGCTCGTTCCCATTCCCGCAACAAGTCCACGTCGTACAGGTCGGCTTCCTCCCGCACGCCGTGATAGAGGTGGATCGCGCGATCCGGCGTCGTCGACAGCGCATGGCGAACGATGGATTTCAGTGGGGCGAGGCCGGTGCCGCCGCCGAGCAGGATCATCGGACCCTCGTCGACGGGATCGAGCCGGAAGTCGCCGAGCGGTCCCACCATGTCGACGCGCTCACCGACGGACATCGAGCCGAACACCCACCCGTCCGTCGCGACTCCGCCCGGTTGCCTGCGGATGTGGAACTCGAGCTGTTTCGATTCGCCCGGAGTGTTCGCCATGGAGTACTGGCGGCTGTGGTCGGTGCCGGGGACCCGCAGTTCGACGTACTGACCCGCGGAGAATTCGAGGGGGCTGTCGAGCGTGACGAGAACGCGCCGCGTGCCACGGGCGACGTCCTCGATTGCGCTCACAGTACCGACCAGGTCCCGTAACGCATGGACGGTGCCCGCGGGCGCCGTGTCCAGGCGTTCCACCACCGTGTCGCTGCACGGCGTGGCCTGGCAGGCCAGCGCGAACCCCTGTTCGCGCTCGGCCGGGGTCAGCGTGTCCACGGGCGACGGGCCGTGGTCGACGGACCCCGACACCACCCGCAGCTTGCACGTTCCGCACGTGCCCTGATTGCACGAGTTCGGCATCCACACGCTGCCCCGGAGGAGAGCGTCCAGTATCGGCTGGTCGGGGCGGCATTCCACGGTGTCGGTGGCGACGGAAACGGTGAACGTCACGGCTACACCTCCCACGTCGTCCGGAGTGCGGTCGGGCCGCGGAAACCCCAGCCCCAGAATTCGACGTCGGCACCGGAGTCGCGTTCGAGGTTCGGGATCGCCTCGAACAGTTCCTCCAGACCGATGCGGCAGACGTGGTTGGCGAAATAGATGCCCGCGCACGCATGGCTGCCGGAACCGAACGCCAGGTGGGGCAGCGGGGGACGCATCATGTCGTAGTCGGTGGGGGCGTCGTAGACGTCGGTGTCGTGATTCGCCGACCCGTAGGACAGCAGGACCACGGAGCCCTCGGGGAGGAACACGTCCCCGAGCGTGACGTCGGTGGTGCTGACGCGGGCGGTGGCCGACCAGATCGGGGAGGTCCAGCGCATTCCCTCGGAGATCGCCCGCGGAATCAGGGCGGGCTCGTCGACGACGGCCTCCAGCTGCTCGGGCCGGGTGAACAGGCCCACGAGCGTCGATGCCATGCCGTGGCCGGGTTCCTGCATCGCGCCCAGCAGGTAGACGAACAGGGTGGGGTAGATGTAGTCGCGGTCGCGGACCTGCCCTTCGGGCATGCCGTCGTGCAACCAATGCGAGATGGCGCTGTCGTCGGGGTTGACGATCCAATTGTCGATGAGCGGATCGACGATCGCCCGGATCTCGGCTTTCGCCTCGTCGCCCTGCACGAATCCTTCCGGGTTCGTGAACTCACCGTTCGCGTCCACTCCGGCATTGGTGAAGGAGTTCGACAGCCGGTGGAACCAGTCGCGCAGCGTGTCCGAGCTGACGTCGTTCAGGCCCAGCAGGTCACCGAGTGCGCGCACGCTGACGGGCTCGCAGTACTGCGAGACCAGATCGGCGTTGCCGTCGTTCTCGAACTGCTCCACGTAGCGCCGCGCGATGGGGCGGACGAGTCCGTCGACCCACCGGTCCACCTCCGACGGTTGCAGTGCGGGGTCGACCATCGAGCGCAGATCGCGGTGAATCTCGCCGTTGACCCCGATCACCGCCGGATGGCCGAACGTGCGGCCGCCGGCTTTGGTGATGATCCCCTCGAAATCGGGGCTGTTGGCGATGGTGCGGCACAGGTCGGCGGTGGTCGCGACGAACGAACCGAGAACCGGGACGTAGGCTAGCGGCGCCTCGGCGCGCAGCCGTTCGTAGACCGGATAGGGGTTGCGCTCGAGTTCCGTCATCGTGATCTCGTCGATCCAGGACAGCGTGGCAGTCATGTGAATTCTCCTCTTCGGAAACAACTTTCGCGGCCGTGGCTGCGTGGAGGAGAACATATTGCGCGGGTAGGCGGGTGGTCTAGCCGTTCTGCGCGAGGTCTGGACGATGTGCGCGACGAGTTGTGAGCGGGGTCTCAGATATCCTCGACTCGGCGTCCCGGTGCAGCTTGAATAGGTCGGAACGACTCTTCAACGAGGCAGGTGCATGACGATGGCATCGACGATCACCGAGACCCGGGACTGGGATGCGGCGTCGAGAGCGGTGGCCGGTGCGTATTTTCCCCACACGCTGACCGACCTGTCGTCGGGCGGTGCGATGACGCTGTCGATGCGGACCGTCGACTTCGGCCCCGTCACGCTCGGCAGGCTGGGCTGGGGCGCCGACGTGTCGATCGCATGCGACTACCCGGGCGCGTACGAGGTCAACATCCCGCTGTCCGGGTCGTTGGAGTCCCGTTCGCAGGACGGCACGATGGTGTCGAGGCCGGGGCAGGCCACCGTCTTCCGGGCGGACGAGCCGACCTTGATCACCCGGTGGAGCGGCGATTGCTCGGTGCTGGGCGTCAAGTTCGACGGCGACTACCTCGAGCAGGAGGCAGACCGGATTCTCGGCTCCGACCTGCGGACCGGGCTGCGCCTGCCGTCCCAGATCGATCTCACCGCCGCGGCGGAGAGCAGCTGGTTTCGCCTGGTGCGCTCGCTGACCGCGCAACTGCGGGAGCCGGCCGACCTCCTGGCGAACCCGGTTGTCGGCCCACAACTCGCCGGCGCGATCACGTCCGCGTTCATCCTGGCCGTCACGCCCGACGAGAAGACCCGCGCCGGCGCCCCGCGACCGCGGATCGTCAAACGTGTCCTCGACGGGCTGAACGACGACCCGGCCCGGGCCTGGACGGCGGCCGACATGGCCGAATTGGCCGGCACCAGTGTGCGCCGGTTGCAGGAGGGTTTCCGTCAGTACGTCGGACGCACCCCGTCCGAATGCCTCCTCGACATCCGTTTGAGCCGGGCCGACGCGGACCTGAAGGCACTGGGCGGGAGCGTCACCGTCTCCGAAGTCGCTGCCCGCTGGGGCTTCACGCATGCGGGCCGGTTCGCCGCCGCGTACCGCAGGCGGTACGGCAAATCCCCGTCAGAGCTGATTCGCTTCTGACGGGGACTGCGGGGGTGTGCGGTTACTTGTTGCCGAAGTACGAGACGTCGTCGTTGCCGATGAGGTCGGGCACCGTCCAGCCGTCGAGGTCGTACTCGGACAGGCACTGCTCGGCGAAGCCCTTCATGGAGGCGACGTCACCACGGTTCTCGGCGGCGAACAGAAGTTCGGCCTTGACGTTCTCGTGGTTGCCCGAGTAGTTGCGCTCGTACAGCTCGTGCCGGCCGCCGAACTCGCTGCCAATCGAATCCCACAGCGCCTTCATGATCTTCACCCGCTCGACCGCGGTCATGCCGTCGGAGCCGCGCACGTACTTGTCGAGGTACGGGCGCACGTCGGGGCTCTTGAAGTCGCGTGCGCTCGACGGCAGGTAGATCAGGCCGGACGCGACGTCCTGCTCGATGATCTCCTTGATCCGCGGGTAACCCTGGATCATGAACATCCGGTACGTGAGACCGTATTCGAGCTTGGGGATGACGGTGTCGCCGATCCACGGTTCGGGGTTGCGTGCCATGGATTCCGTCAACGACCAGAACAGGTTTCGCCAGCCGATGACCTCACCGACGCGGGTCTGGACGCCGCGGAATCCGCCTGCGCCGGTGGCGTCGAGGGCCTTCATCAGCATGCCGGCGATGAAGTCGAGCTTGACGGCGAGTCGCGTGCAGCCCTGGAAGGTGAAGCGGGGCAGGAACCCCGATTGCGGGAAGAAGCCGTTGATCTTGTCCACGTCGCCGTACATGAAGACGTTCTCCCACGGCACCAGCACCTTGTCGAAGATGAAGATGGTGTCGTTCTCGTCCATGCGGCTCGACAGCGGGTAGTCGAACGGGGTGCCCATGACGGCCGCGTTCTGCGTGAACGAGGACCGGCAGATCAGTTTCACGCCCGGTGCGTCCATCGGGACGGTGCAGATGAGGGCGAATTCCTTCTTCTTGATCGGCAGGCCGTAGTGGGCGATGAAGTTGTAGTTGGTGATCGCCGAGCCGGTCGCGACGACCTTGGCGCCCGACACGATGAGACCGGCGTCGGTTTCCTTCTCCACCTTCATGAACACGTCGCCGACCTCGTCCGGGGGCAGCTGCCGGTCGACGGGCGGGTTGATGATCGCGTGGTTCCAGTAGAGGACCTTCTCCTGCGATTCCTTGTACCAGCGCTCGGCGTTGGCCTGGAACGGCGAGTAGAGCTCTTTGTTGGCGTGCAGCGTGCCGAGGAACGAGGCCTTGTAGTCGGGGCTCCGGCCCATCCAGCCGTACGTCATGCGCGCCCAGGTGGCGATCGCGTCGCGTTCCTTCAGCAGGTCGTCCGAGGACTTCGGGGCCTTGAAGAACGGCATGGTCACGCCGCCGTTGCCGGTGTCGGTGGACGTCGTGACCTTGTCGACGTGCTCACCGGTGTGCATCGAGTCGTAGAGGCGGGCGGTCATCCGGATGGGGTTCCGGAACGCCGGATGGGTGGTGACGTCCTCGACGCGTTCCCCGTGCAACCAGATCTCGCGGTCGTCCTTCAGCGACTCGATGTACTCGTCGCCGGTCATCGGTCGGGTGGCGAAGTTGGCGGTGCGGTTGGCCTCGGCGTTCTCCGCGGGGTTGACCTTCGTGGGGTCGAGCGTGGTCTCGGGTGCGCTTTCGGTGGTGGTCATGAGGGAAGTCCTTTCGGATTCGGCGGTCAGTGGGCGGGCTGGAGATGGAAGGGGGTGAAGGAGGTGGCGGCGTCGAACCATCCGCTGTTCGGATCGTCCATCGATCCGTTCCACGCGGCGGACGCCGACGGTGTGCCGAGGTCGTGGAACGTGCTCCGGTAGAACAACAGCGGATCCTTGCCGCTGGATTCGGCTGCCACGATCTCGCCGATGAAGATGATGTGGTCGCCGCCGTCGTATTCGGCCCACGGCTTGCAGGACAGCGTGGCGGCGGCCCCGGAGATGATCGGAGCGGTCGGACCGTCGGCCCACACCGGTTCGGGGTTCTGTGGGCGCCCCGCGAAATGCAGGGCGGTGCCCACCTGGTCGGCGGCGAGGATGTTGACGGCAAACGGTGCCTTGGTCAAATAGTTGCAGGCCTTCGACTTTCGGGTCAGGGTGACCTGGCACAGCCTCGGTTCGATCGACACGGCGGTGAAGGCGGTGACCGTCGCTCCGTGCGGCAGACCCTCGGAGTTGCTGCACGTGATGACAGTGACTCCGCTGGCAAACTGACCGAAGATGTTCCGGAGTTCGCGCTGCTCCATGTTCGGAGCCTCCTTTCCTGTCCGGGCGCTGTTGCGGTACGGACGAACGTACGACCGCGCGAACAGGGCGTCGATCCGCTGAGCGCGGAGGTGATCCGCTTTGCGCAGTGACTCGGGTCACGCAGAAAATTGCATTCGAAGGTGTCCGTGGTCACACTGGTGCCATGCAGTCCACGCCCAGGCCCCTGCGCCCCGAAGATTGGGACGAGGCGTCGCATGTGGTGTCGGACGTATACTTCCCGCACCGGCTGACCCCGCTGAGCAGGTCGAACGCGCGCAATACCGTCGCCGAGGCCGTGGAGCTGGGCCCGGTGAAGATCACCCACATCGGGTGGGGTGCGGACGTGTCGATCCAGTCGGACCACCCCGGCGCCTACGCGATCAACGTGCCGCTGTCGGGACATCTGGAATCGGTGACGGGCAGAACCGAGGTGTCGTCGGTGCCCGGGTCGGGCACCATCTGCCCGCCCGACACCACCACACTCATCACCGACTGGAGCAAGGACTGCTCGATCATCGGCGTGCGCGTCGACCGCGACTACCTGCACCGCGAGATGGCGCGGGTCCTGGCGCGGCCGGGGCTGCGGCTGCCCGCGCAACTGGACCTGACCAGCGCGAACGGTGCGAGCTGGCTGGCCCTGGTGCGGTCGCTACTCGACCAGATGCTGCGATCGGACGGCGTCTACGCGAACCCCCTTGTCGCCGAGCAACTGTCGGGGGCGGTCACCACCGCGCTCGTCCTGGCGGCGATCCCGGACGACGACACCGCGGGCGGCGGGACCCGTCCGCGCATCGTCAAGCGCGTCACCGACGAGATCCACGCCGACCCGGCGCGGGCCTGGACCGCGGCCGAGATGGCCGAGATCGCGGGCGTCGGAGTCCGCCGCCTGCAAGAGGGCTTCCAGGAGTACGTCGGCGTGAGCCCCCGCGACTATCTGCTCGACGTGCGCCTCGAACGCGTCCACGACGACCTGCTGCGCGCGGACGGTTCGCCGACGGTCGCCGAGGTCGCGATGCGCTGGGGTTTCACGCACACGGGCCGGTTCGCGGCGGCGTACCGGCGGAAGTACGGCGTGGCGCCGTCCGAGGCGCTCCGGGGCTGACCTACGCCAGGGCGCCGATTCGCGCCCGGTCGCGGAGGGCGATCAGTTCGCGGGCATGGGCCTCGAGTTTGCGATCCTCGTCGGACTGCGGAACCCACTGGCGTGCCCGGGTCGCGACGCCGTTGTCGTCTACGGCGGCGACGACGGTCAGGCAGTGGGTGGTGAGGTTCATTTCCCCGGTCCGGGGATCGCCGGACCGCACGTGCACCGAAATGTGCATGGTCTGGGCGCCGGTGTGGAGCAGGCGGGCGTCGACCTCGACGATGTGCCCGATCTGGATCGGGCGGTAGAACCGGACGCCGCCGGCGTAGACCGACACGCACGGGGTGCCGTTCCACGACGTGCCGCACAGGTAGGCGGCCTCGTCGATCCAGCGCATCACGGTTCCACCGTGCGTCTTGCCACCCCAGTTGACGTCGGTGGGCGCGGCGAGGAAGCGGGTGAGCGATTCCGGCGCGGTGCCGGCGTCGGTGTAACTCTGCTTGCTCATCGCCTCTTCGATATCGGCGCGCAGGCCGATACGCATGACCGCCTCGTCGGCCTCGGCGCGGTCGGCGGCCGTGACGGGCTTCCACGGCGGCACGCTGGTCGGCTTCCCGGAGTCGTCGACCGCCACGAAGATGACGAGGCAGTTGCTGGCCTCGGTGAACTGTCCGGTGCGCGGGTCCGCGGACGACACGGTGCACTGGATGTGCATGCTGGACCGGCCGGTGTGGACGAGTCGTGCTTCGACCTCCACGAGGTGCCCCGACTCGATGGACCGGGTGAATTTGATGTTCCCCACGTATGCGGTGACGCAGTAGGCCCCGCTCCAGCCGACCGCGCAGGCGTACGCGGCCTTGTCGATCCATTCGAGGATCCGGCCGCCGTGGACGGCCCCGCCGAGGGTCGCGACCTCGGTGGGTGCGGCCAGGAAGCGGAGGGTGATGCTGCGGGGAGGAGTGGTCATCGATGTGATCCTCGGGTGTTCGACGTGGCCGGCACGAGGGCGCGAACCGGGGACGGCGAAACGTCGTTGTCCGCCGGTGGCGGGGAAATTATCCCACAGATGCACCGGACCGACTCGTCCACGATGTGAACGGGGCGCAGGTTGACGAGCGCTTGTGATGGGGCGCACACTCAATCGGACCGCACAGCGTTCTCAACGTACGCACAGCGTACGAGAGTGATCGGATCAGGTGATGACTTCAACGTCGACGACGACCGCATCCCCGGTGGGCCGGGCCTCCTGCGACTACGTGGACCGGGAGTTCTACCTCCCCGCGCAACGGGTGCTGCCGTGGACGGCGAACCTCGCGGCACTCCCCGGCGAACCGGGGGCACCCCTGCGCGTGACGGGTGTGGTCCGGTCGCGCACCGGCGAACCGCTGTCGGGCGCCGAGATCGAGATCTGGCACGCGGACGCCGACGGATGCTATTCCGGGTACTCCGCGGAGATCCTGCGCAACAACCTGCGCGGCATCGTCGTCACGTGCGCCGGGGGTCGCTTCGACATCACGACCGTGCAGCCCGCGCCGTGTGAATTCTCCAGCGCCCGAGGCGATGCGGATGTGGGACACCTCAACGTCGTCGTCCACGCACGCGGTTTCCGGTCGCTCGAGACGCGCTTGGTGCCGACGCCGGACGCTTCGCGAGAAGTGGACGAGTCCGCCGTCGAATCGTTCGTCGACCTCGGTGCCGACGGGCAGGTCGCCTGCGACTTCGTGCTCTACCCGATCTGATCGACGTGCGGTCCTCAGCCGGCGTAGCCCATGTCGGCGCCGAGGGCGGCCGCGGCGGCGAGGACGCACGGAACGGCCTGTTCCCGGAACTGCGCGGGAGTGTTGCGCGCGGACGACGTCGAACAGGCGACGACGCCCACGACGGTGCCCGTCGCGTCGCGGACCGGTGCGGCCAGCGAGATCAATCCCTTCTCGAGTTCCTCCGACGTCAGCGCGTAGCCCTGTTCCCGGACCTTGCCGAGTTCGCGTTCGAGTTCTGCCGCGGACCCGATGGTCTCGGGCCCCAGCTTCTGGAACGTCGACTCGGCGACGACCCGTTCGACGACCTCGTCGGGAGCCCAGGCGAGCAGGGCGCGGCCCATCGAGGTGGCGTACGCGGGGACGCGGGTGCCGACCGAGACGTTGATGCTCATGATCCGCCGGACGGGGACGCGGGCGGCGTAGACCACGTCGGCGCCGTCGAGCACGCCGAGGGAGGCGGACTCCTGCGTCTTCTCCGCCACCTCGAGCAGCCGGGGCATTGCGGCCTCGATCAGCGCGTGCGACTCGGAGTAGTGCTGACCGATGCTGAGCACCCGCGGGGTGAGCGACCACCGTCCTCCCGAACCCGCGACGTACCCCAGCTTCTGCAGGGTGAGCAGGATCCGGCGGACCGCGGGCCGCGACAGTCCCGCCTCCGTGGCGAGTTCGGCGAGTGTGGGGTTCGGCCGCTGGGCGTCGAACGCGAGGAGTACCGCGAATCCGCGCTCGATGCTCTGGATGTAGTCGCGATCGTTCTCGGGCATGGCGGCCTCCACCAGGGGGTTCTCGTATCGATCCGAACTCGGGGTTGACATTTCAATGTGACTGCGCGCACAGTAGTGGTGTACGCACAGCGTGATCGTAGTACGCAAAGCGTACAAGACGCAAGACCCTCCGGCGTGTGAACACCCACCGCGTCGCCCAGAACTCGATAACAGCCCGTCCGAATCCCTCCAGCCCAAGGAGAAAAGATGACCACCACCGAGAGCCCCACCGCAGCCGGTTCCGGCACCGCCGCCACCGACAAGTTCAAGGCCGAACGCGTCAGTGCCGACACCTCGCCCGAGCGGCTCGCCGCGATCGCCAAGGACGCCCTCGGCGCGCTCAACGACGTGATCCTCAAGCACGGCGTCACCTACCCCGAGTACCGCGTCTTCAAGCAGTGGCTCATCGACGTCGGCGAGGGCGGCGAATGGCCGCTGTTCCTCGACGTGTTCATCGAGCACTCCGTCGAAGAGGTGCTGGCCCGCAGCCGCAAGGGCACCAAGGGCAGCATCGAGGGCCCGTACTACATCGAGAACTCGCCCGAACTGCCGTCGAAGTGCACGCTGCCGATGCGTCCCGAGGACGAGAAGATCACCCCGCTCGTCTTCGCCGGTCAGGTCACCGACCTCGACGGCAACGGCCTCGCGGGCGCGAAGGTAGAACTGTGGCACGCCGACAACGACGGCTACTACTCGCAGTTCGCCCCGCACCTGCCCGAGTGGAACCTGCGCGGCACGATCATCGCCGACGACGAGGGCCGCTACGAGATCACCACCATCCAGCCGGCGCCCTACAAGATCCCGACCGACGGTCCCACCGGCCAGTTCATCGAGGCACAGGACGGCCACCCGTGGCGTCCCGCGCACCTGCACCTCATCGTGTCGGCGCCCGGCAAGGAGTCGGTCACCACGCAGCTGTACTTCAAGGGCGGCGAGTGGATCGACAGCGACGTCGCGTCGGCCACCAAGCCGGAACTGATCCTCGACCCGAAGACCGGTGACGACGGCAAGAACCACGTCACCTACAACTTCGTGCTCGACCCCGCGTGAACCGTTCCACCCGTAGAGAAAGTGATCCGATGACCGACCTGTCGATCGTCTCCGTCGAAACGACGATCCTCGATGTGCCGCTGGTGCGTCCCCACAAGTTCGCCACCACGTCGATGACCGCGCAGCCGCTGCTCCTGGTCGCCGTGAAGACCGAGGGCGGCGTGACCGGCTACGGCGAGGGCGTCGTCCCCGGCGGCCCCTGGTGGGGCGGCGAATCGGTGGAGACGATGCAGGCGATCGTCGAGAAGTACATCGTCCCGGTGCTGCTGGGCCGGGGCGTCGACGAGATCACCGGCATCATGTCGGACATCGAACGGGTGGTCGCGAACGCGCGTTTCGCGAAGGCCGCCGTCGACGTCGCGTTGCACGACGCCTGGGCGCGCAGCCTGGGTGTGCCCGTGCACACGCTGCTCGGCGGCGCCTTCCGGAAGAGCGTCGACGTCACCTGGGCCCTCGGCGCCGCACCCGCCGAGGAGATCATCGAGGAGGCCCTGGGCCTGGTCGAGTCCAAGCGGCACTTCAGTTTCAAGCTGAAGATGGGCGCCCTCGATCCCGCCGTCGATACCGCGCGGGTGGTCCGGATCGCGCAGGCCCTGCAGGGCAAGGCCGGGGTCCGGATCGACGTCAACGCCCGCTGGGACAGGCTCACCGCCCTGAAGTACGTGCCCCGCCTCGTCGATGGCGGAGTCGAACTGATCGAACAGCCCACACCCGGTGAACAACTCGAGGTCCTCGCCGAGCTCAATCGCCTGGTTCCCGTCCCGGTGATGGCCGACGAGAGCGTCCAGACTCCGCACGACGCCCTCGAGGTCGCCCGGCGCGGCGCGGCCGACGTCATCGCGCTCAAGACCACGAAATGCGGCGGACTCGCCAAGAGTCGCGAAGTGGTCGCGATCGCCAAGGCTGCCGGAATCGCCTGTCACGGAGCGACGTCCATCGAGGGCCCGATAGGCACCGCGGCGTCCATCCAGTTCGCCTGCTCGGAACCCGGAATCAACTTCGGCACCGAACTGTTCGGACCGCTACTGTTCAGCGAAGAGTTGCTGCAGGCACCGATCCGCTACGCCGACGGTCAGGTGTTCCTGCCCGAAGGCCCCGGACTCGGCGTCGAACTCAACATGGACGCGGTCAAGACCTGGACCAGGAACTAAGGAGAACACCACCCGATGGCACTTTTTCACGTCCGCATGGACGTCGCCATTCCCCGAGACCTCGACCCGAAGGTTCGGGACGAGACCATCGCCAAGGAGAAGGCGTACTCGCAGGAACTCCAGCGCTCCGGCAAGTGGCCCGAGATCTGGCGGATCGTCGGGCAGTACAGCAACATCAGCATCTTCGACGTCGAGTCGGCCGACGAACTGCACGAGATCCTGTGGAACCTTCCGCTGTTCCCGTACATGAAGATCGAGATCATGCCGCTCACCAAGCACGGTTCCGACGTCAAGTAGGGCGGCGCCTATTTCTGTTGCGCCAGTAACCGGTCGACGGCGCGCACGCTGAGGACGTGGTCGAGTGCCATGGTGGCGCTGCCGACGACTCCCGACAGTTCCCCGTGCGTCCAGGGGAGGATCTGAAGCTGTTGGGTGGCCACGGCGATCGCGTTGCCGTAGAGGGTTTCGCGTAGCCCGGCGACGAACGTGTCGTACGCCTGCGCCATGTCGCCGCCGACGATCACGACCTCCGGGTTGAGAAGGTTGATCGCGCCGGACAGGACCTCGCCGATCTGACGCCCGCTCTCGCGGATCATCCGCCGGGCCTCGGCGTCCCCGGCGAGGGCGAGGGTGATCACGTCGCGGATGTGCGTCACTTCGCGTCCCTGCTCCTGCAGGTTGCGGACCAGCGCCCACCCGCCGGCCACGGCCTCGATACATCCCACATCACCGCAGCGGCACACGACTCCGTGTGCCGCTGCGGTTTTCGTGTGTCCGATCTCGCCGGCCGCGCCGAGGGCGCCGCGCTGGAGCACGCCACCGGACACGAGTCCGGCGCCGAGGCCGGTGGACGCCTTGATGAGCAACATGTCGGCGAAGTCGCGGCGTTCCCCGCGCCGCTCCGCCAGGACCATCACGTTGGCGTCGTTGTCGACGAAGACGGGGGCGTCGGTGACGTCGGCGAGGAACGGCTGGAGGGGGACGCCGTCCCATCCCGACATCATGGGGGAGTTCAGGCTGCACCCGCGTTCGGTGTCGACGGTGCCGGGGAGGCTGATCCCGATCCCGACCGTCCGTCCCGCGGTCTCGCCGAGGCTCTCGCGGAGTGCGATGAGGCGCGTCGCGATGACGGGCATCAGCTCGGCCGGGCTGGTGCCGATTTCCTGCTCCACGTCCTCGGCGACGATCACGTCGCCGGCGAGGTCGCAGATGGCCAGCTGGGTGCGGCTCCGGCCGATGGCGGCGGACAGCACGACACCTGCCTGGACGTGAAACGAGAGCTTCACGGGTGGGCGGCCGCCGGTCGAGACGCCTTCCTCCCGTTCGACGACGAGTCCCGAGGATTGCAGCGACGACACCCGGGCCGCGACCGCCGTGCGCGACAGTCCGGTGAGGTTGCCGATCTCGGTGCGCGTGGTGGCTTGCCCTGCGCGAATGAGCGCGAAGACGTCGCCACCCGTCGCCGGGGAGGTCGTCGAGCGAGGCGTCCGCATGCAGGCCATTCAACCAACCGGACACGCGTCTGACAACGTAAGCCCCGGACCTTTGTTCACAAAAATACGTAAGTCTGTATTGATCGAAAGCCAAAGGTCGCCTATCGTCGTCTGTGACGGCCCACACATACGGCTTTCAGAGGGAGATGACATGTCACCAGCGACCACCGTGGATCCGTGCGATTTCGTCGTGTTCGGCGGCACCGGCGACCTGGCGGTTCGTAAGCTGCTTCCCGCGCTCTACCTGCGCGACAGGGACGGCCAGCTGCCCGCCGAAACCCGCGTGATCGGTGCCTCGCGGGCCGGTCTCGACACCGACGGCTACCGCGACAAGGTGCGAGGAGAACTCGCGCGGTTCGTCTCCGGCGATCAGCTGGATTCGGACACCTGTGAGCGATTTCTCAATCGCCTCGAATACGTCACCGTCGACGTCGCGGATCCCGCGAACTGGTCGGACCTGAACGACTGTCTCGCCGACCGCGACGGCGCGATCCGGGTGTTCTACCTGGCGTGCGCTCCCGGCCTGTTCGGGCCGATCTGCGAGAACCTCGCCCTGAACGGTCTCGCCGACGCGCAGTCCCGCGTAGTGCTGGAGAAGCCGATCGGGCACGACCTCGCCTCGGCCCGCGCCGTCAACGACGCGGTCGGCGCCGTGTTCGAGGAATCGCAGATCTTCCGTATCGACCACTACCTCGGCAAGGAGAGCGTCCAGAACCTTCTGGTCACGCGATTCGCCAACACCTTCCTCGAGCCGCTGTGGAACTCCTCCTCGATCGACCACGTGCAGATCAACGTCGCCGAGTCGCTCGGAGTGGGCAGCCGCGGCGGCTACTACGAGTCGGCGGGTGCACTGCGGGACATGCTGCAGAACCACCTCCTGCAGCTGCTCTGCCTCGTCGCGATGGAGCCGCCCACGTACGTCGACCGCGAGACCGTGCGTGACGAGAAGCTCAAGGTCCTCCAGGCCCTCAAGCCGATGAGCCCGCAGGACGTCGAACGCTGCACCGTCGCAGGACAGTACGGCCCCGGACTGGCCGACGGGATCGCCGTGCCCGGATACCAGGACGACGTCGAGAACCCGGACAGCACCACCGAGACGTTCATCGCCGTCAAGGCCGAGATCCAGAACTGGCGGTGGGCCGGCGTGCCGTTCTACCTGCGCACCGGCAAGCGCATGGACCGCCGGTGCTCGGAGATCGTGGTGCAGTTCAAGCCCGTCCCGCACCCCATGTTCCCCGGCAGCGAGGGCCACAGCGAACCCAACCGCCTCGTCATCCAGTTGCAGCCCCACGAAGGCATGCGGCTGCACATGACAGCGAAGGAGCCCGGCCCCGGCGGCATCCGCCTCAAGCCGGTGTCGTTGGACCTCAACTACATCGAGACGTTCAAGCGTCCGTCGCCCGACGCGTACGAGCGGCTGCTGATGGACGTCGTCCGGGGCAACCCGACCCTGTTCATGCGCCGCGACGAGGTCGAGGCGGCGTGGGAGTGGGTCGAGCAGATCCTCGTCGGCTGGGAGAAGTCCGAGCGCGGACCGCGCCGCTACCCGGCGGGCACCAACGGGCCCACCGACGCGACCATCCTGATCGAGCGCGACGGCCGCGCCTGGCACGAAGGAGTCACCGCATGACCGACGCATCCACGACCCCGGCCGGCGTGCACCCCGTCCTCGCTGCCGTCACCGAACGCATCGTCGAGCGCAGCAGGCCCGAGCGCACGGTCTACCTCGACCGCATCCGGCAGGCCGCCGACCGCGGTCCGGCGCGCGGCAAGCTGGCCTGTGCGAACCTCGCGCACGGTTTCGCCGCGTCCGGCCCGGCCGACAAGAAGGCGCTGCGCACCTTCGTCAAGCCGAACGTCGCGATCGTCTCGTCGTACAACGACATGCTGTCGGCGCACCAGCCGTTCGAGCACTTCCCGCGGCAGCTGAAGGCCGCGGTCATGGAGGCCGGTGGCATCGCCCAGTTCGCCGGTGGCGTCCCCGCGATGTGCGACGGCATCACCCAGGGCCGCGACGGCATGCAGCTGTCGCTGTTCAGCCGCGACGTCATCGCGATGGCGACGGCGATCGGACTGTCCCACGACATGTTCGACGCCGCCCTCATGCTCGGCGTGTGCGACAAGATCGTGCCGGGAATGCTCATCGGCGCACTGGGTTTCGGTCACCTGCCGACCATCTTCGTTCCCGCCGGACCGATGACGTCGGGACTGCCCAACAACGAGAAGTCCCGGGTGCGCCAGCTGTACGCGGAGGGCCGCGCCGACCGCGAGGAACTACTCGACGCCGAGGCGGCGAGCTACCACGGCGCCGGCACGTGCACGTTCTTCGGCACCGCCAACTCCAACCAGCTCCTCATGGAGGTCATGGGCCTGCACCTGCCCGGATCGAGCTTCGTCAACCCGGGCACCCCGCTTCGTGACGCGCTCACGACGGAGGCCGGAAAGCGCGTCACCGGTCTCACCGCTCTCGGCGACGACTACACACCGGTCGGCGAGGTCGTGGACGAGAAGGCCGTCGTCAACGGCTGCGTGGCGCTGCTCGCCACGGGTGGTTCGACCAACCACACCATGCACCTCGTGGCGATCGCCCGCGCCGCCGGAATCACGCTCACGTGGGACGACCTCGCCGAACTGTCGGCCGTCGTCCCGCTGCTCGCCCGGATCTACCCCAACGGGTCGGCGGATGTGAACCACTTCCACGCGGCCGGCGGCCTCGGCTACGTCGTGTCGTCGATGCTCGACGCGGGACTGCTGCACGAGGACGTCAAGACCGTCGTCGGTCCGGGCCTGCGCAGGTACACCGAGGAGCCGAAGCTGTCCGGTGACGGCGTCGAATGGCAGCCCGGGACTCCGGTCAGCCACGACACCAGCGTCCTTCGCGGCCCCGAGGAACCGTTCGCGGTGAACGGCGGCCTGAAGATGCTGAAGGGCAACCTCGGCGAATGCGTCATCAAGGTGTCCGCGGTCAAGTCCGAGCACCAGGTCGTCACCGGCCCGGCGCGGGTGTTCGACGACCAGCTCGACTTCCTCGCCGCGTTCGAGGCGGGCGAACTCGACCGCGACTTCGTGGCGGTGCTGCGCTACCAGGGTCCCCGCGCCAACGGCATGCCCGAACTGCACAAGCTCACACCGGTTCTCGGGTCCCTGCAGGACAAGGGCCGCCGCGTCGCGCTCGTGACCGACGGCCGCATGTCGGGTGCATCCGGCAAGGTTCCCGCCGCGATCCACCTCACCCCGGAAGCCGCGGTGGGCGGACCCCTGGCACGGGTGATCGACGGAGACGTCCTGACCGTCGACGCTGTTGCCGGAACGGTGAACGTCCACGTCGACGACGCCGAGTTCGCCGCCCGGCCTGCGACCGGCCGTGCGCTCGGCGCCGACGAATGGGTCGGCACGGGACGCGAACTGTTCGCCGGCCTGCGTGCCGCCGTCGGACCGGCGACCCAGGGCGCCAGCATCTTCCATCCCCAACCCGTCTAAGGAGTATTCAGTGACGAACAGCCCCTCCCTCCTCGACCGCGTCCCGGTCATCCCCGTCGTCGTCGTGGACGACCTCGGCGACGCAGTGCCGGTGGCCCGTGCGCTGGTGGCCGGCGGCATCCCGATGATCGAACTGACGCTGCGCACGCCGTGCGCTCTCGACGCCATCAAGGCGATCGCGAGCGAGGTGCCGGAAATCTGCGTCGGGGCGGGCACGATCGTGGAACCGGTCCAGGCCGCACAGGCGGCCGAAGCGGGAGCGCAGTTCCTGGTCTCGCCGGGCAGCACCGAAACCCTCCTGAAGGCCATGACGGACACCGGACTACCGCATCTCCCGGGCGCGGCAACCGTCTCCGAGGTGCTCTTCCTGCTCGAACACGGCTACCGCGAACTCAAGTTCTTCCCCGCGGAGGCGTCGGGCGGCGCGAAGTTCCTCGGCTCGATCCACTCGCCCGTCCCGGCCGCGCGGTTCTGCCCCACCGGCGGCATCTCCACGTCGAACGTCGGCGACTACCTGTCGCTGCCCAACGTCGGCTGCGTCGGCGGATCCTGGCTGACGCCCGCCGACGCGGTGCGGCAGAAGGATTGGGACCGGATCAGCGGCCTCGCACGTGAGGCGTCCGCACTCGCCCGGTAGCGCGGTACGGTGACGTGGTGCGCGACAGTGACAACGGTGATCCCCCCCGGCCGGGTTCTCAGTCGTCGCTGAAGTCCGCCAACCAGCACCGGGTGGTCCGGGAGCTCCAGACCTCGGGTGAACTCACCCAGGCGGAGATCGCGCGCCGCACTGGGCTGGCACCCGCCACCGTCTCCAACATGGTCAAGGAATTGACCGCGGCCGGGATGGTCGCCGTGCCGGACGGTGACCACCCCGGCCAGCGGGGCCGGGCGGTACGGCTGACCCGAAAAATGGGGCTCGCCGTGGGGATCGACTTCGGGCACCGTCACCTCACCGTGGCCGTGGCAGACATGGCGCACCAGGTGCTCGCCGAGGAACGCGTCGAACTCGGGCCGGGCCACCGCGCCGAGGACGGCGTGGTCCAGGCGGGCACCCTGCTGGATGCTGCCCTCGATCGACTCGGCTGCGATCGCACGTCCGTCCTCGCCGTCGGCATGGGCCTGCCCGCGCCGCTCGAGACCGACACCGGCGAGGTCGGCGGTCCGTCGATCCTCCCGGGGTGGGTGGGGGTCGACGCCGCCGCCATCGCGTCGGAATACCTCGGCACCGCCGTGCACGTCGACAACGACGCGAACCTCGGTGTGCTCGCCGAGCACATGTGGGGCGCGGGCCGGGGGACCACCGACCTCGCCTACATCAAACTGTCCGACGGGGTGGGTGCCGGGCTCGTCCTCGACGGCCGGCTGTATCGCGGAAGGGGCGGCACCGCAGGCGAAATCGGGCATCTGACGCTCGACGAGTTCGGTCAGGTGTGCCGCTGCGGCAACCGCGGCTGCCTCGAGACCCTCGTCGCCTCGCACGTCGTGATCGGACTGCTCGAACCCAGCCGCGGTCCCGACCTCACCATCGCCGACATCGTCGCGATGGCCGAGGGCGGGGATGCCGCGTGCATCCGGGTGCTCGCCGACACCGGGCGGCACGTGGGTGTCGCGGCGGCGAGCCTGTGCAACCTCGTCAATCCCGAACGCCTCGTCATCGGCGGCGAACTCGCGCTGGCCGGCGAACTGTTGCTGGGGCCGATGCGTGAGGTGGTCGGCCGGTACGCGGTGCCCAGCGCCGTGCGTTCCCTCGACATCCGGGTCGCCGAACTCGGCCCCCGTGCGCAGGTCCTCGGCGCCGTCGCGCTGGGTCTGCGATCCGCGCTTCCGGCCTGACCGTTCGTCGCTGACTCCTCGATCGATGCGAGGGTGAACATTGCGCTGTCTATGTTCATTCGTGAACGTAAATCGTGCAAAACAGGCATTGCATGTTCATGTCTTGACGATTCCCGTGTTTGTTGCCTACTGTGTTCCACACCACAACGAATGCGCTCTCTGCGCAGGCCTCGGCCCGATCCGAGTCTCGATCACCCCTTGCTCACGAGGAGTCCCATGTCTGAAAACGTCCTGTTGCCCGGTGCGGAATCGCCCGGTGACACCGCAGAGGGCACGTCGGTTCCCGTTCGTATCGCGGCCGTCGCCGCGCTCGGCGGGCTGCTGTTCGGTTACGACAGCGCGGTGATCAACGGCGCCGTGTCGGCGATCGAAGGCAAGTTCCACGTCGAGTCCGCCCTCCTCGGATTCGCGATCGCCTCGGCGCTGCTCGGTGCCGCGGCCGGCGCCATGCTGGCCGGGCGGATCGCCGACCGGTACGGACGCCTCGTCACCATGCGGGCCGCGGCCGTGATGTTCCTGCTGAGCGCCATCGGCACCGGGTTCGCCGCCAACGTCGAGATTCTCGTGACGTTCCGGATCGTCGGCGGCATCGGCGTGGGTCTGGCCTCGGTCATCGCACCCGCCTACATCGCCGAGATCTCGCCGGCCCGGGTGCGCGGACGGCTCGGATCTCTGCAGCAACTCGCGATCGTCACCGGCATCTTCGTCTCCCTGCTCGTCGACTACGCGCTCGCCGCGCTCGCCGGCGGCTCCCAGGAAGAACTGTGGTTCGGGCTCGAAGCCTGGCGGTGGATGTTCCTCGCGATGTGCGTGCCCGCACTGGCGTACGGCCTGCTGTCGCTGACGATTCCCGAATCTCCCCGCTACCTGATCGCGCAGGGACGCCTCGGCGAGGCCCGCGGCGTCCTCGCGGTTCTGCTGGGGGAGAAGGGCCTGGACCTCAAGATCGAGAGCATCCGCTCGTCGCTGGCCAGCGAGACGCGACCGTCGATCCGCGGCCTGAAGGGCTCCGCGTTCGGGCTCATGCCCATCGTGTGGATCGGCATCGGACTGTCCGTCTTCCAGCAGTTCGTCGGGATCAACGTGATCTTCTACTACTCCAGCGTCCTGTGGCAGGCCGTCGGCTTCGACGAGGGCAGTTCGCTGCAGATCACGGTCATCACCTCGGTGGTCAACATCGCCACCACCCTCATCGCCATCGCGTACATCGACCGGGTCGGCAGGCGGCCGCTGCTCATCATCGGCTCCGCCGGTATGGCCGTGACGCTCGCGACCATGGCGGTCATCTTCGGAACCGCATCCACCACCGTCGTGAACGGCGTCACGACGCCGCAGCTGACCGGACTGCAGGGACCGATCGCTCTCGTCGCCGCCAACCTGTTCGTGGTGGCCTTCGGAATGTCCTGGGGCCCCGTGGTGTGGGTCCTGCTCGGCGAGGCGTTCCCCAACCGCATCCGCGCCGCGGCCCTCTCGCTCGCCGCGGGCGCCCAGTGGGCGGCGAACTGGCTCATCACCGTCACGTTCCCGTCCATGAAGGACTTCTCGCTCGGAATCTCCTACGGGTTCTATGCCGTGTGCGCCGTGCTGTCGCTCGTGTTCGTGCTGCGCTGGGTCAAGGAGACGAAGGGCGTGGAACTCGAAGCCATGCACGCCGATTCGGTCGCGTAGGGCCTGCACTCTCCGACGACGACACCCGCGAGAATCTCACTCGCGGGTGTCGTCGTCGTCCTTCATCTGCTCGACGGCCGTCGCGGATTCGGTCACGATCGCGCGCATGGCCGCTTCCGCCGCGTCGGGGTCGCCCATCTGGATGGACGACGCCACCACACCGTGCAACCGGATCGCTTCGGTCTCGGCGACGTGCGGCATCAGCGAGTGGCGGGTACGGCCCTCGAGTACCTCCACGACGATCTGCGACATCGCGCGCAACAACGGGTTCCCGGACGCGGTGAGCAGGGTGCGGTGAAAGTCGGAGTCGTGGGCGAGGTAGGCGTCCGTGTCCGCCGCACGCGACGTCGACGACATTCCGATGACCGCGGCCGTCAGTGCCCCGCACTGCTCCGGCGTCGCCCGGGTCGCCGCGAGACGAGCGGCGAGCGGTTCGATCCCCGACCGCAGTTCGCTCAGGCTCGACAGCTGCTCGAACCGCTGCGGTCCGGCCAGCTTCCAGCGAATCACGCTCGGATCGAGGGAATTCCAGTGTTCCTCGCCGAGGACGGTGATCCCGACGCGCCTGCGCACGGCGAGGAGTCCGAGCGATTCGAGTACGCGGACCACTTCACGCACGACGGTGCGGGAGACGGAGTACTGGGTGACCACGTCGTCCGCGGAGATGCGGGTGCCTGCCGCCACGACCCCGGCCACGATGTCGCTGCCCAGCCGATCGAGCACCGTCTCGTGCAACTGCCGGTATTCGGCACCGTCTGCGTTGGTCATCCGCCGATGGTCCCACGGTTGCCCCCACTGAACACACGTTGGCGTGCCATTCGAGCTCTAAGTAGTACTTATTTGGTGGTGGCCTTGAAATCATATGGTTTTTGAGGCACAGTGACCTGAGTCACGAACAAGGGTCATTCCATCACCGATCTCCCTGGAGCAACCGAATGAGTACCGCTTCACTACTCGCCGCGGCCGACAGCGCCGGCCACGACACGCGGCTGATCACGGCCGCCGTCGTCGGCGTCGCCGTCATCATCGCGCTGATCACCTGGCTCAAACTCCACCCGTTCCTCGCGCTGTCGATCGGCGCCGTCGGCGTCGGAATCGCCGCAGGACTGGGTGCGCAAGACTCGGTGAAGTCGTTCGTCGAGGGCTTCGGGGCCACGATGGGCAGCGTCGGAATCCTGATCGGATTCGGCGCGATGTTCGGAAAGCTGCTCGCCGATTCCGGTGGCGCCGACCGCGTCGTCGACACCCTCGTCGGCCGGGCCGGACCTCGGACGCTGCCGTGGATGATGGCGCTGGTCGGCGCGGTGATCGGCCTGCCGATGTTCTTCGAGATCGGCCTCGTGCTGTTGATGCCGGTGATCATCCTCGTCGCCCGCCGTTCGGGGCTGCCGTTGATGCGCATCGCGATCCCCACCCTGGCAGGTCTGTCGGCCATGCACGGCCTGGTTCCACCTCATCCCGGACCGCTGGTCGCGGTGGCGGCGCTGAACGCGAACCTCGGACTCACCCTCGCGCTCGGCGTCGTCGTCGCGATTCCCACCGTGATCGTGTCCGGCCCGCTGTTCAGCAAGCTGGCGGCGCGATGGGTCGACGTCCCCGTTCCCGAGCTGTACGTGACCACCGAAGACAAGGAGGGCGCCGAAGCGGCGGCCGCGCGTCGTCGCCCCGGATTCGCGACCACCCTCGCCGCCATCCTGCTCCCCGTCGTCCTCATGCTGGGCAAGGCGATCGCCGACGTCGTCGCCCCCGACTCGGAGGGGTGGATCAAGGCCCTGCTCGACTTCCTCGGCACACCGGTCGTCGCCCTCGGGCTCGCGGTGCTCGCCGGCATGGTCCTCCTCGGCCGCGGCGGCGGCATGGATCGCAACGCACTCGCGGCCTCGCTGGAGAGCTCGCTGCCTCCGATCGCCGGAATCCTCCTCATCGTCGGCGCCGGCGGCGGATTCAAGCAGGTCCTGATCGACACCGGCATCGCCGACGTGATCGCCGAAGCGATCAAGGGCAGTGCGCTCCCGGTACTGTTCCTCGCCTGGCTCGTGGCCGTGCTCATCCGGGTCGCCACCGGATCGGCCACCGTCGCCACGGTCACCGCATCCGGCATCCTCGCACCCGTCGCCGCCGAGCTGACGTCGACGCACGTGTCGCTGATGGTCCTCGCGATCGGCTCCGGTTCGCTGTTCCTGTCCCACGTCAACGACGCCGGATTCTGGCTGGTCAAGGAATATCTCGGCGTCACGGTGGTACAGAACCTGAAGACGTGGACAGTCATGGAATGCATCATCTCCGTCACCGGGCTGGCCGGTGTCCTCGCGCTGAGCGCGTTCATCTGAGAGGCCGAAAATGTCGAGTGAGGTTGGTGAGATGCACGTGAGTACGCGCGAAGCGCAGACCGCGGATCCGGTCCTGGTGCTGATGGGGGTGTCGGGGTCCGGGAAGTCGACGGTCGCGGGAATCATCGCCGGGGCCATGGGCTGGGACCTGCAGGAGGGAGACGCCCTGCACCCGCCCGCGAACGTCGCGAAGATGGCGTCCGGCCAACCGCTCACCGACGAGGACCGCTGGCCGTGGCTCGATCTCGTCGCGGGGTGGATCCGGGAGCACACCGACAACGGTCTTCCCGGGGTCATCACCTGCTCGGCGCTCAAGCGCAGCTACCGCGATGTGCTGCGGGGCGACAACGTGGTGTTCGTGCATCTCGCCGGGTCGCGGCAGCAGATCGGCGAACGCCTCACCACCCGACTCGATCACTTCATGCCCGCGTCGCTGCTGGACACACAGATCTCGACGCTCGAGCCGATCGAGCCCGACGAGGACGCCATCGTGGTCGACGTCGGCGGATCGCCGACGCAGGTGGCGACCGAGATCATCGCTCGGCTGGAGCAGCGACTCGGCCGGTGAACGTCGAGTAATCGGACGGAATTGAGTCGAAGTCGCTCGGTAACGGGCGGCTTCGACTTACCGTGGCGGGAGGTGTCCAGCTCGCTGGATGAGCGTCCGATACGACGGAGGGCAGTATGCGAACGCGTGGATCGATCGTGTGGCACTGGGATGTCAGCCGAAGCGCACGGATGACGTTCTGGTTCGCCAGAGCCTTCGTCAAACCGTTGTTCGCGATCTGGCCGACCACGGACCGCGGCATCGAACTGCTGGCGGTCCTCGACGAACTGATCGACCGGCTGCCCAAGCCGCGGGGACTCGACATCGAGGCGATCTCGCTCGGCGGGGTGCCGTGCGAGAAGATCACCCATCCGCGGCCGACGCTCGGTTCGATGGACGGCGCCACCATCCTCTACTTCCACGGCGGCGGATTCGTGTTCTGCGGGCTCGCGACCCACCGGGCGCTGTGCGGGTTGCTCGCCGCCCGCTCGGGCGCACCCGTCGTCTCCGTCGAGTACCGTCAGCTTCCCAAGGGCGCGATCGGGGCGTCGCTGGTGGACGCCATGACCGCGTACACCGAGGTGCTGAAAGTGTGCGACGACCCCACCCGGGTCATCGTCGCCGGTGACTCCGCCGGCGGCTACCTCGCGATGAAGGTCGCGGAAGTCGCCGCGTTGCGGGGTGTCACGCGCCCGGCCGCGGTGATCGGATACTCCCCGCTGCTCAACCTCGACCTCGAGGACCACGACCCCGATTTCATGAAGCGCGACGCGTACCTGCCGATGTCGCAGGTGGCCAAGCTGAAGGATCGCTGGTTGGCCGGGCCCGACAATATTCCGGGCGCCCAGTCTCCCGTCGACGCCGATCCCGGATTGTTCCCGCCGGTCTTCCTCACCGCCGCCGAGTACGAGATCATGCGACCCGACGTAGAGATCCTCACCGACAATTTCGACCGGGCGGGACGGCAGATCGAGACCCACCTCTGGAGTGGGCAGATCCACGCGTTCCCGGTCATCGGCAAGGCTCTACGCGAGAGTCGCACGATCATCGGACTCACGGTCGACTTCGCGTCCCGCGCCCTGACCGAATCGAAGCGGCACTCTGCGTGAGAGGCGAGACCGTGACGAACAGTCCCAGCAGGGCGACTCCGGTGACGAGCACGAGACCGGAGTGGAACTGGTGGAACCCGGCGTCGCTGATACCGGACGCCGTGTGCGAACCGGCGGTGACCAGCGCGGTGGTCAATGCCAGGACGAGCGCCGCACCGACCTGAGCCGACGTCTGCACGAGACCGGACGCCAGCCCCTGCTCGGAGTCGTCGACGCCCGCCGTGGCCTGCGCCATGATCGACGTGAACCCCAGCGCGAAACCGACGCCCAACAGCACCACGCTGGGCAGGATGTCGACGGTGTAGTCGGGCTGATCGCTTCCGGCGAAGAGGAACCACAGGTAGCCCAGACTCAGCGACGTCAGCGCTGAGATGATCATGCGTGCCGTGCCGAACGCGTCGATCAGGCGGCCGACGAACGGTGATCCGAACGCCACGATGATGCCTGCGGGGAGGAGCCCCAGTGCCATCTCCAGCGGCGACCACCCGAGCACCGACTGCAGGAAGATGGTCATCATGAACTGGAAGCTCAGGTAGGAGCCGAACAGTGCGACGATGCTGAGGTTCGCCCGCACGATCGAGCCGACTCGGAGGATGCTCAGCCGCACCAGCGGGTGCGCCACCCGGTTTTCCACGACGAAGAACGACGCCAGCAGGGCCGCGGCCAGTGCGAACGAGCCCAGCGTGAGCGGATCGGCCCAGCCGCGGGCCGGCGCCGACACGACGGTGTAGACGGCGAGCAGCATGCCGGACACCAGCGTCGCGGCTCCCACGATGTCGTGTCCGCCGTTGTCGGCGGCGCGGTCGCGGGGGATGAGGACGGTCCCCGCGACGAGGGCGAGAACGGCGAACGGGACCGGCATCAGGAAGGTCCAGCGCCACCCGGCACTGGTCAGCAGTCCGCCCAGGATCAGGCCGGACGAGTATCCGCTGGCTCCGAAGACCGAGAAGATCGACAGCGCCCGGTTACGGGCAGGGCCTTCCTTGAACGTGGTGGTGAGGATCGACATCGCGGTCGGCGCCGTGAACGCAGCGGCGAGGCCCTTCACGAAACGGCTGGCGATCAGCAGTGTGCCGTTGTCGACGAGTCCGCCGACCAGGGACGCGACGGCGAACACGGACAGCGCGATCAGGAAGACGCGGCGACGTCCGAGCAGATCGGCGGTGCGTCCGCCCAGCAGCAGCAGACCACCGAATCCGAGAACGTATCCGTTGATGATCCATTGAAGCGACGTGGTCGACAGCCCGAGCTCGGTTCCGATGGAGGGCAGCGCAACACCCACCATCGAGACGTCGAGACCGTCGAGGAACATCACGAGGCACAGCACGGCCAGGACGCCCCAGAGGCGGGGAGTCCAGGCCTGGTCGGTGGTCGGAGCGGTGGTGGCATCGGTGATAGTCACAGGGAGGAATGTAGATGCACGTGCAATCAATGCGCAAGCACTAATTCCGTTTGCATTTAATTCGCTTGCACCTTTTTCGTGTGCGCGCTAGGGTGCGGTTCATGAGCTCTGAAGCAGACCTGCGCGGCACGTGGCGGCTGCTCGCGAGCAGATACAACGCGATCGCCTGTGAGTTGGATCGTGAGATGCAACACGCTCACGGGTTGAGCATGAGCGATTTCGAGACCCTCGACCGGTTGATGGACGCCACCTGCGAACGACCCCGGATGCAGGACCTGGCGGCCGAGATGTACCTCAGCGCCAGCGCCCTGTCCCGCAGCGTGGCCAGGCTGGAGAAGGCGGGTCTCGTGGCCCGAGCGCTCTGTGAGGCCGACCGGCGCGGCGTGTTCGTCGACGTCACCGACGCCGGACGCGCGGTGCACGCCGACGCCAAGAAGATCCAGGTGGGAGTGCTCAGCGAACGGCTTTTGGACGCAACCTGATTCGCTACGTCAACGACGTCGGTGTCACGTAGTCGTCGGACGGGAACTCGCCGTCGACCACGGCCGTGACCACGGTGTTCGTCAGCGTGATCGCCCCGCCGTGGTTGTCCAGGAAGGCCGTGTCCGCGGCGTCGCGTCCCGTGGCGATCCGCAGCAGCGCCTCGCGCGGGGCCAGTCGGGTCGCGTCGACCACCCGCCACTCGTCGTCGACGAACGCCTCGACGACGGCGTGGAAATCCATCGGATCGCACCCCGGCGCGTATACCGCAACCAGGCGTGCCGGGATGGTGACCGCCCGCAGAAGTGCCACCGTGAGGTGGGCGAAGTCACGGCACACGCCTGCCCCCGAGAGCATCGTGTCGACGGCGCTGTCGGTGGACCTACTCGAACCCGGTTGGTAGAGCAGCCGCGATCCCACCCACGTGGTGATGTCCTGGAGTAGCTCGGGGTGCGGCTTGGACAGGTTGAACTCACCGCCGGTGAACCCGAAGAACTTGTCTGCCTCCGCATATCGGCTCGGCCGAAGATACTTCGAGAGGTCGTAGTCGGTCACCGGGGGTGAATCGGCTTTGCCCGCAACCGAAGCCAAGTATTCGACGTGCAGCGATCCGGGAGGGCTGCTCAGCAAGTGCACTCGAGTGCCGTTCTCCGCCAGGATCTCTCGCGCCTCGACGCGGTCACCGTCGTGGGTGAACGTCAACGACTCGGACAACTCCGCACCGGGTGTCCGGGCCACCGCGATCTTGAATTCGAGACTGGTGGCGTCGGTGACATCGATGTCGAGAGTGGCGGTGACGTGACGTTTCATCCGCCCATCCTGGCATCCCTCGCCCGGGGGTGCACATCACCACCGCCGAAGTCAGGCCTGAACGCGCGGCCGCAACCACTCGACGAGATCGTCGAGTACCTCTTCGTTCTCCGGTTCGTTGAATACCTCGTGGAACAAGTTTTCGTAGATCTCCACCGTGAGATCCTCCGAACCCGCGTACTCCGCGATGAGTTCCGTACCTTTCACACTGGCGAGTCCGTCGTCGCGGCCGTGCTGGAGGAGCAGGGGAACCGTCAACGACGGCAGACGCTCCGGCAAATGTTCGGCAGCGAGAATCATTCCGCGGGCGATACCGGCAGGCACCTTCCCGTGGTGGACGAGGGGATCCGCCTCGTACGCCGCCACGACCGCCGGATCGCGGGAGACCAATTTCGCGTCGAGCGACTCGACGGGAACGTCGGGGAGGATGCGTCCCAGCAGCTTGCCGATCTCGACCACGATCCGCGGCGTCCCCCTCGTGACGTCGACCGCAGGCCCGGACAGCATGAGCGCCTTCAGATCCTGCTGGTGATCGAGCGCGTAGGTCAGCGCGATGGAACCACCCATGCTGTGTCCGAGGAGGAACCGGTCGGCTCCCGGCCAGTCCGTCGAGGCGATACCGAACAACTGGTGCAGGTCGTCCGTGAACTCCGTCCAATCCTTCAGGCGGACCCGTTTGCCGCCCGACCGCCCGTGACCGCGGTGGTCGGGCGCATAGATCGCGAGGTCGAGTTCTCCGAGCCGCTCGATCACGTGGTCGTAGCGGCGGGCATGCTCACCGAATCCGTGGCACAGAACCAGCACGCCGCGCGGGCGCCGCTCGGGGAGCCACACGTCGTAGACGATGGGAATCCCGCCCACGCCGGCGAAGGACGATTCTCGATGCTGCATGATGCCCCTTCGTGGTCCGAATTCGACGACTCAGATCATTGCACGACGAGGTGCCCCGGGAAGGGACAAATTAGGGGATCGGTCCGGGTGTGAACGCCACCGGCAGGTGCTTCAGCCCGTTGATGAAGTTCGAGCGGAGGCGCTGCGCCGGCGCCGTCTGCTCCATGTCGGGCATGCGACGCAGGATCTCGCCCAGCATCACCTTCATCTCGGCGCGAGCGAGGTTGGCGCCGAGGCAGAAATGGTGACCGCCGCCGCCGAACGCAATGTGCTGCGAGAAGTGGCCGGTCGGCCGGTCGATGTCGAACCGGCAGGGGTCGTCGAATACCGCCTCGTCCCGATTCCCGGACATGTGCCAGATGACCACCCGGTCGCCCTCGGCGATCTCGACGTCGTGCAGCACCGTATCCCTGGTCGCGGTGCGCCGGAACTGCATGACCGGTGTGGCCCACCGCAAACCCTCCTCGATCAGCGCGTCGAGCTTCGACGGGTCGTCGAGTACCTTGCGGCGCTCCTCGGGATGCTCCATCAGCGCCAGTTGGGTGTGGGAGATGGCGTTGCGGGTGGTCTCGTTGCCCGCGACCGCGAGCAGCAGGAAGAACATGTTGAAATCGAGTTCGCCGAGCTTCTCCCCATTCACGTCGGCCTGGATCAGGGCCGTCGCGATGTCGTCGCGGGGGTGCCTTTTGCGGTCCTCGAACATCGCCAGGCTGTAGGCGAACATCTGCGCCGCCGCCTCGCGTTCCTGTCCCTCCGCGAGATGGAACTCCGGATCCGACGAACCGATCATCTGGTTCGTCAGGTCGAAGATGAGCTTGCGATCTTCCTGAGGCACACCCAGGAAATCGGCAATCGCCTGAAGGGGAAGCTCGGACGCGATATCGACGACGAAGTCGCACTCACCACGCTCGATCACCGCGTCGACGATGCTGCGACCCCGTCTCGCGAGAATCTCGTGCAGCTGACCGATGCGGCGGGGTGTGAATCCCTTGCTCACGATCTTCCGCAGCGCCGTATGGCCCGGTGGGTCCATGTTGAGCATCATCAGCTGCTGGCCCGCCAGATCGTCGGGGCTCAGGTCGTCGATGTAGGTGGCGCCCCGCCACGACGAGTACGTCTCCGCGTCCCGGTTCACCGTCACGATGTCGGCGTGACGGGTAACGCACCAGAAGGGGTTGCCCCGATCGTCGAAGTGCCGGTAGACGGGAGCCTCCCGCCGCAACGTGGCGAACATCTCGTGGGGCACGCCCTCGGCGAAGGTGTTCGGATTGTAGAGATCGACGTCGGCGAGCTGCACGGTCCCTCCTGAGGCTCACGTATGAGAATACGTTCTAGTCCTGGAGGATGTGGAACAACGAAAACGGCCCCGGAGAATTGATATCTCCGGAGCCGTTTCCACTTGGTAGCGGGGACAGGATTTGAACCTGCGACCTCTGGGTTATGAGCCCAGCGAGCTACCGAGCTGCTCCACCCCGCGTTGCATTGACAACACTACACCCTCCCCGGAGTGCTCTTGACCAACCAGGGGGAGGGCTACATCACATCAGCCGAAACTGCACCATTTCGACGGCGTTCTCGATCGCCTCCGAGACCTCCCGCAAGCGTTCGTCCGCGCCCGCCGCAGCGAGGATCTGCAGACGGTCGGCGTCACCCATCGGAATGTAGGTGGCGATCTCGTACAGCCTCGTACCCAGCGCACCGCGGAAACCGCCGATGACGGGAACGTCGGGCGGAGCATTGCCTGTCTCCGTCGCGAGACGACGGAGCAGGCCGTACAAGAATTCGAGTCTCTCGATCAGCGCGGGGAACTCGTAGTCCGCTGTCTGGGTGCCGGTGTTCTCGTCCGGCCACACATCCACCTCGGCGATCGGATACGGATTGTCGGGCAACCACTTCGACACCTTGATGCGTTCCTCGGTGCGGCAGAACAGCTCGTACCGGCCGTCGCCGATCGCGGCATGCGATTCGATCCGCGCGATGGTGCCGATGTCGTGGCGCACGTCGCCGCCGCCGACCTCGTTGCCGCGCGCAATGAGCACCACGCCGAACCGGGGACCGTCGGGTGCGTCGAGGCAGTCGCGGACCAGTTCCTGGTAGCGGGGTTCGAAGACGTGGAGGGGAAGCTGCTGACCGGGCAGCATCGTCGAACCCAGCGGGAACATGGGGAGCAGAGTCATCAGGGGATTCTCAATCGGGGTACGGGCGTCGCCGGAAGCGGGTCGACGCGATCGATCTCGTCCGTCAGGTGGTCGGACCACATCAGTAGTCCGGAGATGTCGAGGCCGTGCGGCGCCTCCACCTCGTAGTGCCGTATCCGGTCGTGGCCCTGGCGCAGCAGTGACCGTGCGCCGGTCTTGTTGCCCCGCATCAGGTGGGTGAGACCCGCTGCGAGTTGTGCGAGTCCCTGCCACAGTTCCCGCTCGTCCTCGGGGGCAATCTTCCACGTGCCTTCGAGGATTTCGTGGGCGTGGAACGGCATGCCGTGGTCGAGCAGCCGCTGGGCCTCGGTGATCGCCTCGTCGGGCGGCAACCGCACATCGTCCGGGATGCGCGGCACCCCCTCGGCGTCGTGGGGCAGGGGGCGGCCGAGTTCGTCGCGGGGTCGCGCATTGAGGGGTTTCCCCGTCCCATCCCTGTCCCGATCGGCCATGGCACAAGGGTAACGCTCAGTCGCTGGTCGGCGAAGGGTTCGCGGCGGCTGCCGACACGCGTTTCGACAGCTCCTCCTGAACCACCCGGGCTGTCGCCGGTCGCAGGTGAACGCGGTCGTCCTGGTGATAGAGGTAGCGGCCGTCCCCTTCGACGTCGATCCAGGTCAGCTCGCCCAGAACAGGCTCGTCGAGCCCACTGCGCGCACCCCGGATGCAGATATATCCGATGCCCGTCCGCGGTCGGCCGACGACCCTGCGCAGGAGGGTGCCGTCGGAGACGCGGGCGTTCTGCAGGACCAAAGACCCGGTGTTTCGAGCCTCGACGTCGTCGGGGTGCGCGGTCAGCGACGCCGTCCGTCCGGGCGGGCAGTCGGGTAGACCCTTCACGAGCTGGGTGGTGAGCCAGTCGACACCCTCGGTGCCGGCGTCGATCCGGATGTCGCCGCGACCGGGTGCGCCACGTAGTTGTTCGGCGACGACGGCGACCCGGCCGCGGATGCTGCCCCTCCGCCGAAGCCCGGAGTCGAGTTCGGGGGAGGGAGCGAGCACAGTCACCGACAACTGTGGATGCCGCAGCGCCTCGATCGCCGCGACCAGGTTCGGCTCGTCCAGTGCCGTCCGCCACTGCTCCAGTTCGCGCTGCTGCACGGCGTACCGGTCTTCGGTCGCTGCGGCGGACCGATACTGCAACGGGTACGGCATACGGTCGAGATCCGTTGCCTCCCAAAGACACATGAACTGGGCCGACGTCAGCAGCCAGTTCATGCGCCGATTACCGGGGGTGCGACGGGGTCGAGTTTGCCGATCAGGTCGTTGCCGTTGTCGACGGTGATGAGGTAACTCGGCGTCTGGTGCTCCGTGTCGCCGTCGCCGTTGCCTGCCGGACCCCGTCCGGGGGCGCCCATCATCCCTGGTGCCATGCCCATCCCGGGTCGACTCATGCTCGGTTTCACCGGCGTCGCCGCTGCGGCGGCGGCTGCCGCGCCCGCACCCGCCGCGGCGCCACCGGGCGGGATCGGGCTTCCCGGAACCACACCGCTCGTCGAGGATTCCGAGTCGCGCCTGTCATTCTTCCGGCGCACGCTCGCCGCCGAGCCCGAGCCTCCGACGCCCGATCCGCTGGAGCTCGACCCACCGGTTCCGCCGTAGCCGCCAACGCCTGCCCCGCTCCCTGACTGCGAGCCGGTACCGGCCGCATTCTGCGCATTTGCGGCCGAAGTCTGCGCGGCGGAGCCGGGGCCTGCGCCTTGGTTGGCAGCGGCCTGGCTTGCAGCGGCGTCCGCATTCGCCGCGGACGTATTCGCAGCAGCAGCGTCCGCCGATGACTCCACATCCGCCGAGCCCTCGCCGTTCACGGACGCATCCCCGCCGCCCAAGGCGGAGGAGGAGTCGCCGTTGGTCGGGCTCCAGGGGCTCGAGCTGTGAGGAACCGTTCCGTGGGTACTCGACACACCGTCGGATCCGGTACCGACTCCCGAAGGTGTATACGGCTCCGGCAGTTGCGGGACGTTCGTGCCGACATCGCGGTAGTTCGGGACATAGATCGCTTCCAACTTCCGAACTGCCTCGAGCCGTGCCGCTTCCCGTGCAGTCTCGGACGCCTCCGCCGCAACAGGACTGAGTGGCAAATGAGACAGCACGCTCGGAGAACTAGTTGGCTGGGGCACAGACGCTTTCACATCCGCCGCTGCACTGCTCAGGATATCGAGCTTGACTGCGATTGCGGCGATACTCGATGTCAATTGGCCACTGGTTGCAGCGAGTTTCTCGGTCGCCTGTGCCGCGGCATCAGCTGCGGCACCCTCCCATCGTTCAGAAATCGTATTGCGGAGGACTGCGAATCCGAAGGCAAGGGGGAGGGAGTTCGAGATGTTGTGGCAGGCCTGGGCAAGTTCACCGATCGCGTCGGGAACCATGGTCTGCACCTTTGCGTACATTTCTTCGTGACCCATACCGTGGAAGCTCTCCATGGTCTGGATGTACGGGTCGTCTGTTCCTGTTCCTTCAATGAGCTTATCCGCCGAGTTCTGCAGGCCAGTGCGGCGTTGCTCGCCTGCGCCATTCGGACTTAGCGAGTCGAGGATCGCGGACACGGCATCCTTTGGCGGCACGGCTCAGTCCTCCTTCGGAATGTAGCGCTCGAAAATGCGGGCGGTGTCTTCGAGGCCAGCGCACCATTCGGGTTCGGGAGCAGGCCCAGCGTAATCGGGGAACAGGCTCCGAGTTAGGCCGAACATGCCGAAGGGGGTTTCAATGCTGAGATCGCACGCATTTCTTACTTCAGGGTTAAACTTCAGGAGCGCCCGACGACCGTTAACCTGAATCTCTGTGGCGTGGTCCTTAGACTTTTCTTGCTCCTCAGCCCAAGTGATATTCCCGGACAAAGCGTTCATTCCATAGAGGCCGTCGGTGGAATCATACGAACAGCCTAGGAATGTGTAACTCTTCGCAGGGAAGTCCGCGTTCTTTTCGCTATTCGGGTCGTACCCTGCTTCCAGCAGAGCTTCGTCGGGAATGTCGAGGCACGGATCGAAGACGACCTGAGGGCGAGTTGATTCATCCACGTGGCGCGGGACACGGGTGGATGACGTTGGCGGATCCGACTCAGTTGTCGCGCTCGCTGTGCACCCCACCAGCGCCATGGTGGTCGACGCAATGCCGATCCACGAAAGGGAACGTCTCATGCTGGAGTGTCCTCCTGGATTGCACCAAGGGCTTGTCGGATTGCGCTGTCAGCGTTCCCAAAGGCTTCGCCGCCGGCCGCAAAGGTATCGCGCATCAGAATAATTGCGTCACGGAACTGACTAAGGCGTTGATGCACTGACGCGGCATTGCCGGTGAATTTTGATTGATAGCCTTCCTGCAGCTCATGCGCGGAGGTGAAGCCTCCGAAGCCGGTGACCATGCGAAGGCGGTCTGCTTCCTTAATCGCATCGCGGACCTGCTCCAACATCGTGTTGCACACGCCGACGCACTTCTGGATTGCGTCGTCGTCAAGACGCAGTGTTTTGCTCATTCCCATCCCCCCAGTACTCGACAGGACCCCCACGGCCGCGTGCGGAGATGCTACCGCACGGTTGTGTCGTTCGGCTTGGTGCGCAGCGAGCTGATGTTCACGCTGTGTGGAGAAAATCTATGAGGATGCGTTCCACGTTCGAAGTGGTCTGAACTTCGCGTAACAGCAACGGTTTCGGTAGCGGCGGTGCCGTTGACTGGTACCGGTGTCCGGTGGGGGTGTAGATCTCGATTTTGTGCTGACCGCGGGGTTGTTGACGCGGCGTGGAGTGCCACCCGGCGCCTTGTTTGGCGTAGTTGCAGGCAGCGCATAGGCCGGCGCCGTTGTGTGCGGTGGTGGGTCCGTCGAATTCGCGGGGTTGGATGTGGTCGTGATGCCGGATCGGGGCATCGCACCACGGCGTGCGGCACGTTCGATCTCGCAGGTCGATCATCCTCGCCAACCCGGCGGGGAAGCACCGGGCCTGGGACTCGGTGGCGGTCAGCGCCCCCGACCCTGGGTTTGCGTACAGACGGCGCAGCGTGACCCGTGCTTCGTCGCCGGTGTCCGGATCGGCCGTGGCCTGGACCGCCTCCGATATCCAGTGCCGGGCGAGTGCGGCAGGGATGGGTCCGTATCCCTGCACGTGGGCAGGTTCGGACCCACCGCCGAGGAGGGCGCGGTCGGAGATGACCAGATTGACGGTGATTGGAGGTGCCGTCGCGGTGTGGGGTGCGCCGGTGACACGGGATACGAGGAGGTCGGCCATGATCTGCGACCGGGTGCGGTCGTCGCCGGCGGCGAGAATGGAATCGGCGTCACGAGCGAGGGTGGCGTGCACAGCCACGCCTTGGGCGACCGGCAGTAGGTCGCTGACGTAGGCCATGGTGTCCGGTGCGGGACGCGAGGTGACCCGTCGATCCGACACGGCCTTGCGGGCCCGCCGCACCATGGCTTCGGCGTCGACTTCGGCGGCCGCCGCGCGGACTCTCGCGCACACCGCCTGATCGCCGAGCCCGTCCAGTGTTGCCGGGTCGGCGCAGAGCAGGTGATCGAGTGCCGTGCGATCTTCTCGCGTCAGGCACGCGGTTTCGCGGACGAGGATCGTTGCCCGCCACTCACTGAGCACACCTCTTTCGAGTAGCGCCAAGGTGCAGGGCATCTCGTGGACCAGGGCGGTGGCCATTCCGAGATGGCGGCCGCCCCGGAACGGGGAGTCGCGTCGCGCCAGTGCCACCTGGTTGGCGATTCCTCGGCCTCGTTGCGACACGGGCACGTCACGCTCTGCTCGTGAGGCGCGAATGGAAGCGTCGAGGTCTGCGGTGACGCGGGCTTGCACGCCGGCGCAGGCAGCCTTCACTTCTTCCAGGTTGCGGAGTAGGTCGATGCGCGCCGCATCGCCGACGTTCCTGTCGAGATTCGGCAACTCGGCCAGAAACTCGACGACCCCTGATACATCCACCCCGACCCCCCGCGGCTTCGAATCCCCCGAATCGAACGTATGTTCTATCGTAGCTGTCGAAACGCCCTCGTGGCAATAGTCAGCCGGCACCGACCATGCGCATGGCGAGGTCCGCGTAGAGGTCCGCGACAGCTTCGGGCTCCGTGTACGCGCCGGCCGGGAACCAACGGCAGATGTCGACGCACAGCGACATGAGGGCGAGGGTGACGCCTTCGCCGTCGGGCACGGTGAATTCGCCGGATGCGGCTCCGGCGTCGACGACGGCGCGAACGATGTGCGTGATGTCGCGGCGCAGTTTCACCACGTCGCGATAGTGCTCGGGGGTGAGTGCATTGAGTTCGTACTGCACGACGCGAGCCTGCGCGTGGTGGGTGGCCTGCCAGCTCGCGAACGCGCCGATCAGCGCCTGCAGCCTCGTCGAGGGCGCCTCGTCGGGGAGGTCTGCACTCGTCACGACGTCGAGCGCCGCGGTGTGGCCTTCGTAACTGATCGCGAAGAGCAGCTCCTCTTTGGACCGGTAATGCGGGTACATCGCGGCCGGGCTCATGTCGAGTCGGGCGGCGATCTCGCGGGTGGTGGTGCCGCCGTAACCGCTGGTCGCGAACGCATCGACGGCTGCGGCTCGGATGCGGGCGGCAGCCTTGGACGGGCTGATCACCTGGCTGGGTGATTCGCTCATGTCTTTCTCCATCCTCGGCTGCGCGGCTGTTGACAATACCGCGCCGCACCATCACTATAAGCAAGCGCTTAGAAAATAAGCACACGCTTACATGCCTGAAGCGTGAACCAGTCAAGCTCGACATCCAGAAGGAGCGGTCATGCGACGCACCCTGTACGGCCCCGATCACGAGGCATTCCGCGAATCGGCCCGGGAGTTCGTGAACCGCAACCTGCTGCCCGTAGCCGACAAGCTCATCGCGCAGCGCTTCATCGACCGTGAGATCTGGCTCGAAGCCGGTCGCAACGGATTCCTGGGACTCGAGGTTCCCGAGGCGTACGGCGGAAGCGAGGCCGGTGACTACCGGTTCAACGCGGTTCTCGCCGAGGAGCTTTCGCGAGCCAGTGCCGCCGTGTCGTCGAGCTTCGGTATTCACGCCGACGTCGTCGCGCCGTACCTCGTGCAGCTCACGACCGAGGAGCAGAAGCAGCGCTGGCTGCCGAAGTTCTGCACCGGTGAGCTGCTCACCGCCATCGGTATGACCGAGCCCTCCGGCGGTTCCGACCTCGCCTCGCTCAAGACCACGGCAGTCAAGGACGGCGACGACTGGATCATCAACGGGTCGAAGACGTTCATCACCAACGGTTACAACGCCGACCTGGTGATCGTCGCGGCCCGCACCAGCCCCGAGAAGAAGTCCAAGGGCATTACCCTGTTCGCCGTCGAGACGGGGATGGAGGGTTTCGAGCGCGGACGCAAGCTCGACAAGGTCGGCCAGCACGAGTCCGACACCGCCGAGCTGTTCTTCGAGAACGTGCGAGTTCCGTCGGCGAACATCATCGGCGAGATCGACCGCGGCTTCATCCACATGATGGAGATGCTGCCGCAGGAGCGTGTCGGTGCCGCGGTCTCGAACATCGCGCACGCCGCGCCGATCCTCGAGGAGACGATCCAGTACGCGAAGGACCGCAAGGCATTCGGGCAGCCCATCGGCTCGCTGCAGTGGAACAAGTTTCTCCTCGCCGATCTGGTCACCCGCGTGGAGGTCACCCAGGCCTACGTCGACAACTGCGTCGCCGCACATGCGGACGGTGAGCTCACCGCGGTCGATGCCGCCAAGGCCAAGTGGTGGACCGCCCAGGTGCAGAACGAGGTCCTCGATCATTGCGTCCAGCTGCACGGCGGCTACGGATTCATGACCGAGTACCGCGCTGCCCGCGCGTGGATGGATGCGCGTGTCACCAAGATCTGGGCCGGTTCCAACGAGATCATGAAGGAACTGATCGGCCGCGACCTCGGCCTCTGAGCCCGACCCCGTAGCCCGACGACAAAGGAGTCGCTTCGTATGTCCGTTCTCGACAAGTTCAGCTTGACCGATCGGGTGGTCGTCGTGACCGGTGCGTCGTCGGGTCTCGGGGTTGCGTTCGCGCAGGCCGCGGCGGAGGCCGGTGCCGACGTGGTGCTGGCCGCGCGTCGCACCGACCGTCTCGAGAAGACCGCGGAACTGGTGCGGGCCGCGGGACGTCAGGCGCTGTGCGTCGCGACGGACATCGCCGACCCGGCTCAGGCGCAGAACATGATCGACGAGACCATGGCGAAGTTCGGCCGGGTGGACGTGCTGGTCAACAACGCCGGCGTCGGAACGGCCGTTCCCGCGACGAGGGAGACTCCGGAGCAGTTCCGGCAGGTCGTCGACATCAACCTGCACGGTTCGTACTGGGCTGCGCAGGCGGCGGGCAAGGTCATGAAGCCGGGCAGCGCGATCGTGAACATCGCGAGCGTGCTGGGCCTCACGACCGCGGGACTTCCGCAGGCCGCGTATGCCGCGAGCAAGGCCGGGGTGATCGGCCTGACCCGCGATCTGGCGCAGCAATGGGGTGCCCGCAAGGGCATCAGGGTGAATGCGATCGCTCCCGGATTCTTCGAGACGGAGATGACGGACCAGTACCAGGACGGGTACCTCGAATCGATGAAGTCGCGTCTGGTTCTCGGTCGCCTCGGTGATCCGGCGGAGCTGGCGGCGACCGTGGTCTGGCTCGCGTCGGATGCCGCCGCATACGTCACGGGGCAGACGATCGCGGTGGACGGCGGCATCACCATCACATGAGCGTCGGGTTGGGCGGTGCTGCTGCGCTGGCGTATAAGTAGGAAATGACCACGCGCACCGTCCATGAAGAGTGGGACGATCAGCCCGCCCCGTCGATGGCGGCCACCGACCTGCTGCGGGAGCCGCCGGCGACCGCTCGCGGTGCACGCACGCGCGCGGCATTGGTGGCGGCTGCACGGACGGTGTTCGAGCGGTCCGGGTACCTCGATGCCCGGCTCACGGACATCACGAAGGAAGCGAACTGCTCGACGGGCTCGTTTTACACCTACTTCGACAACAAGGAGCAGGTGTTCGCCGCCGTGCTCGAGGTGGCGCAGGAAGACATGATGCACCCGGGCATGAAGCGGGTGCAGGACACCGACGATCCGTATGCGGTTCTGGAGGCGAGCAACCGCGCCTACCTGGAGGCTTACCGGCGCAACGCCAAGCTGATGGGCCTCCTCGAGCAGGTGGCGCACATCGACCCGGCGTTCGCGGATCTGCGCCGTCAGCGGGCCGACGCGTTCATCGCCCGCAATGCGCGGGGCATCGCGGAGCTGCAGGCGCGGGGCATCGCCGACGCGGAGCTGGACCCGATGCTGGCGTCGCGGGCGTTGTCGGGGATGGTCAGCCGGTTCGCGTACAACGTCTTCGTGGCCAACACGAACGGCGACGACGGCACGCCCGTCGACTTCGACGACGTCGTGTTCACCACGACGCGTATCTGGGCGAACGGGCTGCGGTTCCCCGAGCGGAGCTGAGCTCCGTCCGAGGGCGGATGGGACACTCAGGTCGACAAAGCTGAATCCGACACCGGATTCAGGTAATTTCTGTGGAAGACTGGGGTCACGTCCGTGTCCCCGCGAGGGAGGAATCTCGTGCAGGTTGCTCAGAAGGTCGCCATCGTCACCGGTGGCGGGGGCGGAATCGGCAGTGCACTCGCGGAGCGGCTCGCCGCCGAAGGCTCCAGGGTCGTCGTCACCGATCTGGATGCCGCCTCGGCCCGGGCAGTGTCGGACCGGATCAACGCGACGAGTCCAGGGGCCTCGATCGCCCGCGGTGGTGACGCCTCCGACGACGCACAGATCGCGTCGGTCATCGACGCCGCGGAACAGGCCTTCGGTCCCGTCGACCTCTACTTCGCCAATGCGGGCGTCGCGGCAGGCGACCAGCTCGAACCCGACGATGCCATGTGGGACCTCGCTTTCGACGTGAACGTCCGAGCGCACGTCCGGGCGGCACGCCGCCTGATTCCCGGCTGGATCGAGCGCGGAGAGGGGTACTTCGTCAGTACGGCCTCGGCAGCCGGCCTCCTCACCCAGATCGGTTCCGCCCCCTACTCGGTGACGAAGCACGCCGCCGTCGGATTCGCCGAATGGCTGTCGGTCACATACGGCGACAAGGGAGTTCGCGTCAGCTGTCTGTGCCCCATGGGCGTGAACACCAAACTCCTCACCGACGACGCCGCACTCTCGGCGACCGCGGCCCGCGCCGTCACCACCGCGGGGACAGTGCTCGAACCATCCGAGGTGGCCGAATGCGTGCTCGCCGCAATGGAAGCCGAGCAGTTCCTGATCCTGCCGCACCCCGAGGTGCTCGAGATGTACCGGCACAAGGGTGCCGACTACGACCGTTGGATCCGTGGCATGCGCCGCTATCAGGCTGCACTTCTCGCCCAGTCGTCCTGACCCTGTTCGAAAGAGAACTGCGTAAACATCGTACGAAGACCGAGAACAATCAGCATGGAGGAAACAGTGAGCCAGGAACGTAGAACCGCGATCGTCACCGGATCGGCCAGGGGAATCGGCGCCGCCGTCGCGAAGCGGCTGGCCGACGACGGCTACGCGGTCGCCGTCCTCGACCTCGACGAGGCCGCCTGCGCGGCAACGGTGGACGCCATCAAGTCCGCCGGCGGCGAGGCGCTGGCGGTGGGTGCGAACGTGGCCGACGAGGCCTCGGTCGCCGCGGCGGTCGAGCGGGTCGCGACCGAACTGGGCGCCCCGACGATCCTGATCAACAATGCCGGGATCACCCGCGACAACCTGCTGTTCAAGATGACCGTTGACGACTGGGACGCCGTGATGAACGTGCACCTGCGCGGTGCGTTCCTGATGTCGCGGGCCGTGCAGAAGTACATGGTGGAGGCCAAGTTCGGCCGCATCGTGAACCTGTCGAGCACCTCGGCACTCGGTAACCGCGGGCAGGTCAACTACTCCGCGGCCAAGGCGGGCATGCAGGGTTTCACCAAGACCCTCGCGTTCGAACTCGGGAAGTTCGGCGTGACCGCGAACGCGATCGCGCCCGGATTCATCGAGACCGAGATGACCGCCGCGACCGCGGAGCGCGTGGGCGTCGGCTTCGAGGACTTCAAGAAGGCGGCGGCGTCGCAGATCCCGGTGAACCGGGTCGGGCAGCCCGAGGACATCGCGCACACCGCATCGTTCTTCGTCAGCGAGGGTGCCGGATTCGTGTCGGGGCAGGTCGTCTACGTCGCCGGCGGACCGAAGGACTGATCGATGAAGGCGTGGCGCGTACACGAATTGGGTCAGCCGAGGGACGTCCTGACGTTCGAGGACGTCCCCGACCTCGAACCGAAGCCTGGGGAGTTGCTGGTCAAGGTGCTCTCCGCGGCCGCCAACTTCCCGGATGTGCTGCTCTGCCGCGGTGAGTACCAGATCAAGCCGCCGCTTCCGTTCACTCCCGGTGTTGAGCTGTGCGGAGAGGTGGTGGGGCTGGGCGAGGGCGTCACCGGGTTCTCCGTCGGCGACCGCGTGATCGGCATGCCGAGCCTCCCGCACGGCGGGTTCGCCGAGTTGGCGATCATGTCGTCGGCCACCGCGTTTCCCGCCCCGGAAGCCCTGGATGATGCGGAAGCGTCCGCGCTGTCGATCGGGTATCAGACGGGATGGTTTGCGCTGCATCGCAGGACGCAGCTCCAGCCCGGTGAGACCCTGCTCGTGCACGCGGCCGCCGGTGGTGTGGGCAGTGCGGCCGTCCAATTGGGCAAGGCGGCAGGCGCCAAGGTCGTCGGCGTCGTCGGCGGGCCCGAGAAGGCCGACTACACACGGGATCTCGGTGCCGATCTGGTGATCGACCGGCACAGTGAGGACTTCGTCCAGGCCGTCAAGGACTTCACCGGCGGCCGCGGCGCAGACGTCGTGTTCGATCCGGTGGGCGGCGATTCGTACACGAAGTCGACCAAGTGCATCGCGTTCGAGGGTCGCATCATCGTGATCGGATTCGCGAGTGGCACCATTCCGTCACCGGGGTTGAATCACGCTCTGATCAAGAACTACTCGATCATCGGGCTGCACTGGGGGCTGTACAACGCCTACAATCCCGCCGCGATACGGGAGTGTCACGACGAGCTGACGAGGATGACGGCGGCCGGGGAGATCAAGCCGATGATCAGCGAGCGGCTCGGGCTCACCGACGTGGCGGATGGCATCGCCCGCCTCGGTGAGGGGACGACGGTGGGACGGCTGGCCTTCCTGCCCGGACGCTAGCCGCGGCTGCGCTTCGCGTACAGCTCCTCGAGGTTGTGCCGCAGGGTCGCCTCGGTGTTCTTGACGGCGGTTTCGATGAACGGCTCGACGATGAGCCCGAGGGCCTTGCCGGTGAGACCGCTGGGGAGCTTGTACGCGAAGTCCACGCTGATCTCGGTCTTGTCGTCACCCTGCGCGGTGAATTCCCACGTGGAGGAGTTGGCGGCGCCGTCGAGCGAGGCCAGGGTGATGATGCGGTCCAACTCCCATTCGGTGACCTCGAGACGGGACCGCAGGGTGCTCGGTCCGATGTGGATGGCCGCGTCGAAGGTGGAATCGAGTCCCTGGTCGAATTCCCCGATCGGGCGGAACTCCGAGACGCCGAACATCCAGTCGGGGACTGTCCGGTAATCGTCGATGTAGGCGAATGCGACATGGAGGGGTACGGCGGCGATCGCGGAGTGACGGACGTGGATCATCGGGTGGTCCCTGGCTCTCTGTCGGAGAAGGCTGTCGATCTGGGCGACCTCGTTCGACTCTAGTCAACTCCCGCGACCGCAGCAGGGCGGCGGCGGGTACCTGTTCTACCGTAGGACTCATGACGGTTGAGGGCACCCAGCGCGGCAGTTCCTGGCGTGAGTACACCGACCAGGGGCTGCCGAAGGTTCTGGCCGCGGCGCTGGAGGCGTTCGTCGAGAAGGGGTACGACGGGGCGTCGATCCGGGAGATCGCGTCACGCGCGGGGCTCTCCGTCCCCGGTCTCTACCACCATTACCCCTCCAAGCAGGCGCTGCTGGTGGGGCTGACCAACGTGGTGATGCGTGATCTGCTCGATCGCAGCCGCGCGGCGGTGGCCGAGGCGGGGCCGACGCCCGGCGAGCGGTTCGACGCGGTCATCGAGTGTCTGCTGCGGTTCCACATGTACCGCCGCGAGCAGGCCTTCGTTGCGTCCCGCGAGACGCGGAGCATGGAGCCGGAAAGCCGGCAGGCGTACATCGCGCTGCGGGACGAGCAGCAGGAGATGCTGGACGATATCGTCCGCGACGGGGTAGCGGCCGGTCTGTTCCGGACACCGTTCCCGGAGGATGCGAGCCGCGCCGTGGTGACGATGTGCGTCGCGGTGTCCACCTGGTACCGGGAGGACGGGCCGCTGTCGCCCGACGAACTGGTGGAGCGGTACCTGGCGATCGCGAGGAGCACCGTCGGTTCGGCCGACTGAGGCTTGACCCGGTTCGGAACCTGTGGGATCGTCGGGGACGACTCCGACCGAGCGAGTGATCGGTCGGTGCCGGAGTCGACGTACTGACTGGAGGTAGTTGTGGCGATCGATCTGTCCTATGCACCCGAGGTGACCGCCCTCGTCGAGAAGACCGAGGCGTTCATCCGCGATGTCGTGTTGCCCGTCGAGGACGAGCACGGCGGCGACATCACGGCGGCCGGCGGCGACACCCTACGTGTGGAGTTGCAGAAGGCGGCGAAGGACGCGGGCGTCTTCGCGCCGCATGCGCCCGTCGAGTACGGCGGACACGGGCTGAACATGACCGACCGCGCCCCCGTCTTCGAGGCGGCGGGCTACTCGCTGTTCGGCCCGACCGCGCTGAACATCGGGGCACCCGACGAGGGCAACGTCCACATGCTCGCGCATATCGCGAGCGCCGAGCAGAAGGACCGGTTCCTGGCACCGCTGGCGCAGGGCGACGTGCGGTCGGCGTTCGCCATGACCGAACCCTCGCCCGGGGCGGGCTCCGACCCGTCGGCGCTGACCACCCGCGCCGAGAAGGTGCCCGGCGGCTGGAAGATCAACGGCCACAAATACTTCATCACCGGAGCCGATGGCGCCGGATTCTTCATCATCTTCGCCCGCACGTCCGGTGTGCCCGGCGACCGCGGTGGTGCCACCATGTTCCTCACACCGGCCGACGCCGAGGGGCTGACGGTGGGGCGCCACATCGACACCCTCGACCGCGCCATGATCGGCGGGCACTGCGAGGTGTTCTTCGAGGACCTGTTCGTTCCCGACAGCGGGGTTCTCGGTGAGGTCGACCAGGGATTCGCCTACGCCCAGGTCCGTCTCGGTCCCGCCCGGATGACCCACGTCATGCGCTGGCTCGGCGCCGCGCGCCGCGGTCACGACGTCGCCGTCGCGCACGTCGCGAAACGCGAGGGCTTCGGGAGCAAGCTGGGTGACCTCGGCATGATCCAGAAGATGATCGCGGACAACGAGATCGACATCGCCGCCACCCGGGCGCTGTTGACGCGGGCGTGCTGGGAACTCGACCAGGGCGGGCACGCGAGCAATTCGACGTCCATCGCGAAGACCTACGCCGCGGAGGCGATCTTCCGGATCGTCGACAACGCGGTGCAGATGTGCGGCGGTCTCGGGGTGTCCGGAGATCTGCCCCTCGCCCGGCTGTCCCGTGAGGTCCGGCCGTTCCGGGTGTACGACGGCCCCTCGGAGGTTCACCGCTGGGCGATCGCCAAGCGCGTCGTCGGTGCCGCGAAGAAGGCCGCCCGGGAGGCGGGCGCATGAGCGAACATCGCGGGCTCGATCTCGTTGCACTGCAGAAGTTCCTGTCGGACTCGAACGTCCCCGTCGAGGGTGAGTTACGGGCCGACCTGATCGCGGGAGGAAAGTCCAACCTCACCTACGCGATCTTCGATGACTCCTCGCGGTGGGTGCTGCGAAGGCCGCCCACCGCGGGGCTCACACCCTCGGCGCACGACGTGGCCCGCGAGTTCCGCATCACCTCCGCGCTGCAGGGGACCGACGTCCCGGTCGCCGCCACCGTCGCGCTGTGCGAGGACGACAGCGTGATGGGCGCGCCGTTCACCGTGGTGGAACACGTGACCGGTCAGGTGATCCGCACCAAATCGGACCTCGAGGCGCTGTCCGACGACGACGTCGAGTCGTGCACCGACGAGCTGGTGCGCGTGCTCGGTGCGTTGCACAACGTCGACTATGCGGCCGTCGGGCTGGGTGAACTCGGCCGCCCGGACGGGTACGTGTCCCGGCAGGTCAAGCTGTGGGCGAGTCAGTGGGGCCGGGTGAAGACGGAGGATTCCGCGGACGTCGACCGCCTGTACGCCGCCCTGGTCGAATCGATTCCGGCGCAGTCGGAGTCGTCGATCGTGCACGGCGACTACCGCATCGACAACACCATCCTCGCGTCCGGTGACGTGAGCACGGTTGCGGCGGTGGTGGACTGGGAACTGTCGACGCTGGGTGACCCGCTCACCGACGTCGCGCTGATGTGCGTCTACCGGCATCCCGCGCTCGACCTCGTGCTCGGTGAGCCTGCTGCCTGGACGAGCCCGCGGCTGCCGTCGGCCGACGACCTCGCGCAGCGGTACAGCGTGGCATCGGGCCGCGAACTCGTCGACTGGAACTTCTACCTGGCGCTCGCGAACTTCAAGCTCGCGGTCATCGCCGAGGGCATCAACCACCGCTACCGGGTCGGCGCCACCGTCGGAGACGGCTTCGACAAGGCAGGCGCCGCGGTGCCCGAATTCATCACGGCGGGCCTGCGCGCCCTGAAAGGACATTCCGAGTGAGCCGCACCGCACTGATCACCGGCGCCTCGCGTGGCATCGGGCTCGGCATCGCCACCCGTCTCGCCGAACAGGGGTACGGGCTGACGATCACCGCACGCGACCGTGAACGGCTCGACTCGGTGGCCGCCGACCTGCGGGCCGCCGGGGCGAAAGACGTGGTCGTGGCCGCGGGCGATCTCGCCGACGAGGAGTCCGCGGGACGGGTCGTCGAGGCGCACGCCGACGCGTTCGGCTCGCTGAACGCACTGGTGCTCAACGCCGGTGTCGGAACCGCCGGCGCCATCGGCGAATTTCCGTTGCGCCGATTCGACAAGAGCCTGGGAGTCAATCTGCGGGCGCCCTTCAGCCTCTTGCAGCAGTCGCTGCCGCTGCTCCGGGCCGGTGCCGCGGAGAACCCGGGACGCGGGGCCAAGGTCATCGCGCTGGCGTCGATCACCGGCGTCTATGCGGAAGCCGGACTCGCCGTCTACGGGGCGACCAAGGCCGCGCTGATCTCCCTCACCGAGACGCTGAACGTGGAGGAATCGGGCAACGGAGTCTCCGCGACCGCGCTCGCCCCCGCGTACGTCGACACCGACATGTCCGCGTGGATCCACGAGACCATCCCGCCCGAGGCGATGATCGAGGTGAACGACATCGTCGAACTCGTCGACGCGCTGCTGCGGCTGTCGTCGCGGGCGGTGGTCCCGAAGCTCGTGGTCGGGCGCGCCGGCACGGACGGGTACCGCGCCTAGTCCTCGTCTTCCTGGGCCTCGCCGCGTTTGCGGAAGAACTTGAAACCCGGGACGCCCTGGATCGCCTGGCGTACCCCCTGGACTTCCTCGAGGAGCTGGTGGATCTCGGGGGAGACGGTATCGAGGGTCGCCAGGATCGGCAGGAGCCCCTCCATGCGCATGGTCAGCTCGGGGAGATGATTCACCAACCCGATCGCCGCGCGGAGTTCCTCCTCGGTGAGGTCGTCGACGAACCGCTGCGCCAACGGGGCGGCCTTCTTCGCGAGCGGCTCGTAGAGGTCGAGCAGGGTCTGTGCGGACGCGGACGTGCCCGCGGCGGTCGCGACCACGGTGGCCGCGGAGTCCGACACGGCGGTGGCCCTCGCGACCGCGATCTCCGCGCCGTCGCTGATCACGTCGATGCGTGCGATCAGCACCTCGACCTGGTCCAGCAGGAGGCCGATTCGGCCGGGGAGTGAGACGAGTAGGTCAGCGGTGTCCACCGACCAGCGGGCGATCCCGGTGACGGTGCGAACCAGGTCGCGGGGGCCGAGGTGTACGAGAGCCATCGGCCCATCCTGCCCGATGCTCTCCCGCACCTCACGTTTCGGTCGTGGCAGACGTCTACCTTTCAGAGGCCCGCACACCTGGAAGGATTGGCACCGTGAACGCCGACCGCGCAGCACACACTGTCATCGATTCGCCGATCGGCCCCTTGACGCTGGTGAGCGTCGACGGGGTGCTGAGCGGCATCTACATGGCCGAACACCGGCATCAGCCCGATCCCGCGACGTTCGGCGTGCGCGACCCGGCGGGATTCGACGAGGCCACCACCCAGCTCGCCGAATACTTCGACGGTCGACGCACCGAGTTCACCGTTCCCCTGGCCGCACGGGGCACCCCGTTCCAGCAGCGGGTGTGGGGCGCCCTCCGCACCATCCCCTACGGCGAGACATGGACGTACGGTCAGCTGGCCGACTCCCTCGGCACCCCCACCGCGGTTCGTGCGGTGGCCGCCGCGAACGGCAGAAATCCGATCAGCATCATCGTGCCGTGCCACCGCGTCATCGGGAGCAACGGCAACCTGACCGGATACGCGGGTGGGCTCGACCGCAAACGATTCCTGCTCGAACGTGAGGCGGAACGGGCGGGACTCCGGCTGAGCTCATGACCCTGAAGCCGTTCGAAGACGTCGTGGCCGAGCACGGCTCGACGGTCCTGCGGGTCTGCCAGGCCGTGGTCGGTCCGGTGGACGCCGAGGACGCCTGGTCGGAGACGTTCATCGCCGCGATGCGTGCCTACCCCGATCTGAGTCCGGACAGCAACGTGGAGGCGTGGCTGGTGACGATCGCGCACCGCAAAGCGCTCGACCACATCCGTGCGCGCGACCGGCGGCCCGTCCCCACCGAGGAACTGCCGGAGCAGACCACCGACCGCGGACTTCCCGGCTCCGACGATCCGGAGTTGTGGAAGGCGGTCGGCGCCCTGCCGGTGAAGCAGCGGGCCGCGGTGGCGTACCACTATCTGGCCGGGCTGCCGTACAGCGAGATCGCGGTGATCCTGGGCAACTCCCCGGCCGCGTCGCGGCGGGCGGCCGCGGACGGCGTTGCGGCGCTACGCAAGACCCTCTCGATCTCTGTGAGTGGAGACTTCACATGAACATGCCCGACATCGTCTACTCCCTGTACCCGTTGGACTCAGCGGTCGAGCAGAAACTGCGTGAGCGGCTCGCCGTGGTCGCGGCGGAGGCAGGACTCCTCGACGTCGCGTACCGGACGCTCGACACCCCGGTCGGTTCGCTGCTGCTCGCCGCCACCGATCGCGGGCTGGTGCGGGTCGCGTTCCCCAGTCAGGATCACGACGCCGTGCTGCAGACTCTCGCCGAGCAGATCAGTCCTCGAATCCTGCGGGCACCGGCCCGGCTCGACCGGGTGGCCCGCGAGATCGACGAGTACTTCCTCGGTAAGCGCACCAGCTTCGACGTTCCGCTGGACTTCCGGCTGTCCAAGGGTTTTCGGCTCGACGTGCTGCATCATCTGCCCGACATCCGCTACGGGCACACCGCCAGTTACGCGGCGGTCGCGGCGGCGGCGGGCAGTCCGAAGGCGGTGCGCGCGGTCGGCACGGCGTGCGCGCTCAATCCGCTCCCGGTCGTGGTTCCCTGTCATCGGGTGGTCCGCAGCGACGGCAGCATGGGCCAGTACGCCGGCGGGCCGGAGGCCAAGTCGATTCTGCTGACATTGGAGGCAGCTGCATGACCACTCTGACGCAACGCGTGGACGATCTGGACTGGCAGGGTCTGCGCGCCGAGAGCGATGCCGCGGGATGCGCGCAATCGGAGCGGATCCTGACCGCCGAGGAGTGCCGGCAGATCGCGGACATGTACGAGGAGCCGGACCGGTTCCGGTCCACCGTCGACATGGCCCGGCACCGATTCGGCTCGGGGCAGTACCGGTACTTCGACTATCCGCTACCGGAGGTCGTGGCCGAACTCCGCGCGGCCTTCTACCCGAAACTGCTTCCCGTGGCCCGGGACTGGGCGGCCAAGCTGAGGCAGCCCTCGCCGTGGCCGGACACCCTCGACGAGTGGCTGGACCGGTGCCATGAGGCCGGTCAGAAGCGGGCGACACCGATCCTGCTCAGCTACGGCGCACACGACTGGAACGCCCTGCACCGCGATCTCTACGGCGAACTGGTGTTTCCGTTGCAGGTGGTGATCGGTCTCGACCGGCCGGGGGTGGACCACGAGGGCGGGGAGTTCATGCTCGTCGAGCAGCGGCCCCGGGCGCAGTCCCGGGGCACCGTGACGACGCTGCAACAGGGGCACGCGCTGATCTTCACCACCCGGGACCGACCCGTGCGCTCGACCCGCGGTTGGTCGACGGGACCGGTGCGGCACGGCGTCAGCACCATCCGGCGGGGCAGGCGCCGGACCCTCGGCCTGGTTCTGCACGACGCGGAGTGACCGTGAAAGTGCTGTTGCCCTACCGTGGTCCGTTCACCCACGCACCGCTGTGGGGTGCTCTGCGTGCGCACACCGTGGCCGGGCTCGAGCGGCACGATCCCGACGGAACCCACACCCGGGTGGTGAACGGCCCGCACGGTCCGGCGCTGGTGTCGGTGGTCGTGCGGCCCGCCGACGAGCACGTCGAGGCGCACCTGGCCCCGGCGCATCCCGACGACGTCGAACCGTTGGTCGCGGTGATCCGGCGATGGCTCGACCTCGACGCCGATCCGCTGCCGATCGACGCCGCATTGAGCCGCCACAGGAAGCTGGCGCCGCTGGTGGCGCTGCGCCCGGGTCTGCGGCGCCTCGGAAGCGTCGACGGCTTCGAGACGGCGGTGCTCACCGTTCTCGGACAACAGGTGTCGCTCGCGGCGGCCCGGACGTTCGGTGGCCGACTGGTGTCGGCATACGGCCTGCTCGTGCACGACGGATTCTTCGCGTTCCCCGCACCGGAGACGCTGGCGGCGCTCACGCCCGAGGAGTTGCGCGCGACCGTCGGTCTCACCGGCGCCCGGGCGAAGACGGTGCACGCGCTGGCCGCGGCGGCAGCCGACGGTCTACGGCTCGGCGGGGACACCGACCCGGCGGACTTCCGGTCCGGTCTGATGGCGCTACCGGGTATCGGCCCGTGGACGGCGGACTACCTGACGGTGCGGGTGCTGGGCGACCCCGATGCGTTCACCCCCGACGACCTCGTCCTCAAACGCGCGCTGGGTGTCACGACGGGCAGGCAGGCAGCCGTTCTCGCCGAGAAGTGGCGGCCGTGGCGGGCATACGCCCTGTTCCACCTGTGGACGGACGAGGCGTATTAGTCCCGCTCAGTCCTTCGCCTTCGCGAGGGACGACGGCCACCAGATCTTCTTACCGATGTCGTGGGAGAGCGCCGGGACGAGGATGCTGCGCACGATGATGGTGTCGAGCAGCACACCGAACGCGACGGCGAACCCGACCTCGGCGAGGAACACCAACGGCAGCACACCCAGCACCGCGAAGGTCGCCGCGAGCACCACCCCGGCCGAGGTGATGACACCACCGGTCACCGCCAGTCCGCGCAGCACACCGGATTTGGTGCCGTGTTCCTCGGTTTCCTCGCGGACCCGGGTCATCAGGAAGATGTTGTAGTCGATACCGAGCGCCACGAGGAACACGAATGCGAACAGGGGGAATGCCGGATCCGCGTTGGCGAAATGGAAGACGTGGGTGAAGAAGAGTCCACACACCCCGAGGGTGGCCGCGAACGACAGCACCACGGTGGCGATGAGGATGATGGGAGTCAGCAGGGCGCGGAGCAGGAGCGACAGCACGACGAAGATGACGACGAGAACGATCGGGATGATCAGGTTCCGGTCGTGCACCGACGCGGTCTGCACGTCGAGAGTCGTTGCGGTGCTGCCGCCGACGAGCGCATCGGCACCGGGCACCGCGTGCGCCGCGTCGCGCAGTCGTTTCACCGTCTCGAGGGCTTCCGGGGAATCGTACGAGTCGGCGAGGGTCACGTTGACGACCATCCGCCCGTCGATCGGTGCGGCCGTGAGGAAGTCGGGTGCACACCCCTGCCCGGCCGCCGAGGCCACCGCGGCCGGGTTCGACTTGATCAGTGCCGACAACTTCTCGACATCGACCTGCGGGCACACTGCGCCGGGATCCTTCGACACCCCGTCCACCCCGCTCACGGCCGCGATGACCGCGTCCGTCTGGTCTGCGTTGGTGACGATGACGGCGGGCGCACCGGCACCCGGGTCGAATTTCGAGTCGTACAACTCCTGACCGACGACGGCGTCGGGTTGGTTGGTGAAGTTCTCCGACGACGACAACCCGTCCGTCTTCAGGCTGCCGATGCCGACCAGGAACAGCACGGCCAGCAACACCGTCGTACCGATCCACAGGGGGCGGTCCTTGCTGCCGACCTGGGCGGCGATCCTGCCCCACAGACCGTGCGTGGTGAGGTCTGCGGCCTCGTCCACCTTCGGCTTCCGCGGCCAGAACACCCACCTGCCCGCGGCGGACAGTGCCACGGGCAGAAACGTCATCATCACCAGGTAGGTGCACGCGATGCCGATCGCGGCGACCGGCCCGAGACTCTTGTTGGAGTTCAATTCGGAGAACGTCAGGCACAGCAGACCGAGGATGACGGTGACCGCCGACGCCGTGATGGCGGGCGCGGATTCCTTCCACGCCTTCGTCATGGCGTCGAAGCGGCTGGGATAGAAGTGCAGTTCTTCCCGATACCGGGAGATCAGGAGAAGCGCGTAGTCGGTGCCCGCCCCGATCACGAGGACGAACAGGATGCCCTGACTCTGGCCGGTGAGGGTGAGCACGTCGGCCTTGGCGAGGAAATAGATCACCATCGACGCGAGGCCGAGCGCGAGCAGGGCGGAGAAGAGCGGGAAGAACCACAGCACCGGGGATCGATACACGACGAGCAGGATCAGGATCACCACGAGCAGTGCGGCGCCGAGCAGGGCGCCGTCGAGTCCGGCGAACGCGTCGATGAACGCCACCAGGAGGCCACCGGGGCCCGCCGGGAGGACCTCGAGTCCGGCGGCCGCATTCTTCGCGGCGGTGAGGACGTTCTCCTCGGTGGCGGCGAGCACGTCGCCCGCGACGGCCGTGCCGTCCTCCTTCGCGACGAGCGGAACGTAGATCGACGCCGTCGTGCCGTCCTCGGAGAACTGGGTCTGGGCAATCCCTTCGGCGTCGACTCCGTCGACCGTCGCGATGGCGCCACGGGCCTGGGCGATCGACGCCTTGTCCTGCTCGGTGAGCGGGGCGTCGCTGTGGAACAGCACGAAACCGGGGATCGTCTCGACGGTGAGGAACTTGGCCGATTCGTTGGTGACGATCGTCGATTCGGCGGAACTCGACAGGTAGGCGGCGTTGTCGTTCTTCTGGACCTCGGTGAGCTTGCCCTGGAAGGAGCCCCCGAACCCGCCGGCGAAGAAGGCGACGATCGCGATGGCCACGATGGTGAACGCGGGCCAGCGGAATCGGCGCGGCGTCTCGCCGCTGGTGCTCGAGTCCGTCGAATCCAACTTCGTCATGGGTTCTCCTTCGCCGCCCCCTCAGCAATGCGTCCCAGTACACCACGCCGGGCACACCGGCGACACCGGAAAATGGCGGGCGTCAGGTCACGTCGGACGTTTCGGCGTAGCAGTCCCGCACCGCGACATCCATCGGAAACCGCACCCGTGTCGCACCGAACAGGAGCCGGGTGGCCACGTCGACCGCACCGAGGACGTGCCGCGTCGCCGATTCGGGGTTCCGGGTGTGGACCATGACCTCGTCGTGCTGGAAGAAGACGAGTTCGCTGTCCGGATCGTCGGCGAGCCGTCGCCGCAGGTCGGCCAGCACACACAGAGCCCACTCCGATGCCGTGGCCTGCACCACGAAGTTTCGGGTGAACCGGCCGCGGGAACGCGCATCGCCGTGCGACCAGAAGTCGGGTGACGGCGGTGGGCACGCCCGCCCGAGCCACGAGTGCACCACCTCGCCGCGTTCGCCTGCGCGGGCCGCTCTCTCCACGAATTCGACGGCGACGGGAAAACGAGTGCGCAGCAGCGTGAGCAGGGACCGGGCCTCACCCGCCGTCGCCCCGTACAGCACCCCGAGGATCGCGACCTTGGCCTTGCCCCGGTCACCGTCGAACGTCTCCGCCGCGACCGGTGCGTACAGGTCGTCGGAGCCCGCGGCGGCCACCATGCGAGCATCACCCGACATCGCGGCCAGGATGCGGGGCTCGAGCTGGCCGGCGTCGGCGATGACGAGCGTGTGACCGGGGTCGGCGATCACACTCGACCGCAGCGGTTTCGGAATCTGCAGCGCGCCGCCGCCGCGGCTCGCCCAGCGACCCGAGACCACGCCACCGGGAACGTAGACGGGCCGGAACCGGTCGTCGCGGACCCAACTGTCGAGCCACTGCCAGCCGTTGGTGCTGAACAGCTTGGACAGATCCCGGTGGTGCAGGAGCAGCGGCACCGCAGGGTGGTCGACGTCGCGGAGCAGGTGCTTGCGGGTGGACGCGAGTTCGATGCCTTCGCGGCGGAAGGCGTCGACGACCTCGACGTGGGACGCCGGGTTGATGCGACGACCGAACGCCGTCCCGATCCCCGCGGCCACGTCCTGGATGCGCTGCGGCAGGTCGTACCCGGCAGGCCGCGGTCCGAGCGCCGCCTCGAGGAAGGCGCGGTGCGCGTCGGCGGAGAACGGCAGACCGTCGTAGCTCATCTCCGCGGCGGCGAGTGCCCCCGCGGACTCGGCGGCCACGAGCAGGTCGAGCCGTGCGTCGTCACCGATCGTCTTCCGCTGCTCCGCGAAGTCGGTCACTACCCGCGCCGGATCCGTGGTGGGTGCGGTGTCGAACAGGCCGGGGCGTTCGTCGACGGGTTCGTCCGGCGGCGGCGCCGGAACGCCGTCGCGCATGCTGAGGACGGCGTGGGTGAGCGCGAGATCGTGGCAGCGGCGCACCCGTACCCCGGCCCGCAGCAGTGCGGGGTAGACGGCGGCGGTACTCGTCCAGACCCAGCGGGGGTGTTCGGCGGCCTCGACGTCGCGGACCGCGACCACGACGTCGGGGTGACGGCGTGGCGACTCGACCGGAACTCCCGCGGGATCGGTGCGGATCGTCGTCGCGCCGCCGTCGGCGTCGGGAACCATCACCACTCTCACCGGCCCAGTCTGCTCCGCGCCACCGACAGTCGATAATCCGCCGTCGGACGAGGGCAAACCCGCAGGTCGGCACTACACTGAACGCAGACGCTTCCTCGCCGGAAGGAGGGGCATCCGATGGCAACCATCGAAGAGTTCGAGCAGACGGTGACCGACAAGGTGATCGCCGGACTGCACGACAAATTCGCAGACTACGAGCGCCGCGGCGTCGGACTCGCCGAACTCGGCGACCCCGATCGGTTCGTCGAACGGATGCTGGCGGCGATGCCCGCCCCGCATCCCTGGTACGAACAGTTCGGCGCGGCCTGGTCGACCGCGCCCGCGTGATTCACGCCCCGGCGGCGTCGACCGGTTCGGGTTCGCTCAGCGCCTTATGGCGGCGATGCAGACCCTTGCGGTCGTAGAACCGGGTGATCACCGCGCCGAAGACGAGGCCGATGAGGAGGCCGGCGAGGGTCATCCACACCGCGTGGATGAGCCCTGCGTCGCCGGAGGCGCCGAAGAACATGATGGCGCGCACCCCGATGTAGATCTGGTGCATCGGTTCGAACTCGCCGAGCCAGGTGTACAGCCGCGGCGCCGCCTCGAGCGGGATGGTCCCGCCCGACGAGGGCAGCGCCAGGACGACGAAGACCATCAGGTTGATGAGCAGGCCCAGGTTGCCGAACGCGGCCATCACGGACATCGCCGTGATCCCGACCGCGGCGATCGCGAAGGCGCCGTATTCCCACAGGGCGAGTGGGTCGGTGATCGGCAGCCCGAGGGCGGAACTGATCCACAGGTACAGACCCGACACGATCATCGCCAGCAGCACCATCACCGCCCATTTGATCAGCAGGGTGTGGAACCGGGAGATCGGGACCGCCTCGTTGTGGAGGTACAACGGCCCGACCTCGGTGGGGGTGAATCCGAGCATGCCGTCGATCAGGGTGCTCGCGATGGTCGCACCGGTGAAACCGGCCAGCACGATCAGCAGCGCGTAATAGAACGCCGCCAGACCGAAACCGGTGCCGTCGGGCAGCGGGTTGTGGGCCACGACCCGGACGTCGATGGGCTCGTCGAGCACGAGCCGGCTGGCCCCCGACAGCTGGAGGTCGGGTGCCGTCGCCTGGAGTTGCTGCGTGACCTGGGTGGTGAGTTGTTCGCCCATCGTCTGGTTGGCCTTGTCCATCGCCATCTCACCGATGTTCTGGACGAGGTTCGCGCTGATCGTGCCGGCCCGCGGGTTCGTGTAGATCGTGATCACGGGACGCTCGACGTCCCCGGGAATCACGCTCGCCTGGGCGAGGATGAAGGTGCGCTTCGTGAAGTCGCTCGGAATGACGATGGCGCCGTAGATCTCGCCGTTGTCCAGTGCGGACTGGGCCTGAGCGATCCCGATCTGCCGAAGTTCGACCTTGTTCGGATCGACGCCCTCGACGAGGCCGGCGGCGATCTGGTCGCCGAAGTTCTGCTGCTGCGGCGGGTTCGAATTGGGCATGGTGTCGCCCTCGTCCTGATTGACGAGGGCGATCGGGAAGTGGTTGAGGTGCTTGGGGGGATTGAGCATTCCCCCCATGTACAGCGCGGCGAGCAGGGACATGACGACGGAGACGAGGAGCAGGGGAGCTATCCAGAACCGTGGTGTCCGGAGCACGCTCATCTTGCCTGCATCGCCGGTTTCGTGAGCCATGTCCCCTCGCATCCTTTCCGGGCCGACCCTCGGATCGACCAGCCGGATCAAGCGTAGGCGGTGGGGCCGCTCATCGCGCCGCGGTGACCTCGAACCAGGCGTCGAGTGTCGGTTCACCGACGAGGTCCACGAGATCGACCTGCACGCCGTCCGCCCGCCACCGCTCGACCAGCGCCATGACCCGCACCGAGTCCATGCCCTCGTCGAGGAGGTTGGCGGTGTCGTCGATGTCGGCGACGGGGACGTCGAGCACGTCGGCGACGTCGGCGCGGATCCGGTCGCGGGTCGGAACGGTGCTGCGGTCGGAACTCACTGTCGTCCTCCTGTGTGCCGTCGAACCGCGGCCCGTTGAGCCGGTTCGGCGACATGGGGTAGGTTGCTGGGTTAGTGAAGCCTAAGCATAGTTGCTCTCCTCGCGAACGGCGAAACGGAGAGCTGTTGCAACCGAACGTGAATGGATGACGATGGCTGGATTATCGAGATACGCAATCGACTTGACGCCGCTGCGGACGAGTCGCGAGTTCCGATACATCTTCATAGCCCGCACGATCTCCATCTTCGGTCTGGGTCTGCTCCTGGTGGCCGTGCCGCTGCAGGTGTACGACATGACGAATTCCACACTGGCAGTGGGCGCGGCGAGCATCGTCGTCGGCTCCTCGGTGTTCATCGGCACCCTGTTCGGCGGCGTGATAGCCGACCGGTACGACCGCAGGCCGGTCATCTCGCTCGCCCGCGCGGCAGCGGGCGTGGCGTTCGCGATCCTCGCGGTCAACGCGTTTCTCCCCGCACCCCAGCTGTGGATCATCTACCTGTGCGGCGTGATCGAGGGCCTGGCCGGCGGGATCTCCGCGACCGCACTGATGGCGGTGATTCCGTCGCTGCTGCCCAAGGACAAGATGGCCGCCGCCGGTGCCCTGATGACGGTCATGGCCGATCTCGGCACGGTCGCGTCACCCGCCATCGGTGGTGTGATCATCGCGGCGACATCCGTGGGCACCAACTACGTTCTGGCCGCGGTGTCCTCGGGCATCACCGCGTACTGCATCGCCAGACTGCCGTCGCTGCCGCCGCCGGTCAAGAACACCGAGAGCCCGCTGCGGTCGATCGCCAGCGGTTTCACCTACGCCGCCAAGGACTCCGTGGTCGGCGGAACGCTGCTGGTCGGGTTCTGCGCCATGATGCTCACCGGCTGGAACGTCCTGCTGCCCGCGTACGCAAGTCAGGTGCTCCATGCCGGACCGGCGGCCACCGGGCTGCTCTACAGCGCGCCCGCCGTCGGCGCCCTCACCGGATCGCTCACCAGCGGCTGGACGGGGACCGCGCGGCGCGGGGGCCTGATCGTGTTCCTCGCGGCCATGATCGCGTCGGCCGGACTGATCGGCGTCGGCGCTGTCCCGATGATCGCGGTCACGTTCCTCGGTCTCGCTGCCCACGGGTTCGGGCGGGTGCTCGGCGACATCCTCCGGTATGCGGTCATCCAGACCGAGACCCCCGAGGAATACCGCGGACGCGTCGCCGGTGTGTGGGGCGCCCAGATCTCCACGGGTTCGGCCGCCGGCGCACTCGTCGCCGGCGCCGTCGGTGCCGCGGTGGGACCTCGGGAGGCGTTCCTGCTCTACGGGGCGGGCGGCATCGTGGTGCTGGCCGTCCTCGCGCTGACGTTGAAGGGCTTGCGCACCTACAGCAGTGCCGCTGCCGAGGAGGACGACCTCTCGGCAGCGGCACCGTGACGCTGTCAGCGGAAAACTAGCTGGCCTGAGCGTTGTTCGCGGCCTGCGACAGCTGCGGGAGCAGCTTGTCCAGCAGCCACGGCACGCTGAGCACGTTCGGCGAGCTCGACGCGAACACCAGCGGCGGATCGGTCAGACCCACGTAGGAGTTTTCGCGCACGGCCTTCATCCCGGCGAACAGCGGGTTCGACTGGACCTCGTTCTGCAGCTCGGGTGACAGGTACCAGGCGAGCAGGACGTCCGGGTTGTACGTCGGCAGCAGTTCGAGGCTGACCGGGGCCGCGAACTTGGTCTGGTCGCTGCTCTCGCGCAACTGCTGGGCGAGCGGATCGACGGTGAAACCGAGGCTCGCGAGCATCTTCAGGCGAGGATCGGTGTCGAAGTAGAAGTTGTACGATCCCGCTTCGGTGCCGCTACCGAAAGCCACCGTCTTCCCGGCGAACTCGGGGTGCTGCGACTTCGTCTGCCCGAGGGTGTCCTGCGTCTGCGTGACCAGGGCCTCGGCCTGAGCCGACCGGCCGAGGGCCTTGCCGACGGTGGTGATCTGGTCTTCCCAGCTGGTCGCCCAGCGACGCTCCGGGTACGCCACGGTGGGGGCGATGGCCGACAGCTTGTCGAACTGTTCCTGGTTGACGCCCGAGTGCACGGCCAGGATCACGTCGGGGTCGAGTGCCGCGATCTGCTCGTACGGCATCTCCTTGCTCGACGCCGTCAGCAGCGTGGGCTCCGCATTCGGGTCGAGTTCCTCGAGCTTCGCCCGCGACCACGGGAGCAGGCCGTCGTCGGTTCCGGTGTCCGACTTCATGTTCTGTACGGCGACGGGCACGACGCCGAGCGACAGTGCCGCGTCCTCGCTGCCCCAGCCGAGCGTGACGACCCGCTTCGGGGCCTCCGTGATCTCGGCGGTGCCGAGCGCCGACGGAATCGACACGGGGAAGGCCGACGCGTCGGCCTGTCCGGTCGCGGATCCCGCCGCGTCGGTCGAGTCGGACGTCGATTCGCTGCAGGCGCCGGCGAACAACGCGGTTGCCGCCATCATCACGATTCCGGCTCTACGCCAGTATCTTCCGGACGTTATCATCGATCTCCCTGTTCTCTTACTTGTTGGGGTCTGAGCGTGAGCCGAATGCGGCGAGGGCCGCGTTCACGACGGTGCCGACTTCCCCGATCCAGCGGGGCTGGGTCATGTCCTTGTGCTCACAGTCGAGGTCGTGGTTGACGATCGTGCCGGTCACGAACGGCTGCCACAGGTCGTAGGTCGCGGACGTCGCGGGGTTCCGGGCCGCGGTGAAGAACAGCATGTCGGCGTCCACCACGATCTGCGAGGGTTCGGATTCGAGGCGCACGGCGTTCGCGAAGTTGTCGATCATCGCGGCCGGGGTGTGCTCGTTGATCCCGGCGAGCGCGCTGCCCTCGCCGCGCAGGATGTCGATGACCTGCTGCCGGGTCAATCCCTCCCCGATGAGCGGTTCCGGATCGTAGCCGACCATGTAGAGCAACGCGGCGAGGGCGTCCTGCTCCGTCGGCATCGACGCCCACGCATCGGACGGGAAGGAGTCGAGCAGGACGAGCATGCCCAGCTCCTCGCCCTGATTCTGCAGGGCGCCGGCGATGGCGTGCGCGACGACGCCCCCCAGCGACCATCCGAGGAGGTGATAGGGGCCCGTCGGTTGCACGGTCCGCATGTGCTCGATGTATTCGGCGGCCATGTCCTGCAGCGTTTCCGGCGGCCGCGTCGACGTCGACAGGTTGGAGGCCTGCACGCCGTACAGCGGGTAGTCGTCGTCGATGTGCCGCAGCAGACCCGAATAGCCCCAGCTGATTCCACCGGCGGGGTGGAAGCAGAACACCGGCGGCCGGGACCCCTCGGTGCGGAACGGCAGCAGAACGGCCAGGGCGTCGGCGTCGGAGTCGTCGTCGAGGCGGTCGGCGAGTTGCGCCACCGTGGGTGCCGCGAACAGCGACGCGACCGTCGCGCTCACCGACAGCCGGCTCGAGATCGCGCTCATCAGGCCGGCCGCCATCAGCGAGTGGCCGCCGAGGTCGAAGAAGCTGTCGTCGATGCCGATCCGCTCGATCCCGAGGGCCTCCGCGAACAGCTGGCACAGCACCTCCTCGCGGGCCGTGCGCGGCCCCCGCTCGGACACCTGCAGCGACAGGTGCGGGACGGGGAGCGACGACTGGTCGAGCTTGCCGTTGGGGAGGGTGGGGAACTCGTCGACGGCGATGAACGCCGCCGGGATCATGTAGTCCGGCAACCGGCTCGCGGCGCGACGATGCAACTGGTCGGGGTCGATCCGGCCGCCCGGCACCGACGTGGCGTACGCGACGAGCCGCTGATCGCCGGGACGGTCCTCGCGGACCACGACGACGATGTGCTCGACGTCCGGGTCGCCGGACAGCACGGCCTCGATCTCGTTGAGCTCGATGCGGAATCCGCGCACCTTGACCTGGGAGTCGGCTCGGCCGGTGAAGTAGATCTGGCCGTCGCGGCCCCACCACACGACATCCGACGTCCGGTACATGCGACCACCCGGGCCCGTGAACGGGTCGGCGACGAAACGTTCCGCGGTCTTGGGGCTCTGGTTGCGATATCCGCGGGTGACGCTGTCGCCGGCGAGATACAGCTCGCCGGACACACCCGGCGGCACCGGCCGCAGCGCCTGGTCGAGGACGTAGGCGTGCTTGCCCGGATCGACGACGCCGATGGGCACGGGGCCTTCGTGTCCCGGTTCGACGAGGGCCAGGGTCGCGTTGACCGTGCACTCGGTGGGTCCGTACGCGTTGAACAGCCGGCGGCCGGGTGCGTACCGCTCGATCAGCTGGGGTGTGAGCTTCTCGGCGCCGAGCATCAGGTCGACGCCGTCCGGGATGGGGTGCTCGGGAGGGAACGCGGCGGCGAACGACGGTGGCACGCCGACGAAGTTCACGTCGTGTTCGGTGATGACGCGGGCGAGCGGTTCCCCGGGAACCCGGTCGGCATCCGTCGCGACCACCAGCGTTCCACCCGACAGCAACCCCCACATGATCTGCCAGAACGCGAGGTCGAAGCTGATCGACGAGAAGTGCAGCGCACGAGTGGTGTGGTCCATGCCGATCACGTCCGACTGCAGCGACAGCAGGTCCGCGATGCCCCGGTGCGGGACCACGACGCCCTTCGGCACGCCCGTCGAACCGGACGTGTAGATGAGGTACGCGGCGTCGTCGAGTCGCAGCGGCCGGCTCCGGTCGGCGTCCGTGGGGGCGGTGACCGGCTGGGAGTCGAGCCGGGCCTGCACGTCCGGATCGTCGAGGTCGAGCAGCGGCACACCGGTACCCAGCGGGGTTTGGTCTGGGACACCGACGGACGAGGTGACGATCGCGACCGGGGTCCCGTCGGCGAGCATGTGCGCGATCCGGTCGGCCGGGTACGTGGGGTCGACGGGGAGGTACGCGGCACCGCTCTTGAGCACCGCGAGAACACTGACGATCAGCTCGGCGGAACGGTCGAGAGCGAGCGCGACCACGTCACCCGGCCCGGCGCCACGCGAGATCAGCAGGTGGGCAATCCGGTTCGCCCGTTCGTCGAGCTGCCGGTAGGTGAGGGAGACCGCGGGCCGCACGCTCGCACCGACGGCGAGGGCCTCGGCGCCGGGTGTCTGCGCCACCTGCTCGGAGAAGTACTCGTCGAACGTGCGGAACGGGACGGAGTGCTCCGCGTGGGACCAGTCGCCGAGCACCCGGCCCCGCTCCTGCGGGGTCAGGATGTCGAGCCGGCCGATCCGCTGCTCGTGGTTCTCGACGAGTCGCTCGATCACCACGGCGAGGCGGTCGGCGAGCGATTCGACCGTCGCGGCGTCGAAGAGTTCGGTGGAGTACTCGAACGTGACGTCGACTCCGCCGCTGTCCGGACGTTCCTGGAAACGCAGCGCCAGATCGAATTTCGCTTTCGTCGCGTCGAGCATCCGCACGGCGGCGGTGGTCCCGTCGAATCGTTCCTGCGCGCCGTCCTGCTTCCAGTGCGAGAGCATCACCTGGAACAGCGGGTGGCGGGCCGAGGACCGCGGGGGATTGACGAGTTCGACGATGCGATTGAACGGCACGTCGGCGTGGTCGACGGCGTCGAGGTCGACGGCCCGGACCCGGTCCAGCAGTTCGTCGAACGTCGGGTCGCCCGACACGTCGGTGCGCAGGACGACCGTGTTGATGAAGCAGCCCACCATCGCGTCGAGGTCGGGGTGACTGCGACCGGCGACGGGCACGCCGAGGGCGATGTCCTCACCGGCCCCGAGCCTTTCGAGGAGCACGGCCACCGCGGCGTGGACGATCATGAAGAAGCTCGCGCGCCGCTCGCCGGCCAACCGGTCGACGGCGGCGTGCAATTCGGGTGAGAGGCTGCGGCGCACGGTGGCGCCGCGATTGGTGGGCAGCGCCGGTCGGGGGCGGTCGGTGCGCCAGCCCAGTTCGAGCGGCAGTTCGGCGAGTTGGGTCCGCCAGTAGTCGAGTTGGCCGCGCAGCAGGGCGGTGTCCTCGCCGATCCGGTCGCGTTGCCACACCGCGATATCCGGGTACTGCAGCGGCAGCGGCTCGAACGCGGGGGCGTGGCCCGCGCGGCGCGCGTTGTAGGCGAAGGCGAGGTCGTCGAGGAGCTTCGACTGCGACCATTCGTCGCCGATGATGTGGTGCATCAACAGCACCAGGGTGTGCTGCGGTGCGTACAGCACCGCGCGCAGCGGCGGCTGGTCGGTGAGACCGAGACCCACCGTCGTCATCGCACCGATGTGTGCCTCGATGTTGCCGACGTTGTCGACGCGTTCGAGCCGGACCTTCGCGTCTTCGGCGGGAAGCACGACCTGGTGCGGCACCGCGTCGACGAGGGGGAACACCGTACGCAACGACTGGTGCCGGGCCACGACGTCGCCGAGCGCCGCGGACAGGGCGTCGGGTTCGAGGCCGTCGCCGAAGTCGACGGCCAGGGCCAGCAGGTACGTTCCGCCGCCGGCCGCGCTGTCGAGGAACCACAGGCGTTCCTGCGCCGGCGACAACGGCACCGGCGTGCCCTCCGGAAGGTCGCGGGGCATCGGCCTGTCCGCCGACACCCGTTCGCCGGCGTCGTCCACGAGCGCGGCCACTGCGGCCACGGTGGGATTCTCGAACACCGCCGCAACCCGCAGCGGCACACCCAGTTCCGCCGTGATGGCGGAGACGAGGGCGGCGGCGAGGAGGGAGTTGCCGCCGAGCGCGAAGAAGTCGTCGTGGACGCCGACCTGCTCGGCGCCGAGCACCGACGTGAACAACGGCAGGATCCGGGCTTCGGTGTCGGTGCGCGCGACGTCGCCGGCCTGCCCGAGCCAGCGCGGCGCGGGCAACGCATCCTTGTCGACCTTCCCGTTGTGGGTCAACGGCAACCGGTCGAGCAGCACCAGTGCGGCCGGCGTCATGTATCCGGGAAGGGACCGGACGACGTGCGCCCGCACCTGTTCTTCGACCGTGTCGTGCGACGCGCCCGGCCGGGGCACGACGTACCCGACGATCCGCTGGTCGCCGCCGGCCTGCTCGTGCACCGTGGCCACCGCCGCCTGCACGTCGTCGACCGCGGTCATCGCGGCCGTGATTTCGCCGAGTTCGACTCGGTACCCGCGTAATTGGATCTGATCGTCGATCCGGCCGTGGTAGTGGAGAACGCCCGCCGCGTCATAGCGTGCGAGGTCGCCGGTGCGGTACATACGCGTCCCGCCCGGCGTGAACGGGTCGGCGACGAATCGCCCCGACGTCAGGCCGGGACGCCCGAGATAGCCGGGGGACAGGCCGGGGCCGGACACGTAGATCTCGCCGGTGACACCGGGCGGGACCGGGCGCAGCCCCGCGCCGAGAACGTAGGTGCGCAGGTCGCCGAGCGGAACTCCGATGCCCACGACGTCGGCCGCGGTGACCTTCGTCGCGGTGACGTGCACGGTGGTCTCGGTGATTCCGTACATGTTGACGAGTTCGGCTCCCGCAACCGTGTCGGCGGCGGCGAACCAGGCGCGCAGCACAGCGGGATCGAGGGCCTCACCGCCGAACACGACGTAGCGCAGTCGCAGCCGGTCGAAGGAGTCCGCGCGGACGAGCGCGTCGACGAGATGCCCGAACGCGGACGGCGTCTGGTTCAGCACGGTGACGCCCTCGTCGACGAGCAGCGCGGCGAGGTCGGCCGGCGACGTCAGGGTGGCCTCGTCGACCGTGACGAGACGGCCGCCGTGCAGCAGCGCGCCCCAGATCTCCCAGACGGAGAAGTCGAATGCATACGAGTGCAGCAGCGGCCAGCAGTCGTCCTCGGTGAACGTGAACCATTCGCGGGACACGTCGAACAGCCGCATCACGTTGCGGTGCGGAATCGGGACGCCCTTGGGCACACCGGTGGACCCAGAGGTGTAGATGATGTACGCGATGTCGCTCGCGCGCAACGCATTCGCGAGTTCGCCGACGTCGGACGGTTCGGCGTCCTCGTCGATCAGTGGAAGGTCGCCGAGCAGATCGGCGGATCCCATGCCCAGCGACGGCTGCGCATCCCGCAGGATGAACCGGGCACGTTCGGCGGGCGACGACGGATCGATCGGCAGATAGGTCGCGCCGCTGCGGAGGATCGCGAGGACGGCGACGATCAGGTCGGTGCCGCGGGGGAGGCTGACGGCCACCACCGTGCCGCGCCGGGCGCCGGCCGACCTCAGCCGAGACGCCAGTGCGGCGGTGCGGCGCGCCAGTTCGCGGTACGTCAGATCGTTCACCGCCACGCGGTCCGGGTGGGTGCGCGCCTGGGCGAGAAAGGCCGAGACGATGCTGTCGCCGTCCGGCAGTGCAGCACCGGTGGGCCGGTCGAGTCCGGCCGCCGACCGCCACAGCCGCTGTTCGTCGGGGGCGCAGACGTCGACAGCCGAGACGGGTTCCGCCGCCGTGGAGATGTTTCGGAGGTAGTGCGCGAAGCGGTGGGCGTGATCCCGGATCTCGGTCGCGCTGTACACCTCGGGGTTTCCGGCCCATTCGAGGGTGAGCTCGTCCCCGGCACCCGACACGGAGATCACCACGTCCTCGACCGGTCCGGTGGCGAGTTGGTGCACCACGCCGAAGGTGGGGCCGAACGCGATTCCGGCGGCGAACGGTTTGACGTTCACCACCGGTCCGCCGGTGACGCTGCCCCCGGCGTCCCGGACGCGCTGGAACGGGCGCGCGTCCGACAGCGCTGCGGCCACCCGGTCGATGACGTCGGCGAACGTCGGCTGCGATCCCAGCGTAATGCGGAGCGGCACAATGTTCGTGGCCGTCACGGGCGAGGTCAGCTCGATGCCCTGTCGTGCCAGCACCGGTACGCGCAGCCGGATCTCCTCGGTTCCCGTGTGGGCGCCCAGGTATGCGGCCGCGGTCGCATAGACCGCTTCGGCCCAGGTGGTCGCCTGCGCCGTCGCCGCGTCACGGAGGCTCTTCGCCGTCCCGGGGTCGATCGGGATCGTGCAGCGATGCGGGTCCGGCGCGGGCCTGCGCACGGTGTCGCTGAACCCGGCCGGCCGGCCGATGTCTCGGGGCGCGTCGATGTCGGGTGTCGCGGCATCGAAATCCCTGGCCGCCTCCACATGCGCCCGCAACGACGGAAACTTCGCGGGCCGTGGCTCCGTGCCCGCGATCCGCGCGGCGTACAGCGCCGCCACGCGCCGGGCGAGCAGTGAATACCCGTACGCGTCGAGCAGCGCGTGCGGAGCGCGAAGGTACCAGAGCGCACCGGATTCGGTCGTGATCACCGCCGTCCGCACGAGGGGAGCGGCGGAGTCGAAATCGAGCGGTGCCCGCACGTCCGCGTGCATCCACTCCAGGGCCGCAGCCATACCGAATTCGAGGCGTTCGACTTCGGGTGCGCGGAGCGGATCGTGCACCTGGGCGACGTCGGCCGAATCGGCACCCGGTTCGGCGACGAAGCGGACCGAGAGCACCTCGGCCTCCTCGATCACCGTGCGCACCGCCGCCGCGAGAGCCTCGACGTCGACCGGGGCCCCGATCTCGACGTACTCGGCCGTGGTGAAGGCCGCCCCTGTCGGGTCGAGGTGGTGCCCGGCCCACAGTTCGCGCTGGGCGGAGGTCAGGCCGACGGCGGCCGTGTCCGCCCCGGTCGGCAGGGCGGACGGCGACGAGATCGAAAGGGACATCTAACAGGCACTCCTGATGCTTTCGGCATTCGGGCTCGGGACTTTCGGCCTACTCAGCGTGTCAGGTTAGCCTAACCACATGATCCGTGGTGACCCTGCTCAGCCGACCTCGAGCGGGGCGAGCGCCGAGGCCAGCGCGTCCGTGGTGGTCACCGAACCGCAGCGCTTCGACGCGTAGGTGAGCGCCATGAGGTGCTCGTCGCGGCTGAAATCCGCGGTCGCGTCGGAGACCAGGAACGGCTGCACATCCGACATGAACGCCTCGGCGGCGCTCAGCATGCAGCCCATGTGCGTGTAGACGCCGGTGACGATCAGCTGGTCGCGGCCGTGGTGGCCGAGCAACTGCCGCAGGTCGGTGCGCTGGAAGGCCGAATACCGCCATTTGGTCACCTGGATGTCGCCCTCGCGCGGGGCGAGCGGCTCGACCACCTCCGTGTCGCGACCCGACGTCAGTCCCGGGCCCCAGAAGTCGGCGAGGATGCCGCGACGCGACGGGTGCTGGTCGCCCGGCTGCATCGTGTAGATCACGGGAATCCCGGCTTGCGAGCAGAGTTCGCGGATCCGGACCATGTTCGCCAACGCGGTCGTCATCGGTTCGGCCCGGACGTCGTACGCGTCGATGAAGTAGTTCTGCATGTCGTGGACCAGCAGTGCGGAACGCCGCGGGTCGAGGCGCCAGGACACCTTCGATTCGGGGACCTCGTGCATCTCCGGGATCGTGTAGGTCGAGATGGACGGGATGGCCATATGGTTCCTCACTGTCGGTCTGATCCGCGCTCCGCCCCACCGTGCGCGCGTTCGGTTAGGCTAGCCTTTGCTACCTGGCTCTGCAATCGCCAGGTGTGGGGGCGGGCGGCGCACAGTAAGGTGACTGACCGGTGGGGACCTGTCGCGGCCTCACGTGCCGAAGCCGTCGACCGGGAGAGACTGTTGACCACGCTGCTGTTACTGCTGCTGATCGTCGTCGTAATCGTGGGAATCGTGCTGATCCTGCGGAATCGGGCCGGGAAGAACGCACCTCCTGCCGGCCGGGTCGATCCGCTCGCCGACTACCCGGAGGTCTACGACCCGTACAAGATCGGCGTCGGCGACATCGTCACGTACGCGGGAATCGATCACGTAGTGCGCGGAACCATCACCCTCGACGAAGAGGGATACATCTGGCATGAGCACCTCCTCGACGGATCGACCGGTCAGCGGTGGCTCACCGTCGAAAACGACGAGGGAAACCTCGACATGACGCTGTGGATGCGGCGCGAGGGCACCGGACTCGAACCGGGCGGTGACGTGATCCTCGACGACCGGGTGCACCGCCAGATCGAACGGGGCACGGCCTCGTTCACCGCCGAAGGCACCACCGGCACCGCACCGCAGGGCATCGTCGACTACGCCGACTACGCGACGGCCGACAAGTCGGGTCTGCTGTCCTTCGAACGCTGGGCGCGGACGCAGTCGTGGGAGGTCTCCACCGGCCGCGCCGTCACGCGCGGCGAACTCACAGTCATCCATTCCGGCCCGGCGCAGTGACGCTGCACGTCCTCGGCGTCGAACCGCGCGATGTGACGGCGGAGGCGCTCGGTCTCGTCGTGAACGCCGAAACACCGCTCCCGCTGGCAGAACTCACCATCACGTCCGGCGACGACACGGTGACGTTGGGAGTTCTCGGTGCGTCGCACGCGGTGACGGCGCGTCTCGCCGGGCGGCGGATCACCGAGCAGGTGTCGTGCGACGCGGTCCGGGCGGGCGGACGACCGCTGCCCGCAACCGACGGCGCGCACGGGTACCGGTTCGATTCGACCACCGACGTCGTCGACCGTGCGCGTCTCGAGCAGACCGCCGACTGGCTGCGCCGTCAGGCCACCGAGGTGGACGGCTGGATCTGCGGGGTATTTCCCGGAGACCACACTGCACTGACCGCGCTCACGGCGCGAAGAGACGAGCCCGGCGGATGGTCCTGGCAGACCTGGCATCTGTACCCGGGAGACCATCCGTCCGCGGGAGATGCGGGCGGGGTGATCGTGAAGACGCGAAGCAGGTGGCAGCCGTGAACCGGTTCAGGAGACTCGTGCCGATGCTGCTCCTGGTGTCGGCCGTGACCGCGTGTGGCGGCGGCGTCCGCGACTACATCGCCGACACCTACGCCCTGCAGAACACCGCGGGCGATGCGAAGACCTACACGTCGAAAGACCCGGTGGGCACGACCGTCTCGAACATCGTCGCCGAAGAGCAGCCGGCGGCGCGGAAGGCCGACGGCGGCAGCGAATACCTGCGCTACGACGACGACATCGTTACGGTCAGCGCCGGTCCGGGTGGCGGCAGTCTCGTCCGAGTCGAAGACATCGACGGCCGCTACCGAAGCGGTGGATTCGCTTATCTGGGGCCCGGTTTCAACCCCGGTTCACCGGCGGGCGGCGCCAGCGGGAGCGGCGGATCCGGGAGCGCGAAATGACACAGAACCCTCGAGTCGGGAGAAGTACGTGAACACCACCTACACGGCGGCAGCAACGGAAATCGGTAGCGTCGACGTCGGACTGCTCGCCGTCGGCATGCTCGGCACCCTGGCGTATTTCGTCGTCGGTGCTGCCGTCCTCGGGGTCGGATTCGCCGTCCTCGACCTCGCCACCCCCGGCAATCTCCGGCACCAGGTGTACGTCGACAAGAACCCCAACGCGGCGATCCTGCTGGCATCGAACCACCTTGCCCTCGCCGTCGTCGTGGTCACGGCCATCCTCACCAGTTCCGACGGATTCGCCCAGGGACTCGCCGACTCCGCGGTCTACGGGCTCTTCGGTGTGCTGCTGCAGGTGATCGCGCTGCGCCTGATGAACCTGCTGCTGCCAGGGCAACTCGTCGGCCTGGTCGGGAACCCGCAGATGTGCGGTGCCGCGTGGGCCGTCGGCGCGAGCCTGTTCGCCATCGGCCTCGTGAACGCCGCCGCGCTCACCTGATCTCGTGAATGCTCCTGCCATAGCGTCCGATTCCCGTACCGTCCGCGCCCTGGGGCCCCGGGCCCGGGCGTTCCTGCTGGCCGCGGTGGCCGCGTGCGCCGCGTGCGGACTGATCTACGAACTGGCCCTGCTGACATTGTCGGTCAGCCTGACCGGCGGCGGGATCACCCAGACGTCCCTGATCGTCGCCGGTTTCGTGGCCGCACTCGGTGTGGGTGCCCTCGCCGCCAAACCGCTGCTCTCCACCGCCGCCGCGTCGTTCGTGGTCGTCGAGATCGTCCTCGGTCTCGTCGGCGGGTTCAGTGCGGTGACCCTGTACGTAACGTTCACGTTCTTCGGTTCCAGCGCACTCGTTCTGGTGCTCGGCACGGCCCTGATCGGTGTGCTGGTCGGCGCCGAGGTCCCGCTCCTGATGACGCTGCTGCAATCGGGCCGCAGCGACACCGACGCCGAGAGCACCGGCAAGGTGCTGGCCAACCTGAACGCCGCCGACTACGCGGGAGCCCTGGTCGGTGGCCTGCTCTGGCCGTTCGTCCTGCTGCCGATCGCCGGGATGATCCGCGGCGCCGCGATCACCGGAATCGTCAATCTCGTCGCCGCCGCGGTGGTGGCGCTGATCCTGCTGCGGTGGCAGCTGAGCCTGCGCACCCGCGTGCTCGCCGTCGTGGCACTGCTCGTCGCCGCCGCATGCATCGCCGTGCTGCTGGTGCGCGCCGACGGCATAGAGACCACGTCGCGGCAAAGGCTCTACACCGATCCCGTGGTCGCCGCGGAACGATCGCAGTACCAGGAGATCGTGGTCACCGAGCGCGGGGGAGACGTGCGGCTCTTCCTCGACGGCGACCTCCAGTTCTCCAGCGTCGACGAACACCGGTACACCGAATCGCTGGTGTACCCCGCGATGGCGGACGACCCGACGCGGGTGCTGATCCTCGGCGGGGGCGACGGCCTCGCCGCCCGAGAGGTCCTGCGACTGCCCGGGGTCGACGAGATCGTGCAGGTGGAACTCGATCCCGCGGTCGTCGAACTCGCGAACACGCGGCTGTCCGGGCTGAACAAGGGAGCATTGCAGGACCCGCGCGTGCACGTGGTCCTCGACGACGCCTTCCGATGGTTGCGCGATGCACCCGACCGGGGATTCGACGCCGTCATCGTCGACCTCCCCGACCCGGACACCCCGGCGCTCGGACGTCTGTACTCCACCGAGTTCTACGGCCTCGCCGCCGCCACCCTCGACCCCGGCGGACTGATGGTCGTGCAGTCCGGCAGCCCCTACTCGACGCCGGACGCGTTCTGGCGCACCACGTCGACCGTCGCGTCCGCGGGTCTGGCCGTCACCCCGTACCACGTGCTGGTGCCGAGCTTCGGGGACTGGGGTTACGTCCTTGCCCGGCGCGGTCCCGAACCGCCGGCCCTGCGCCTGCCCCTCGACGTCCCCGAACTCCGCTTCCTCGACGAACCCACCCTCGCCGCATCCGCGATCTTCCCGCGCGACCGGCCCCGCCGCGAACTCGAACCCTCGACGCTCGACCGGCCGCGCATCGTCGACGACATGCGGCAGGGCTACGAGCGCTGACGTGCGGCTCCGCCACCCGTGAGTACTTATTAACGTCGGGCGGTTAACAAGTACTCACGGGCGCGTCAGCGCAACTAGTTCATAGATATACTAAAATGACGGTGGCGGGCACCGGGCCCGCCACCTGCTCGCGATAGGGTTCCCTCATGACCGATGACGCAGCGCCGGCGCCCGTCCAGGTGCCCGACAGTCTCGACTTCTGGTCGTTCATCGAATTGGCGAACAGGCGCCTGAGCACGGAATACGGCTCGACGCACGAACTCGCCACCCAGGTCCTCCTGACGTTGAACCGCGCGTCCAACGTGGTCACGTACGACCTGGAGTCGTCGATCCACCGGCCGCGCGGACTGTCGTGGTCGGGGTTCCGGCTGATGTTCGTGACGTGGCTGGCCGGTCCCGTCGAGTCGAAGACGGCGGCCAAACTCACCGGTATGAGCAGGGCGGCCGTCTCGAATCTGACGAAGACACTGGTCAGCGGGGGGTTGATGGAACGGACCCCGGACGAGCGGGACGGCCGGTCCGTGCAGTTGTCACTCACGGAGAAGGGCCGGAGCGAGATCGGTGAGATCTACCGCGAGCAGAACGAGCGCGAGCACGCGTGGGCGAGTGTTCTCACCGAACCGGAGCAGCGCATTCTCGTCATGCTGCTGGACAAGTTGATCACCAATCGCAGCCAGTTCGACGTCCGCGGGCGTAACTGACCCTGCTCGAGCCTCTGTCGGAATCGGTGCTTGCCATTACGCCCGTAAATTAGTTAATGTGTTTACTACTACGGACACGCACTTCTAGGGAGGCCGGTCATGGCGTTCTATCGGCACGTGGGCACCATCCCGCCCAAGCGGCACACGCAGCATCGCGACGACAACGGTCAGCTCTACTTCGAGGAGCTGATGGGAGAAGAGGGGTTCTCGTCCGACTCCTCGCTGCTGTACCACCGCCACATCCCGTCGGCGATCGTCGACGCCACGGTGTGGGAGGTGCCCGACCAGAGCACGACTCCCAACCATCCGCTCAAGCCGCGCCACCTGAAGTTGCACGACCTCTTCCCGGAGACGGTCTGGGCCGACACCGACGTGGTCACCGGACGCCGGCTGATCCTCGGCAACGCGGACGTCCGCATCTCCTACGTGGTCGCCGCCAAGGAGTCGCCGCTGTACCGCAACGCGATCGGCGACGAGATGGTCTACGTCGAATCCGGTGCCGCCACCGTCGAAACCGTGTTCGGTGCGCTGGAGGCGAAGCAGGGTGACTACGTCCTGATTCCGATGTCGACCACCCACCGGTGGATCCCGCAGGGCCCGGAACCGTTGCGCGCCTACGCGATGGAGGCCAACAGTCACATCGTCCCGCCGAAACGCTACCTGTCGCGGTTCGGTCAGCTGCTCGAGAACGCGCCCTACTGCGAGCGGGATCTGCACGGCCCGTCCGACACGCTGCAGGCCGAGGGCACCGACGTCGAGGTGCTCGTCAAGCACCGGACGTCGCACGGGATCGTCGGCACACGAATGGTGTACCCGCAGCATCCCTTCGACGTCGTGGGCTGGGACGGGTGCCTGTACCCCTACACGTTCAACATCTCCGACTACGAGCCCATCACCGGCCGTGTGCACCAGCCGCCGCCGGCACATCAGGCGTTCGAGGGCAACAACTTCGTGATCTGCAACTTCGTGCCCCGCAAGGTGGATTACCATCCGCTGTCGATTCCGGTGCCGTACTACCACTCCAACGTCGACTCCGACGAGATCATGTTCTACGTCGGCGGAGACTACGAGGCGCGCAAGGGTTCCGGTATCGGGCAGGGGTCGATCTCGATCCATCCCGGCGGTCATGCGCACGGCCCGCAGCCCGGCGCGTACGAACGCAGCATCGGGGCCGAGTTCTTCGACGAACTGGCCGTCATGGTCGACACGTTCCGTCCGCTCGAACTCGGCGAGGGCGCACTGGCCTGCGAGGACTCGGGCTACGCGTGGACGTGGGCGGGACGGGGGCCGCAGTCGTGACCGTGATTCCCGCCCTGTTCGCCGGTCTCTGCGACGACGCCGCTCTCTTCCCGCCCGGTAACGCACCCCTGCCCGACGCCGTGCCCGCGCATGCCCGGCATCGGTCGGCGCGGTACGCAGACCTGGTCGGACCCTTCGTGTTTCCGGGCGCCCGGCTGAACGAACTGGCGTCCGGTCCGCTCGAACTCAGCCTCACGCTGCCCGGTGGCCCGGCCACGCTCGAACCCGCACTCGAACGCCTCGCGCAGATCGACGGTGCCAGGGCGGTGGCACTCGAGATCGCGGTGCCGGCCTATCGGTCCGCGGCGGAATTCTTCGCCGCGATGGATGCGGTCGCGGCGCTGACCGCCGGCCTCGACGTGTTCGTGGAGGTGCCGCGCGGCGAACGCCGGGCCGACTTCCTCGCCGCCCTCACCGGCGGACCCTTCGCGGCCAAGTTCCGGACGGGAGGCGTTGCCGCCGAAGCCTACCCGGACGAGACCGAACTCGGATCCGCTCTCCACAGCGTGATCGCGTCGGGTGTCCCGTTCAAGGCGACGGCGGGACTGCACCACGCCGTGCGCAACACCGATCCGCACACCGGGTTCGAGCAGCACGGTTTCCTCAACGTGCTCCTCGCCACCCGGTACGTCCTCGACGGCGCCGGTGCCGACCGGGTGGCCACCGTCCTCGCCGAGCGCGACGGCGCACGAATCGCCCGCGAACTCGGCGACCTTCCCGCCGACGTCGTCGGCGCCGTCCGCACCGCCTTCCGATCGTTCGGCACGTGCAGCATCCTCGAGCCCCTCGAGGATCTCGTCGCGCTGCACCTCGTACCGAATACCGTTCTCGCCTCCGCAGATCAAGGAGCCCACGCATGACCGTCCTCGACATCCCCGCCGATTCCCTCTTCGGGTTGGAGAACCTGCCGTACGGCGTGTTCTCGACCCCCGGTTCGGCCCCGCGGGTCGGGGTGCGGGTGGGAGATTCCGTCGTGGATCTCGCCGCCGCACTCGGTGACGCCGTGTTCGCGCAGCCCACCCTCAATGCCTTCATGGCGCAGGGGCGTGCGCGCTGGACCGAGGTCCGCAGGCAGATCACCGCACTCGTCCAGGGCGACATCGCCGATGCCGCGGTCTTCGCGGTGGCGGAGGTGACCATGCACCTGCCCGTGGCCGTCGCCGACTACGTCGACTTCTACGCCTCCGAGAATCACGCCACCAACCTCGGGCGACTCTTCCGTCCCGACTCCGAACCGCTGATGCCGAACTGGAAGCACCTGCCGGTCGGCTACCACGGGCGGTCGAGCACCGTCATCGTGTCGGGCACCGATGTGGTCCGGCCGTGCGGGCAGCGCAAGGCCCCCGGCCAGGATGCCCCCGACTTCGGGCCGTCCCGCCGCCTCGACATCGAGGCAGAGATGGGCTTCCTGGTCGGCGTCCCCACGAAACTGGGGGAGACCATCGCCCCGGACGAATTCGCCGACTACGTGTTCGGTGCGGTCGTCGTCAACGACTGGTCCGCCCGCGACATCCAGGCCTGGGAATACGTCCCGCTCGGCCCGTTCCTCGGCAAGAGTTTCGCGACATCGATCTCGCCGTGGGTGGTTCCCCTCGACGCCCTCGAGGCTGCCCGCATCGACACTCCGACGCAGGATCCGCAGCCGCTGCCGTACCTGCGCGGCGAGCAGAAGTGGGGCCTGGACATCGACCTGGCCGTCGAATGGAACGGGCACGTCGTGTCCCGGCCGCCGTACGCGCAGATGTACTGGTCGCCGGCGCAGATGCTCGCGCACACCACGGTCAACGGCGCCGCCGCGAGCACGGGCGACCTGTTCGCGTCGGGCACCATCTCCGGTCCGGAAAAGGACCAGCGCGGCGCGTTCATCGAGCTGACCTGGGGTGGGCAGGACCCTGTCGTCGTCGGGGACGAGAAGCGCACGTTCCTCGAGGACGGCGACGAGATCGCCATCTCCGCCACCGCACCGGGCGCGAACGGCACCCGCATCGGCTTCGGTGAGGTGCGAGCCCGCATTGCTCCCCCTGTGAGTACTTCTTAACCGCCCGCGGTTAACAAGTACTCACGGGTGGTAGGCAGTAGTCATGACCGAGAACTTCGTCGAGACCACTGTCGAGCCGGACACCGGCGTCGCGTTCCTCACCCTGAACCGCCCCGCACAGCGCAATCCGCTGTCGTCCGAGGCCATGCGGGACGTCACCGCGGCACTTCGGAAGCTGGGCGACGACGACACCACCCGCGTCGTCGTCATCAGGGCTGCAGGACCGGTCTTCTCCGCGGGCCACGACCTGAACGAGATGATCGGCCGCACGTTGGAAGACGAGCAGGCGATCTTCGACACGTGCGTCGAGATGATGCAGACCGTGCAGGACATTCCCCAACCGGTCATCGCGTCCGTCCAGGGCGCGGCCGTGGCGGCGGGCTGTCAGCTGGCGGCATCGTGCGACCTCGTCGTGGCGTCGTCGAACGCCGTGTTCGGGACGCCGGGGGTGAAGATCGGCCTGTTCTGCTCCACCCCGATGGTGGCTCTCAGTCGCGCGATCGGACGTAAGCGCGCCCTGCAGATGCTGCTGACGGGCGAGACGATCAATGCGGAGACCGCCGCGGACTGGGGGCTGGTGAATCTGGTCGTCGCCCCCGAGGAACTCGACGCGCAGACGCGGGCTCTTGCCGCGAAGATCACGAAGGCCAGCCCGCTCACCGTGAAGATCGGCAAGCAGGCCTTCTACCGCCAGATCGACCTTCCACAGGACGAGGCGTACGCGGCGATGGCGGAGACGATGGCCACCAACGCCGTCACCTGCGACGCCCAGGAAGGCATGCAGGCCTTCGTCGACAAGCGCACACCGCAGTGGCAGGGAAAATAGCTCGGTCTGCATTGCGCGGCCTCGCGGACCGGCGAAAAATCAAGTGTGCAGTGGCTGCGGCCGCGGGCCGTCGGTGCCCGCTGACGGTGGACCGCGACGGGTCGGTCACCGAGTTCGTTCTCACTGCGGGGCGACCGTCCCGCGGGAGGTGACATCGATGTTCATCCAGATCATTCAAGGAAAGGTGTCGGACGAGGCCGGCCTCGTCCGGTGTATGGACCGCTGGACCGAGGACCTGCGTCCGGGGGCGACGGGCTTCCTCGGATGCACCCAGGGACTGTGCGACGACGGAACGTTCATCGCGCTGGCACGATTCGAATCCGCCGAGGCGGCGCGGCGCAACAGCGAGCGCCCCGAGCAGGGCGCCTGGTGGGCGGAGACCGAGCGGTGCTTCGAGGGTCCAGTGTCCTTCATGGACTGCCCCGAGGTGAGCGAGTGGATGGGTGGCGGTTCGGACGACGCGACGTTCGTGCAGGTCATGGAGGGTCACACAACCGACGCCCACCGGATGCGGGAGCTACTGGACGAGTCCGCCGACCGGGTGCACGAGCTGCGACCGGAGATCCTCGGTGGAACGCTGTGCACCTACGGTGACGGCGGGTACGTCGAGGCGGTGTACTTCACGTCCGAGGCGGAGGCCCGTTCTCACGAGAAGTTGGAGATATCGGACGACTTGAGGTCGTTGTTCGAGGAGGAGGGCCGGCTGACCGACGAGGTGACGTACTACGACATGCATTCGCCGATGTTGGTGGCGGCCGGACGGTAACGAAAACTCTGGCGGAATAGTTGGACGTCCTATAACCTTCCCGCATGAGTTTGGATGCGCGTACCGACACCGTCGACGGAGTGCTGCGGCGCTCGGCTGCCAAGTTCCCCGACCGCAGGGCGCTGTCCTTCGAGGACCGCACGTGGACGTACCGCGAACTCGACGACGCGGTCAGCCGGGCCGCCGCGTACCTGCAGTCGCTCGGCCTGTCCGCCGGTGAGCGCGTCGCCGCGTACGGCACCAACTCGGACGCGTACACGATCGGGTTCCTGGCGTGCGCGCGTGCGGGTCTCGTACACGTCCCGGTCAACTATGCGCTGAAGGGCGAGGAGCTGACCTATCTGGTGTCGCAGTCCGGAAGCGCCGCCGTGCTGGTCGACCCGGCGCTGAGGGGCACCCTCGACTCGGTCCGGGACGCGCTGGACCTCCGTCACGTGGTGCCCCTGCGCGACGCCGAGGACTCACTGCTCGCCCACAGCGGCTCCGGCGCCGTGCCCGTGCTCGCCGTGCCGGTCGCGTCCACCGATCTGGCGCAGTTGCTGTACACGTCGGGGACGACGTCGAAGCCGAAGGGCGCCATGATGACCCACGGCGGACTCGTGCACGAGTACGTGTCTTCCGTGATCGCCCTCGCGCTGAACGCGGACGACAATCCGCTGATCTGCATGCCGCTCTACCACTCGGCGGGCATGCACGTCTTCATGATGCCGTATCTGTCGGTGGGCGCCACGGTGAATCTCATGCAGACACCGGACATCCCGGAGATCCTGCGGCGCATCGAGGCCGATCGCATCGGCTCGCTGTTCCTGGCGCCGACGGTGTGGGTGCCGCTCGCCGGACACCCGGATCTCGAGACCCGCGACCTGTCGTCGTTGAAGAAGGCACAGTACGGCGCGTCGATCATGCCGGTGACGGTGCTGAACCGGCTCCGCGATCGCTACCCGGACCTCGGCTTCTACAACTGTTTCGGACAATCCGAGATCGGTCCGCTCGCCACGGTGCTGCAGCCCGCGGAGCACGCGGAGCGGCCGTCGTCGTGTGGCAAGGCGGTATTCTTCGTCGAGACGCGGGTGGTGGATCCGGACGGCAACGACGTTCCGGACGGCAGCCCGGGTGAGGTGCTGTATCGGTCGCCGCAACTGTGCCAGGGGTACTGGGACAACCCCGACGCCACCGCGGAAGCGTTCCGCGACGGCTGGTTCCACTCGGGCGACCTGGTGACGCGGGACCCGGAGGGGTACATCACCGTCGTCGACCGCATCAAGGACGTCATCAACACCGGCGGCATCCTGGTGGCGTCGCGGGAGGTCGAGGACGCCGTCTACACGCATCCGGACGTCGCCGAGGTGGCCGTCGTCGGGACGCCGGACGAGAAGTGGATCGAGGCGATCACCGCGGTGGTGGTGTTGCGGGACAGCGCGTCCGGTGTGACCCCGGACGGGCTCATCGCCCACGTCAAGGAGCGCATCGCTCCGTTCAAGGTGCCCAAGCAGGTGGTGTTCGTCGACGAGTTGCCCCGCAACCAGAGCGGGAAGCTGCTCAAACGGGAACTGCGGGCGAAGCTCTGATCACTTCCGTGTCGATGCCCGCTCGACCAATTCGACGGGAAGCTTCACAGATTCGACGTCGTTGCCCGCGATGAGCGACAGGAGATGACGCACACCCGTCGCGCCGATCAGGCGCGCGGGTGACCGGACCGTGGTCAGCGGCACCGGCAGCTGGGCGACCACCGGGATGTCGTTGTACCCGATGAGCGCGAGGTCGTCGGGGATCCGCAGTCCGAGGTCGCGGGCGACGCCGAGTACCCCGATGGCGATGGTGTCGCTGACGGTGAAGATCGCCTCGGGGCGCGAATCCGGTTCCAGGAGAACGGTGGCCGCGGCGACACCGCCGGACACGTCGAAGTCGGAGCGGACGACGCGATCGGGCCGGAGTTCGATGCCGTTCTCGGCCAGTGCGTCGCGGAACCCGGCGAGGCGGTCGCGGGAGGTGCTCGCGTGCTCGGGGCCCGCGATGGCGGCGATCTCGGTGAAGCCGCGGTCGAGGAGGTGGCGGCCGGCGAGGTAGCCGCCCCGGTGGTCGTCGCCGGAGACGAACGGCAGGCCGACGTCGGCGTGTCGGTTGAGTTGCAGCATCGGCAGGGCGCCCACCGACAGCGAGTCGACGAACTCGCGTCCGGGGCTGTGCAGGCTGCTGAGCAGCAGTCCGTCCACCTGCCTGCTGACGAGGAATTCGATGGCGCGGCGCTGCGCGTCGAGGTCGTCGGGTGGGCTCGACAGCAGCACCGAGTAGCCGGCCTGCGTGGCCGTCTCCTCGATGCCCTGGAACATCGTCGCGACCACGCCGTCGGTGAGTCGCGGCATGACGACGCCGAGGGTGGTGGTCTTGCGGGTCCGCAGGCTCGCCGCCCACAGGTTGGGCTGGTAGCCGAGTTCCACCGCGACCTCGCGCACCCGCAGCGCGGCCTCGGACCAGCCGTCGGCGGGTTCGGGCTGGCGGAGAACCCGGGACGCCGTCGACACGTGGACGCCGGCACGCTCGGCGATTTCGCGGAGGGTCGGCGGACGCCCGGAGGTGCGTGTCGGGCGGTCCGGCAGGTTCACGGGCAATCCTCGCGCTCGGGGACGGGTAGCCGGCGGGCTGTGGTTGACGCCCGTCGGAATGCGCCTTAGTCTACGGGACGAAATCGTTCGTGCAATCGTTCTCGCGAACGTTTGCACACCAGCCCCACCGGCCCCGTGGAGGAACAATGTCCGACCCGCAGTCCCTGTCCCAGCTGTTCGCCCTCGACTCGCTGCTCGACACCGAGGAGATCGCGATCCGCGACACCGTGCGCCGATTCGCGGACGAGAAGATCCGGCCGCACATCGGCGAATGGTTCGAAGCGGCGGCGCTGCCCGTGCGTGAGCTGGCGGAAGGGCTCGGCGAACTCGGCGTGCTCGGCATGCACCTCGAGGGATACGGCTGCGCCGGCATGAGCGCCACCGCCTACGGCCTTGCCTGCCTGGAACTCGAGGCCGTCGACTCCGGTATCCGCAGCCTCGTGTCCGTCCAGGGCTCGCTGGCGATGTTCGCGATCCATCACTACGGCAGCGAGGACCAGAAGCAGGAATGGCTGCCCCGCATGGCCGCGGGCAAGGCGATCGGCTGCTTCGGCCTCACCGAACCCGACTTCGGCTCCAACCCCGCCGGCATGCGCACCAACGCCAAGCGGGACGGTGACGACTGGATCCTCAACGGCACGAAGATGTGGATCACCAACGGGTCCGTCGCCGACGTCGCCGTCGTGTGGGCGCGCACCGACGACGGGATCCGCGGTTTCGTCGTGCCCACCGACACTCCCGGATTCTCGGCACCCGAGATCAAGCACAAGATGTCGCTGCGGGCGTCCGTCACCTCGGAACTCGTGTTCGAGGACGTCCGGCTGCCCGCCTCGGCGATGCTGCCGGAGGCCAAGGGGCTGTCCGGTCCGCTGGGCTGCCTCAACGAGGCCCGGTTCGGCATCATCTTCGGCGCGATGGGCGCCGCTCGCGACTGCCTCGAGTCCGCCATCTCGTACGCGCAGGACCGGCAGGTGTTCGACAAGTCGCTCGCCGCCTACCAGATCACCCAGGTGAAGATCGCCGACATGGCGCTCGAGGTCGGCAAGGGCCACCTGCTCGCCTACCACCTCGGGCGTCTCAAGGATCGCGGCGAGGCGCGCTCCGAGCAGGTCAGCACGGGCAAGCTGAACAACGTCCGCGAGGCCATCGCCATCGCCCGGGAGTGCCGCACCATCCTCGGCGCCAACGGAATCACGTTGGAATACCCCGTGATCCGGCACGCCAACAACCTCGAGTCGGTGCTCACCTACGAGGGCACGTCCGAGGTGCACCAGCTCGTGATCGGCAAGGCGCTGACGGGCGAGGCGGCATTCCGGTGAGCCAGGGGAGCGCCCTGGGTGGTCTGCTGATCGCCGATTTCGGACGGGTGCTCGCCGGACCGTACGCCACGATGCTGCTCGCCGATCTCGGCGCGGAGGTCGTGAAGATCGAACGGGCCGGCGTCGGAGACGACACGAGGCAGTGGGGCCCGCCGTGGGTGGGCGACGAATCGACCTACTTCCAGTCCGTCAACCGCAACAAGCGGTCGTTCGCGTGGGACCTGCGCGACCCCGCCGACCTGGAACAGGCACGCGAACTCGTCGCCCGCGCGGACGTGGTGGTGGAGAACTTCCTGCCCGGCACGATGGACCGGCTCGGGCTCGGCTACGACACCGTTCGGGATATCAATCCCGACGTCGTCTACTGCTCCGTGACGGGGTTCGGCGGCGAGAACAACATGCCCGGATACGACCTGCTGATCCAGGCCGTCGGCGGGTTGATGAGCATCACCGGCCCCGAACCCGGTGTGCCCACGAAGGTCGGGGTCGCCGTCGTCGACATCATCACCGGACTGCACGCCGCGGTCGGGATCCTGGCGGCACTGCGGCACCGCGACCGCAGCGGGGAGGGGCAGCGCGTCGAGGTGAACCTGCTGTCGTCGCTGCTGTCCGCCCTCGCGAACCAGACGTCGGGGTACGTGGGCGCCGGCGTCGTCCCGCAGGCGATGGGCAACCGGCACCCGAGCATCGCACCGTACGAGGTGTTCCGGACCGGCGACCGCGCGCTGGTCCTGGCGGTCGGGAACAACCGTCAGTTCGCCTCTCTCGTCGAGGTTCTCGGTGTGCCGGAACTCGCCGGCGACGAGCGGTACGTGACCAACACCCAACGGGTGGCGCACCGCGAGCAACTGGTCCGGGACATCACCGACGCACTGTCCGCGGACTCCGCGGACGTGTGGTTCGAGAAGCTGACCGCGCAGGGCGTCCCGTGCGGTCCGCTCAACGACATCGCCGACGCGGTGGCGCTGGCGGAGCGGCTCGGGCTGACTCCGGTGGTCGAGATCGACGATCCCCGCCGCGACCGGCCGGTGCGGCAGGTGGCGAACCCGATCCGGCTCAGCGCGACCCCGGCGACCTATCGCAGCGCCCCGCCGCGGCTGGGCGAGGACACCCCAGCCGTGAGTACTTGTTAACCGCCCGCGGTTAACAAGTACTCACGGGGGCTCTTTCCTAAGGGAGTGTTAGGAAGCTGCCGGACCCCTTCCGAATCGATGTGACCTGACCCACTGTGGTGGAAACACAGAGATCCAGGGCATCGAGAGGAGTCCCGCGTGAGCACCACATCGACGGGTGAGCGCCGAGTCATCGGCAATGTTTTGAAGGGTTCGGTCGGCAACCTGATCGAATGGTACGACTGGTACGTCTACGCGGCGTTCAGCGTGTATTTCGCGAAGGAGTTCTTCCCCGAGGGTGACACCACCGCGCAGCTGCTTTCCACGGCGGCCGTGTTCGCGGTCGGTTTCCTCATGCGGCCGATCGGCGGCTGGATCATGGGCCGGTACGCCGACCGCCGCGGTCGCCGGTCGGCGCTCACCCTGTCGGTGACCGTGATGGCGGCGGGTTCGCTCGTCATCGCGGTCACTCCGTCCTACGCGAGTATCGGGATCGTGGCACCGGTGCTGCTGGTGATCGCCCGGATGCTGCAGGGACTGTCGGTCGGCGGCGAGTACGCCACCAGCGCCACCTACCTGGCGGAGGTCGCCTCGCCCGGACGGCGCGGGTTCTACTCGAGCTTCCAGTACGTCACGCTCGTCGCCGGGCAGCTGATCGCGCTGGGTGTGCAGATCGTCCTGCAGCTGACGCTGCCCGCGGAGGCCATGCAGTCGTGGGGCTGGCGGATCCCGTTCCTGATCGGCGCCGCCGGTGCCGTCGCGGTGATGTGGCTGCGCCGCACGATGGACGAGTCGGAGGCGTTCACCGACGAGGTCGAGGCGAAGCGTGACGCAGACACCGCGGGGCCGAAGGAAGGTTCGCTCCGGATGCTGCTGCAGTACCCGCGTGAGTGCCTGCTGGTCTGCGCCCTGACGCTGGGCGGGTGCGTGGCGTTCTACACGTACACCACGTACATGCAGAAGTACATGATCAACACCTCCGGCATCTCCAAGGACACGGTGGCGTGGATCAACTTCGCGGCGCTGCTGGTGTTCATCGTGTTGCAGCCGATCGGCGGCGCACTGTCCGACCGCATCGGCCGCCGCAAGTTGCTGATCTTCTTCGGTGTGGGCGGAACCGTCCTGACCGTGCCGTTGATGACGGTGCTCGGCAAGACGACGAACCCCCTGATCGCGTTCGCGCTGATGATGCTGGGTCTGGTCGTGGTCACCGGATACACGTCGGTGAACGCGATCGTGAAGACCGAATTGTTCCCGACGAAGGTCCGGGCGCTAGGGGTCGGTCTGCCGTACGCCCTCACGCTGGCGATCTTCGGCGGAACGGTCGAGACCGTCGCCCTGGCCCTGAAGCGGGCCGGCCACGAATCGCTATTCTTCTACTACGTGACCGGGTGCATCGCCCTCTCGCTCGTCGTCTACGTCTTCATGCGGGAGACGTCGGACGGTTCGCCGCTCGACCGGACCGCCGGCCGGGAGGGCACCCCGGACGACGACGTCGAGCTGGTCGACTCGCGGAGCTGATCGAAGGGACCGAAGTGCAGATCGCGGTGGTCGAGGACGACGACGGGGTCGGCGACGCACTCGTGGAGGCGCTTGGAACCCACGGCCACGAGGCGGTGCGCATGCGCCGCGGCTCCGATCTCCTTCTCGGCCATCGCGCTATGGACGCGGTGATCCTCGACCTGGGTCTCCCCGACGCGGACGGCCTGCAGGTGCTCCGGCAGCTGCGGGTCGTCAGCGACGTTCCGGTGGTGATCCTCACGGCCCGCGACGACGAGCGGTCGGTGGTGCGGGGGCTGCGCGGCGGGGCGGACGACTACCTCGTCAAACCGGCGCGGCTCGCGGAACTGCTGGCCCGGCTCGACGTGGTGACCCAGCGGCGCCGGGCGGCCGGACCGTCGGCTGCGGAGAAGAAGGTCACCGAGGGTGACGTGGTGGTGGATCTGGATGCGCGTGAGGTCGAGGTCGCGGGAGCGCCGGTTGCGTTGACGGCCAAGGAGTTCGAGCTTCTCGAGGTGCTCGTCACCCGTCCCGGCGCCGCCGTGAGCCGGCAGCAGTTGATGGACGCCGTGTGGGGGGATGCGTACGTGGCGATCTCGCGCACCCTCGACGTGCACATGACCGGTCTGCGGGCGAAACTGGGCCGACCCGGGCTCATCTCGACCATCCGCGGGTACGGCTACCGCTGGGGCACGTGACGTGCGCCGCCGGGTGCTCGCCGTTCTGCTGGTGTTCGCGGCCGTTGCGGTGGTGGCGTTCGCCGTTCCGCTGGCCCTGGCGACCGGTGCGGGGCGAACCCAGGCTCTGCGGCTGAGCCGGGAGGCCGACGCGACGCATTTCGCGAGCCTCGCCGGACAGTCGCAGGCCCCCGGGAGTGCCACGCTGCTGCGGGAGGAGGTGGCCCGCTACCACGAGTTGTACGGCGAGGGCGTGCTCATCGTCGACGCCAGGGGCAATCTCCGGGCGGGGGCGGGACTGTCGCCGGACGACCCCGGCGTGGCCTCGGCGATCACTGCCGGGCTGCGCAACCAGAAGCAGGGGATCAGCGGTTCGCTGACGCCGTGGTCGGCGGACCGCGTTCTGTCGGCGGTGCCCGTCGGCACCGGGGCGCAGGTGGACGGCGCCGTCGTCATGAACGTGTCCACCCGCGCCGCGCGCGAGTCGATCCGGACGTCGTGGCTGGTGATCGCCGCGGGCGCGCTCGGGGCGCTGGCAGCGGTGACCGCTGTCGCGATTGCCCTGTCCCGGTGGACGGTTCGCCCCCTCGGCGCGCTCACCGCCCGGGTCGGCGCGCTCACCGACGCCGTCCCGTCACCCCGACCGCGGGCGCGCCGCACCGCGGGGCGGCCGTCCGGCCGGTACAGCGGGCCGCCCGAGGTTCAGGAACTGGCGAAGGCGTTCGATGTGATGTCGAACGCCGTGCGGGCGTCCGGTCAGGCCCAGCGCCAGCTGATCGCCGATACCGCCCACCAGCTCCGGAACCCATTGGCCGCCCTGCACATTCGGCTGGATTCCCTCGGACCGCACGTCGACGAGTCCGGGGCCGAGACCTACCGGCGGACGGGGATGGAGGTCGATCGGCTCGGCGGGATCCTCGACGGACTGCTGGCGCTGGCCGTCGCCGAATCACCGGCCGAATCCGACGCCACCGAGGACGAGTCCGCGCACGGCGGGTGCGACGTCGGTGCCGTCGTAGCGGACCGGGCCGACGCCTGGACGGAGGCTCTCGGAGAGTCGGCGATGAACCTCGTGCTCGGGCAACCCGGCGAACCGCTGGTCGCCGACTTCCGGCCCAGTCACCTGTCGCAGGTCCTCGACGTACTGCTCAGCAACGCGCACGCCTATGCCGGCCGAGGGGCGACGGTCCGGATCGACACCGGAAAGTCCGCTTCGGGAATCGAGATCCGGGTCAGCGACGACGGGGCGGGGGTGCGCGAGGACGAGGTCGGCCGACTGTCTTCGCGGTTCTTCCGCGGGTCCGGGGCGGGGCAGCAGGGCACCGGGCTCGGACTGTCGATCGCGACCGCACTGGTCGAGGCCGGCGGTGGAACGCTGACGGTCGCGGCGGAGCAGCCACACGGGCTCCGGGTGACGCTGACACTTCCGGCGGTGACGTCGTGATCACGCGACGTGCACTGCTGCGCGGCACCCTGGCAGCGGGCGCGACCGCCGTCACGGGCGCGGTTCTCACCGCATGCTCGGACAGCGGCAGCGCTCCGCTCCGACTCGCCGCGGGGGAGGAGGGCGGGTTCTTCTGGGAGTTCGCGCAGTTGACGGCCGAGGCCGCGGACCGTGCCGCGGTGCCGGTGACCGTCGTTCCCCTGCGGACCGCGGGGTCGATGGACAATCTGGCGGCGCTGGCGTCCGGGGACGCCGAACTGGCCCTGAGCCTCGCGGATGCGGCCGTGTCGGCGCGGGAGGCCGGCGCCGGGTTCACCGCCATCGGCAAGGTGTACGAGAACTACATGCAGCTCGCGGTGCGCGCCGACTCCGGGATCGTGGACACCTCGCAGCTGCGCGGAACGCGAATCAGTCTGGGTGCCAACGGCTCCGGTGCGGAACTGACGGGCGAGCGGATCCTCGAGGTGCTGGGTCTGGCGGGCACCGGGGACGTGACGCGACTGCACCTGTCGATGATCGATGCGGGTGAGGCGCTGCGCGACGGCACCGTCGACGCGGTTCTGTGGGCAGGCGGGGTGCCTACGCCGTCGTTCGCGAATCTCGGGATCCCGCTGCGGCTACTCGACCTGTCCGCCGAACTGGAACTGCTGCGGGTGCGGTTCGGCCCGCGCTACGAGCCGGTGCGGATTCCGCCCGGCACGTACGGACAGCAGACGTCGATCGCGACGATCGGTCTCGCCAATCTGCTGCTCGCCGACCCGGGCGTCTCCGACAGCGCAGCCGGCGCCATCGTCGAGGTGCTCATCGACCGTGCGGCCGAACTGGTGCCGGCCCAGGCGACGGGCAGTCAGTTCCTGGACCGGCAGTCGCTGATCGTCACCGCCGGAGTGCCGCTGCATCCCGGGGCAGCCGCGGCGTACCGCAGGCATCACGGCTGAGCCGGTTGGATCACTGCACCTGGGCGACGACGAAGATGCGCCGGAACGGGAAGAACGTGGTCCCGTCCGATCGCCGGGGATACGCCTCGTCGAGGAGCGGGACGAGTTCCGTGCGGAACCGGTCCCAGTCCTGCGCCGAGAGTGCGTCCTTGACGGGGCGGAGCGCTGTTCCGGTGATCCATTCCAGCACCGGATTCTCGCCGGTCAGTTGCTGGACGTACGTGGTCTCCCACGCGTCGACTGCGCACCCGGCGTCGGCGAGCAGTCCCGCGTACGTGGCGGGATCGTCGACGACCGCGCCCTCACGGAACGGCAGGTCCGGCAGCGACCGGGACCAGCGTTCGCTGCCGGCGAGGTCCCGGACGACCGCGTGCGACGGCGCGTCGAAGTTGCCGGGAACCTGCACTGCGATCCATGCCCCGGACGTCAGTTGAGTCGGCCAGCGACGCAACAACTCCCGGTGCTCGGGTACCCATTGCAACGTGGCATTGGAGACGACGACGTCGGTGTCGGGCTTCGGCGTCCAGTCGCGCACGTCCTGCCGGTCGGCGTCGAGGCCGCGTTCACGTGCGGCCGCGACCATGTCCGGTGAGCTGTCGGAAGCCTCGAGGACGGCGTCCGGCCATCGTTCGGCGAGGCTGACGGTCAGGTTTCCCGGGCCGCAGCCGAGGTCGACGACGCGGCGCGGTGACCGCGCGTCGACCCGCGACAGCAACTCGTAGAACGGGCGCCCGCGATGGTCCGCGAAGGCGAGGTACTTGTCCGGATCCCACATATTTCTCCTCCTCGCCTTCAAACAGTACGCCCATACTGTTGGTTTGTCGGATCAGAGGCCGAGATCCTTCGCGATGATCGTCTTCATGACCTCGCTGGTGCCGCCGTAGATGCGGGAGACGCGCGTGTCCGCGTACAACCGGGCGATGGGGTATTCGAGGATGTAGCCGTACCCGCCGTGCAATTGCAGGCACTTGTCGATGACGCGGCCCGCGGCCTCGGTGCAGAACAGCTTGGCCTTCGCGGCGTCCGCGACCGTCAGTTCGCCGGCATCGTGCAATTCGAGTGCGCGGTCCGCCATCAGCTGGATCGCCTCCACCTCGGTGGCGCATTCGGCGAGCACGAACTTGGTGTTCTGGAACGCCGCGACCGGCTTGCCGAACACCTTGCGCTCCTTGACGTACGCGATCGCGTGCTGCAGCGCCGCGGCCGCGGTCGCCGACCCGCCGAGCGCGATGGAGAGGCGTTCCTGCGCGAGATTGTGCGTGAGGTAGCTGAACCCGGCCCCCTCGTCGCCGAGGCGGTCCGCGACCGGCACCTTCACGTCGGTGAAGGACAGTTCGGCGGTGTCCGACGCCTTCAGGCCGATCTTCTCGATCTTGCGACCCACCGCGAAACCCTCGGCGGTCGTGTCGACGACGAGGATGGTCAGACCGGCCCGGCGGTCCTCGTCGGTGCTGGGCGCGGTGCGGCACACCACCAGGATCCGGTCGGCGAGCGCCCCGCCGGTGATGAACGTCTTCGCGCCGTTGAGGACGTAATGCGACCCGTCCCCGGACAGCTTCGCCGACGTCGCGATGTTGGCGAGGTCCGAACCGGTGCCCGGCTCGGTCATCGCGATGGCGAACATGATGTCGCCGGACGCGAACCCCGGGAGCCACCGCTGCTTCTGCTCGTCGTTCGCGTACTCGAGCAGGTACGGCAGAATCAGGTTGGTGTGGACGGAATAACTGCCGAACGTGACTCCGGCGGCCGCCGTCTCCTCGCCGACCACCGCGGCGAACTTGAAACTCTTCTCGCCGCCGCCGCCGAACTCCTCCGGCACCTGGATGCCCAGCACTCCGAGCTCACCGAGGCGGCGGTAGAAGTCGCGCGGTGGGTGCCCGTCACCCTCCCACTCGTGGTGAACGGGGGCCACCTCCTTCGCGATGAAGTCGCGGATGGTCTTCCGGAACGCGTCGTGATCTTCGTTGAACACCGTACGCTGCACGATCTTTCTCCTTCGAATTACAGTGCGTCGCTAGGCAGTACGCCTTTGCTGATGAGGAACGGCGCCTCGCGCATCAGGTGGGTCCGGGCGACGCGGCTCATAGGTCGAGAATGCCCGATCCGCAGGGGGTCGGCTAGGGGTGTTCGGGCTATCGGTCGGATAGCGCAGTCCAATGCACCCGCACCTCGGCGACCCATAGGCAGACGTAGCCGGTGCCTTCGCCGAGTGCGTATTGATCGGGGGCACCCTCGTCCGTTGAATGAACCCAGATACTGTGACCCACGCCACCACATCTTCCGAAGGATCACCACGTGACCCGACCTTCTGCCCTCCTCGACCGGACCGTCGCCATCGGATCCGAGTCGCGCAGCCGTGCCTGGGGCCTGACCGGCCTCCTCGTGCTGCTCTACGTCGTCAACTACGCCGACAAGGCGGTTCTCGGCATCATCGCCCAACCGCTGGCCCACGAGCTGGGGCTGAACGCCTCCCAGATCGGGCTGGTCGGCAGCCTCTTCTTTCTGACTTTCACCGTCGGCGGGTTCTTCGCCGGCGCGCTCAACCGCTGGATGCCGCTGCGGTGGTCGCTGATGGTCCTGGCGCTCGCCTGGGCCGTCGCGATACTTCCGCTCGTGGTCGTCGCGAGCTTCGCGGTTCTGCTGGTCAGCAGATTGCTGCTGGGGCTCGCCGAGGGGCCGAGTTCCGCCCTGCTCCACACGGCGGCCTATTCGTGGCACGCACCCGCCAAGCGTGGACTGCCGAGCGCCCTGCTCGCGGGAGCCGCGTCGATCGCGAAGATCGCCGTCGCCCCGGTTCTCGCCTACATCACCGTCACCTACGGCTGGCGTTATGCGCTCGTCGCGCTGTCCGTGATCGGCGTGCTGTGGTGCGTCGTCTGGCTCACGGTCTGGAGCGAGGGCCCGTACATTCGCAGCGGCAAGGGCGGCGATACCGCGCCCGCCGCCGGTGAGATCGTCGAACCCGCGGTGCCGTGGGGACGCATCTTCCGGACCCGCACCTTCATCAGCGGCGCACTTCTCGTGATGAGCGTGTACGCGCTGGTCGCCGTCGTGCTGACCTGGCTGCCCTCGTATTTCGAGGTGGGCCTCGGGTACAGCAGGCTGCAGGCCGGTTCGATGTTCGCGTTCCCGAGCCTCGCCGGACTCGTCCTGATGCTCCTCTCGTCGGTGATCGGCGACCGCCTCCTCGCCCGCGGATCCACGTCCCGGCTCGTGCGCGTCATCGTGCCCGCCGTGGGGGTGCTGATCTGCGGAGCGATCCTGCTGGCACTTCCGTCCATCACCACGCCCGCGGTGGCCGTCCTCGTCGTCTCCGTCGGCTACGGCTTCGCCGCCTCGGTCTTCCCGTTGCTCAATGCGGCGATCTCGGAGATCTGCCCGCCGCGGCAGACCGCAGGCACCCTGGGCGTGTTCCTCGCCGTGATGGCGATCGGCGGCCTCGTCGCCCCCTACGCGACCGGTCTGATCGTCGACGCGGCCGCCTCGCCGGCCGAGGGTTACGCCACCGCGTTCCAGGCGCTCGGACTCGTCGCCGCCGTATGCGCCGTCGGAGCCCTGCTCCTCGCGAACCCCGAGCGCGACAAGAAACTGGTGCGGGGCGACGCTGCGGCCATAGGCACGAACTAACGCTGTGATCGGCCGAAAGTCGTTGTGCCGACGCCCTCGCCCGTGATTGATTCGAATCACACCCCCTCAGATCGAAGGAATCCACCATGCGCGATGCAGTGATCGTCGACGCCGTCCGCACGCCCATCGGGCGGCGAGGCGGTTCCCTCTCCGGAATCCACCCCGCCAACCTGTCGGCGCACGTCCTCGAGGCCCTCGTCGCGCGCACCGGACTGTCCCCGGACCAGATCGGCGACGTCGTGTGGGGTTGTGTCAGCCAGGTGGGGGAGCAGGCGGGCAACATCGCCCGCACCGCCGTACTCGCCGCAGGCTGGCCCGAGACGGTGCCGGGCACCACTCTCACCCGGGCGTGCGGATCGAGTCAGCAGGCGGTGAGCTTCGCCGCCGCCACCGTCATCGCCGGCCACGAGGACGTCGTCGTGGCCGGTGGTGTCGAGTCCATGAGCCGGGTACCGATGGGCAGTGCCAGTAAGAACGGCGAGCACTTTCCGGCGGCCGTCCTCGACCGCTACGGCATCGACGGATTCAGTCAGGGCACCGGCGCCGAGATGATGGCCGCGAAGTGGGGCCTGTCGCGTCAGGTGCTCGACGAGTACTCGCTGCGCTCGCACGAACGCGCGGCGCACGCCGTGGACCGCGGTGCGTTCGACGGGCAACTCGCCCCGCTCTCCGACGTCCTCGCCGGGGACGAGGGGATCCGCCGCGGCGGTTCGCTCGAGTCGCTCGGCAAGCTGAAGACCGTCTTCAAGGAGGACGGCGTGATCCACGCCGGGAACTCCTCGCAGATCTCCGACGGCGCAGGCGCGCTGCTCGTCACGACGAGCGAGAAGGCCGCGCAACTCGGACTGACTCCGATGGCCCGCATCCACACCTGCGCCGTCGCCGGCGACGACCCGGTCATGATGCTGACCGGACCGATCGCCGCGACGGAGAAGGCGCTGTCTCGGGCGGGGCTGAAGATCGACGACATCGGCGCGTTCGAGGTGAACGAGGCGTTCGCGCCCGTCCCCCTCGCCTGGCAGGCGGAGACCGGCGCCGCGACCGATCGGATGAACCCGCTCGGCGGTGCCATCGCGGTCGGTCATCCGCTCGGCGGTTCCGGCGCGATCCTCATGACCCGCCTCGTGCACCACATGCGGGACAACGGAATCCGGTACGGACTGCAGACCATGTGTGAGGCGGGCGGCCTCGCCAACGCCACCGTTCTCGAACTTCTCTGATCCGACAACAACTTTCGAAGGGAACACCCGCACGATGGAACTCAAGGGAATCTCGACGGCCGTCACCGGCGGCGCGTCCGGGCTCGGGCTCGCGACGGCACGCCGCCTCGTGGACGCGGGCGCTCAGGTCACGCTCATCGACCTGCCGAACTCCGACGGACAGGCGGCGGCGAAGGAACTGGGCAGCGCCGCCCAGTTCGCGCCCGCCGACGTGACCGATTCCGAGCAGTTCGCGGCCGCACTCGACGTCGCCGACGAGCGCGGCGGGCTGCGCGGGCTCGTGCACTGTGCCGGCGCCGGACGCCGGATGCGCATCCTCGACTCCGACGGCAAGGCGGGCTCGGTCGACGACTTCGAATTCGTGATCCGGCTCAACCTCGTCGGCTCGTTCAACGCCCTGCGCCTCGGCGCGGAACGGATGGCGCGGCTGGACGAGGTCGACGGCGAGCGTGGTGCGGTGGTGCTCACGGCGTCCGTCGCCGCGTTCGAGGGCCAGATCGGGCAGATCAATTACACGGCGTCCAAGGCGGGCATCGTCGGCATGACGGTCACCGCCGCCCGGGACCTCGCCAGCCGCAACATCCGGGTGTGCACCATCGCGCCCGGGATCATGGACACCCCGCTTCTCGCCCGGCTCCGCGACGACGTGCGTGCGTCGCTGGAGAAGTCGGTGCCCAATCCGTCGCGTCTGGGCAAGCCCAGCGAGTTCGGGCAGCTGGCCTGCCAGATCCTCGAGAACGGCTACCTCAACGGCGAGACCATCCGCCTCGACGGTGCCATCCGCATGGCACCTCGCTGACGAACAGAGGACCGAACGTGAACAACCCTGCACCGGCACTGCACTACCCGGATCTGACGTTGGCGGCGTTCCCGCCCGGCATGGCGCGCCTGTACGGAAACCGGGCCGCGGTGGTCGACGGCGACACGGTGTGCACCTATCGCGAGCTCGACGAGCGGTCGGGTGCCTTCGCCGCGGCGCTGCGGGACGCGGGCGTGACCGAGCGCGACGTGGTGCTCCTGCACCTGGGCAATTGCGTCGAATTCGTCGTGGCCTACTACGGCGCGCTGCGCGCCGGAGCGACCGTCACCCTGGTCAATCCGCTGCAACCCGCCTCCGGTCTGCGGTCGCAGATCGTGGACACGGCCGCGGTCGCGGCCGTCACGCAACCTGCGCAGCTGGAAACCCTCGTCGAGGCGGCGGAGGGCACTACCGTCCGTACGGTCGTGGTGGCCGGACTCGCGGCAGGCGCGGGACGCGGCCAGTTCGGGTTCGACGAGTTCGTCGCCGGATACGCCGCCGGGCCCTTCACCCCGGACGTGTCCGGCGACGACGTCGCCCACCTCGCCTATACGGGCGGGACCACCGGGGTGTCGAAGGGTGTGCGGGTGCTGCACCGCAACGTCGTCGCCAACGTGACCCAGATGATCGCCTGGCGGGCAGGCCACGAGGTGCGCGCCGACGCCGACGGCGGAATCGAGTTGCGGCCCATCGCCGGTCTCGAGGACCGCGGTGTCGTGCCCGGTACCGGAGCCACCGTCGTGGTCTCGCCCTTGTTCCACGCCCACGCCCTGATCAACCTGTCGTTCCTGCTGCTGTGCGGGGCGACCCAGGTGTTCGCCGGACGTTTCGAGCCCGGCCGCATGCTGGACCTGATCGAGACGCACCGTGCCACGTACATCACCGGGAGCCCGGCGATGTGGCACGCCGTCGCCACCCATCCCGACGCCGCGACCCGGAACACCGATTCGGTGCGGGTGGTGTCCTCGGGTGCGGCGCCGATCGACCACGTCACGCTGGAGGCGCTGGGCCGCGCTTTCCCGTCGGCCAGCGTCGTCGAGGGGTACGGGCTGACCGAGGGCACCTGCCTGGTGGCGTCCGCGCCGCTGACCGGTGCCGTCGCGTACAAGATCGGCAGCGTGGGCCTGCCGGTGTTCGACACCGAGGTGCAGATCCGCGCCCAGGACGATTCCGGTGCCGTGCTGGACGCCGGTGCCCGCGGCAAGCTGTGGGTCCGCGGACCGCAGGTGACGGACGGCTACCTGAACCATCCCGAGATCACGGCGCAGCAGTACGTCGACGGCTGGCTCGACACCGGCGACATCGCCTACGCCGACGAGGACGGGTACCTGTTCATCTGCGACCGCACCAAGGACATGCTGATCTACAAGGGCTACAACGTGTATCCGCGTGAGCTCGAGGAGATCCTGGTCTCGCACCCGGACGTGTCCTCCGCCGCCGTCGTCGGCCGGCAGGCCGGCAGCGTCGGTCAGGAACCGGTGGCGTTCGTCGTGCCGACGCCCGGCACGAAAATCGACGGGGATGAGGTGTCCGCGTTCGTCGCCGAGCGGGTGCTGCCGTACAAGAAGATCCGTGACGTCGTGGTCGTCGATCAGCTGCCGACGTCGGCGGCGGGGAAGATCCTCAAGACGAAGCTGCGGGAGCAGCTCGCGACCGCGGTGACCTAGCGCCTTCTCCCGCTGGGCGGACGCCACTCTGTGTCGTGCTCCCTTCTCTCCCTACCGTTCTGGGTGGGGGAGAAGGGAGCACGTATGACATCGGCAGATCCGCTCGTGTACATCGTCGACGACATGGTGGTGGCACCCGGCCGGGGCCGCGCATTTCTCGCCGCCTACCTGGAGTGTTATGCGCCGGGCGCGACCGCGCGTGGGCTGACGCTGGACAGGGTGCTCGTCTCCCCGCCGGTATGGCTGGAGGACCGATCGAACACGGTGACCGTCAGCTGGACCGTGCGGGGTGCTCGCGAGTGGTGGCGGCAGAGCCTCCTCGCGCGTCACGATGCCGACGTGCTTCGCTGGTGGGCCGACGCCGACGAGCTTCTCACCAGCCGGCGACGCACCGTCTCGTGCTCGTCCGTGGACGTGGAGGCCGTGACCGATGTATAAGGTGACCACGCTGATTCACCTCGCCCCCGGCGTGGAGGCCTCCGCCGCTACGGCATTGGCAGGCCGGCTACACGACGCCGCTGATCCCACGGCTCGGCGCGTTCTCGTGACACCGGCCCTGCCCGGGGGAATCAACGGCGGGGACGTGATCGCGCATCTCCACTTCGACGACGACTCCCAGTGGCGCGCCGCCGAACCCGAGATCACCGCACAGCTGCGCACGCCCGAGATCGGGCACATCGACAGCGTCGGCTACACGGGCGTGCCCGCACCCGCCCGGGATACTGTCGAGCCGACCATCTACCGGACACTGTTGGTCTCGGTCGACGATGCGGCCGACCCGGCGGTGGTGGAGCAATTCGAATCCGAGACACGGGCGATGCCGAACTACATCCACACCATCGGCACGTCGCAGCTGAGCCGGGTGCACGAATCGTCCGGTGCGGCGCGGTGGACCCACGTGTGGGAGCAGGAATACGCCGACCTGGACGGGCTGACGGGGCCGTACATGACACACCCCTATCACTGGGCGCACATCGATCGGTGGTTCGATCCCGAACGCGGGCCGCGGATCGTCACCCGGCTCTGCCACAGCTTCTGTGCAATCGACGGCGCGATCATCTAGCTCCTACGTCGGTTGCGGCACCTGCCACTGACCGCTGAAGGCGGGGGGACGCTTCTCCACGAAGGCGCGCACCGCGGCCGGTGCGTCGGTGGCGAAGTTGATCGCCTGCGCCCGCGCCTCGTTCTCGAGCGCCTCCCGCAACGACGACGCCGTGCCGTCCTCGATCAGCCGCGCCGACTGCATGACCGCGACGGTCGGTGATGCCGCGAGCCGGACGGCGAGCCGGGCGACCGTGCCGTCCAGTTCTTCGGGATCGACGAGTTCGCCGACCAGCCCCAGCGCGTCCGCCTGCTCGGCGTCGATCATCTCGGCCAGCATGACCAAGCGTTTCGCGCGGTGCAGTCCCACCATCCGGGGCAGCAGCCACGAGCCGCCGAAATCGACCGACAGCCCGCGCCTGGCGAAGATCTGGCTGAATTGTGCGTCACGCGAGGCGATGAGCAGATCACACAGCAGCGCCAGGTTCCAGCCGGCTCCCACAGCGTAGCCGCGGACCTTCGCGATCAGCGGCTTGGGGAACTCGGCGACGGCCACCGCCGTCGCGTTGATCTGACGCATCCGGTCCAGGGGGTGCATCGGTGCGCGCTTGTCGAGGTCCGCGCCGCTGCAGAAGTCGCCGCCCGCGCCGGTGAGGACTACGACGCGGGTGGCGTCGTCGAGGGCGAGTTCGCCCAGTGCCTCCCGTAACGCGATCCAGGCGTCGAGGGTCATGGCATTGCGGCGTGCGGGCCGGTTCAATGTGATCGTCGCGATCGCGCCGTCCCGGCTGATCAGGACGTCGGATTCGGTTGCTGTGGTCGGGGTGACGGATTCGATGCTCATACGCGGCTCCAGACGTGGGCGCGGTTCCCGGCGACGCCGGAGTGGTCGACGCCGTGCCGCACCACCAGTCGATCATCGGAGGCGTTCGGCCGCAATGTCGTGATGGGACATGCGGGATGAGGCGAAACCTATGACTCGACGCGGGCCGCGATGGTCCGCCGCACGAGTTCGATGAACGCGTGCCCGGCGGGCGAGAGCATGTCCGGGTCGAACGCGATCCCGAACGCGCGGGCCACCTTCGGCTCCACCGGGCGGACCACCGCGCGGTCCCGCACCGCCTCCGCGACCGACCTCTCCAGCAGGGTGCCGCCGATCCCGGCCAGTACCAGGGGAAGTCGCGCCTCACGGTGCTCGGACAGCGCCGCGAGGTGGGGGCGTGCTCCGGCTCGACGGATCGACTCCTCGATCTCGTCCGCCACGGAGTGACCGCGCGGGACGAAGACCATCGGGATGTCGGGCAACGCAGACAACGGAACCGGACCCTCCGGCATATCGGTGCCCGGCGGATACACGAGCCAGTACTCCTGCTCCCCGAGTTCGACGACGTCCAGGCCGGAGTCGTCGAGCGGGAAGTGCGCCACCACGAATTCGCAGTGACCGTCCTCGATCAGCGACCCGGCCTGGGCCTCGTCCTTCAGTTCCCCCAACCGCACCGACACGTTGGGGTGGGCCCGGCGGAATTCGGTGACGAGGTCCACGACGGGACCGAGCGCCAGCGCCGGGAACGTCATGATGTCCAGCCTGCCTGCGAGGGCACCGTCGGACGTGGCGAGGAGATCCTCGACGGCGGTGACGTCGCGCAGGATCTGTCTGCTGGGCCCGACCATGCTGCGTCCGGCCGCGCTGAGCACCATGCCCCTGCCGATGCGGTGGAACAACTGCACCCCGAGTTCGCGTTCGAGTCCGCGCAGCGCCTGAGAGATGGTGGGCTGCGCGACGCCGAGCGATGCGGCGGCCCCGTTGATGCCCTCGTGCTCGACGACGGCGAGGAAGTACTCGACCTGACGTAATTCCATCGCTCAGTTCCTCACTCGCGTGCCGGCGGTCCGGGCCTGCTGCGCGATCGACACGAACGCCGCCGCAGCCGGCGATCCCGGGCCGGACCGCTGGACGAGCCCGACCGGGCGGGTCAGCTTCGGGGACAGCGACCGGATCGAGACCCCGCGCAACTGTTGCTCGGCGACCAGTCGCGGCAGGACGGTGGCCCCGGCGCCCCGCATCACCAACTCCCATGCGGCACTCGGGTGTGCGCAATCGATGACCACGTTCGCGGTGGCGCCCACGAGATCCGTGATCAGGGCGGCATCGCTCTTGTCCCCGAGATCCTGGATCAGCGGAATGTCGCGGAGGGCCGACCGGGGCACCGGATCGGGGAGGGACTCGGCGAGGTCGCCGGGCAGGGCGAGCACCAGTTCCTGGTCGCCGATGGGAACGGACCGCAGGGCACTGTGGTCGACGGACAGGTCGATCACTCCGAGTTCGGCCTCGCCGCGGCGCAGCGCACCGAGAACGCCGGTGGGGCCGTCGCCGTCGATGACGCGCACGGTGACGTGCGGATATTCCCGGCGGAACCGTCGCACCAGGTCGACGATCGGATCGATCGAGAACGCCGAGTAGGTGACGACGTCGACACGGCCGGAGGTGAGTTCGCGTACCGCGGCGACCTTGGCCTTGGCGCGCTCGACGTCGGCGAGGATGCGCCGGGCCGCGACGTCGAGGGTGCGGCCGTCCTCGGTCAGTTCGAGACGCCGCCCGGTGCGGTCGAACAGGGTGACACCGAGGCGCCGTTCGAGGGTGCGGATGGCCTGCGACAGCGACGGTTGCGAGATGTAGAGGGACTGCGCGGCCCTGGTGATCCCGCCGTGATCGACTACCGCGACGAAGTAGGTGACGAGATGCAGGTCCACGCGGTCATCGTACGGAAGCGGCGGTGCGGGCTGTGCCGATCACGCCGCTAGCGGCCACGCCACACCGGCGGGCGCTTCTCCGCGAAGGCGCGGGCACCCTCCTGGGCGTCCTCGGAGGCGAACACCGGATCGAGGAAACGGCGCTGCGCGGCGAACGCGTCGGGATCGGTGTAGCCGGCGGACATCGCGACGACCTGCTTGGTGGCCCGCACCGCGAGGGGACCGTTGGCGGCGACCCGTGCCGCCAGTTCACGGGCGGTGGCCAGGGCCTGTCCGGGCTCGGTGACCCGGTTGACGAGTCCGTGTGCGTGCGCGACCTCGGCGGTGAGGGGATCGCCGGTGATCGCCATTTCCATCGCGATCGGATACGGCAGCACCTTCGGCAGTCGCAGCAGCCCGCCCGCGGCGGCGGCGAGACCCCGCTTGACCTCGGGGATCCCGAACTTGGCGTCGCGGGCGGCCACGATCAGGTCGGCCGACAGCGCCAACTCGCAGCCTCCGGCGAGCGCCCAGCCCTCGACTGCCGCGATGAGCGGCTTCGTCGGTGGCGCCTCGGTGAGTCCGCCGAACCCGCGACCGGGCAGCGACGGCCGTTCCCCGCGCGTGAACGCCTTGAGATCCATGCCCGCGCAGAAGGTTCCTCCGGCCCCGGTGAGGATCGCGATCGTCAGGTCGGGCCGCGCCTCGAATTCGTCGATCGCGGCGGCGAGCGCCTTCGCGACCTCGAGGTCGACGGCGTTCTTCGCCTCCGGCCGGTTCAGGGTGATGACGGCGACGCCGTCGGCGAATTCGGTGAGAACCACGCTCATGGATGTGTTCCTTACGGGGTGAGGGCAGGGGCCGCCGCCGGTGCGGTGGTCCAGCGTTCGGGAAGGCCGCCGAGCGAGCGGATGCCGCCGCGGTCGGCCAGGACGAGCAGGTGGGCGTGCGTTTCCCGGACCGCGAGCCGGAGCAGCCGGTCGGACATGGAGTCGAACGGGCGCGACCACGAGATCCGCGTCGAGATCTCCCACGCCGTCGATTCGGGATGGGCGCCCAGCGCCGCGACGATCTCCGCGAGGCGCTCCTCGTGGTGACCCATCAGCTGCCGCGCGCGGTCTGCGATTCCCCGGAACCGGTATTCGTGGGCGGGCAGCACCTCACCGTCGGGCATCGACGTGGTGGCGTGCAGCGACAGCAGATAGCGGTGCAGCGGGTTCTCCAACTCGCCGGGGACCGTGGAGATGTTGGGACTGATGCGGGGCAGCATGTGGTCGCCGCTGAACAGCAATCCGTTCGTGTCGTCGACGAACGTCAGATGGCCGGGGGTGTGTCCCGGTGTCCACACCGCCTTCAGGTCCCAGCCGGGCAGGTCCAGCGCCGTGCCGTCACCGAGCACGACATCGACGGCTTCGCCCGGACCCAGCCGGACGAGGTCGACGCGGGCGGCGGAGAGGATCCCGGGGGGCGCCCCGAGCTGGGCGAGCTGGATGTTCCACGTGCGTTCGTCGTCGGCGTCGTCCGCCGGTGAATGGTGGCCGAGCAGAGCGGCATCCGCGTCGTGCATGGCCAGCGCCGCGCCGCTGACCTGCCGCAGCCGGGGCGCGAGACCGAAATGATCGGGGTGCAGATGGGTGATCGCGGCGAACCGGACGTCGGTGACGTGGTGCCCGGTCTGCGCGATGCCGTCGACGAGCGCCCGCCACGATTCCTCGGAATCCCAGCCGACGTCGATCAGGGCCAGGCCGTCGGGCAGAGCGAGTGCGTAGATCAGGACGTAGCGCAACGGGTTTCGAGGCATCGGCACCGGAATGGACCACAGCCCGGGGCGGACCTGCTCGACCGGCGGCAGGACGCCGCGCGCCCACGCCTCGCGCTGGACGGTGCCGACGTCCTCGGTGACGATCACGAGCTCACCGCCGCATCGCGGAGTGTGTCGCGCAGTGTGCGTTTGAGGATCTTCCCGCTCGCTCCGCGCGGCAGTTCGGCGACGAAGACGATCTCCCGCGGCTTCTTGTACGACGCGAGGCGCCCCGCGGTGAAGGCGATCAGTTCCTGCTCGTCCGGCACGACCGCCGGATCCACGAGCCGGACGACCGCGGTCACGGACTCACCCCAGGTCCGGTGCGGCACACCGACCACCGCCACCTCGGCGACCGCCGGATGCTCGGCGAGCACCGACTCGACCTCCACTGGATACACGTTCTCGCCCCCGGTGATGATCATGTCCTTCACCCGGTCGGTGACGAACAGGTATCCCTCCTCGTCGACGTACCCGGCGTCGCCGGTCCGGAGGAACCCGTCGTGGGTGAGCAGTTGCGCGGTCTCGTCGGGCCGATGCCAGTAGCCCGCGACGTTGTTGCGGGAGCGGCACACGATCTCGCCGGACTCGCCGACCGCCAGCCGGGCCCCGGTCACCACGTCCCGGATCTCGACCTCGACCCCCGGCATGGGTCTGCCGGCGGAACGCAGCAGGTGCGCGCGGTGCCCGGACGGGTCGTGGTCCTCGGCGGCGAGGGCGGTGACCGACCCCGTCGTCTCCGTCATCCCGTACCGCTGCACGAATCCACAGCCGAGGCGATCGATCGCCCGCCGGAGCAGCGCGGGGGTGATCGGCGCCGAACCGTACGCGACCAGTTCGAGACTCGACACGTCGTAGCGTTCGAGGTCGGGCACGTCGAGGAGCATCTGAAGGGTCGACGGGACCAGGAAGGCGTGGGTGATCCGGTGCCGGTCGACGAGTGCGGCGACCTGCCGGGCGTCGAACGCGCCGAGCAGCACCACATGGACACCGGCGGACAGGCAGGTGCTGAGCCAGCCGGCGCCCGCGATGTGGAACAACGGCAGGGCGTCGAGCGCCACCGAGCCGGGCTTCCACCGGTAGATCAGCTGGCCCTCCGGCTCGTTGTGCAGGTTGCGATGCGTCGCGACCACACCCTTCGGGAAGCCGGTCGTGCCTGACGTGTAGAGCTGCAGCACCGCGGCATCGGGGTCGTCCCCGAACCCCGGGTCGGTGGCGGTGCCCGAGGCGAGCAAGCGCTCCCACGTCCACGTGCCCGGCGGCAGGCCGTCCGCTTCGGGCGCGTCGACGAGCACGACGGTCACGCCGGGGAGCGCCTCGCGGACGGCGTCGGCGGCCGCGGCGAATTCGGCTTCGACGATCAGCACCCGGAGTTCGGCGTCGACCGCGATCGCGGCGGCTTCGGCGGCGGGCAGCCGCCAGTTGAGCGGGACGAAGACGAGACCCGCCTTGGCGGCGGCCACGAACGTCTCGACCCCCTCGGTGCGCATCCGAAGCAGCGCCCCGACCCGGGCGCCGCCGGATGCCAACCCCGACAGCGCGACCGCGATCCGGTTGGTCCGCCAGTCGAGCTCGGCGTAGGTCAGGGTGGTGTCACCGCAGGTCACTGCCGGTGCTCCGGGCCGCTCGGCGGCATGGTCACGCACGCGCTGGGGAAGATGCAGACCGCTCACATCACGCTCCTCGAGGACTGGTCGACGCCGGCGGGAACCGGGTGACGCGTCCTGCCAGTCGACCACCCGGGTGAGCGCGGACACAAAGACACAGAGCCGAACGGACAGTGAGGAATCGCCTATGGATGCCCGGCCGGACGGCGTCTCGGCGTTTGTAGACTGACGTGGTGGCCGACACCCCCGCCCTGAACCCCGAGGATGTTCAGCGCGCTGCGGCGGCACTGCACACCCCCGACATCGACGGCTGGGCGGGCCGCTTCGAACTGCTGTCGGACGGCAACCGGTTGCGGCTGCTGCTGTGCCTGCACCACGCCCCCGACATCTGCGTCGGCGACCTGGCGGCGGCACTGGACATGACCGGGACCGCCGTCTCCCACGCGCTGCGGCTGCTCCGGAATCAGGGCTGGGTGTCGGCGACGCGGGACGGCCGTTCGATGCGGTACCGGCTGACCGACGACACCGTGCACGAACTGCTGCACACGATCGGCGCCACGCACTATCACAATCACGATCACACGGGAGCCGAACAGGAAAGGTGAATCCCGACATGGAGAACGACCCCGGACTGCTGCCGCTCGACGGCATCACCGTCGTGGCACTCGAGCAGGCCGTGGCCGCTCCACTCGCCACCCGCCATCTCGCGGACATGGGCGCGCGGGTCATCAAGATCGAGCGCGTCGGCGAGGGCGACTTCGCCCGCAACTACGACGACGCCGTCTTCGGGCAGGCGTCGCACTTCGTGTGGCTGAACCGGGCGAAGGAGTCGTTCGGCGTCGACCTGAAATCGGAGGTCGGGCGGGCCGCCGTCGCGGCACTGATCGCCGGCGCCGACGTCTTCGTCCAGAACCTCGCACCCGACGCCGCCGACCGGCTGGGATTCGGGGCGGAGGAATTGCGGGCCGGCCACGAAGACTTGATTGTCGTGAACATGTTGGGTTACGGGTCGGCGGGACCGCGGCGCGAACGCAAGGCGTACGACATGCTGGTGCAGGCCGAAACGGGAATGATCTCGGTGACCGGCACCCCCGACACCGCCACCAAAACGGGTGTCCCGGTGTCCGACATCGCGGCGGGAATGTACGCGCTGACGTCGATTCTCAGTGCCCTGTTCCGGCGGAGCCGGACCGGGGTCGGAGCGCGGATCGACGTGTCCATGTTCGATGCGACCGCCGAGTGGTTGGGCCACCCGATGTACATGAAGATGTACGCCGACAAGCAGATTCCGCGGGTCGGGCTCGGGCACGCCGCGATCGTCCCCTACGACGCGTACCCCACCCTCGACGGCCAGATCCTCATCGGTGTGCAGAACGACCGCGGCTGGCGGCAACTGGTGACCGACGTGTTCAAACGCCCCGACCTCGCCGACCATCCCCGGTTCGCGACGAACATGCTGCGCGTGCGGCACCGGGCCGAGGTGGACGCACTCGTGGCCGAGGAAACACAGCGCTTCACGAGCGCCGCCCTCGACGACGCCCTGTCGGACGCCGGCATCCCGGCCGCGGAACTCAACGACATGGGCGGACTGATCGAGCATCCGCAGTTGGAGCAGCGTGACCGGTGGCGCGACATCGGCACCGAGGCCGGCCCGATCAGGGCCATGCTGCCGCCGATGACGTACTCCGACGTGGAGATGCGGATGGGTGATGTACCCGCGCTCGGTGCGCACACCGATCGGATCCTCACCGAACTGGGCTGGTCGGCCGAGGACATCGCGCACCGGCGCGCGCAGGGCGTCGTCGGCTGAGTTCCGGTGTCAGGGCCTAGTGTGCGCCCTGTCGTATGCCGCCCGTTCGGCGTCGTGCCTGCGACGGATTTTCGGATTCTCGAGGTCCGCGGGCAGCCCGTGACGTTCGAGGCGCCGTGACCGGTTCTGCGCCATGTACGCGACGCTGTAGAACAGCGCCAGGAAGACGCCGAGCAGCACCATCGACCCGCGCAGCCACACCGGGCCGGGGAACAGGAAGAACGCCGCGAACACGGGCAGGAACGGAACCATGCTGCGGACGAGATGTCGCGGCACCGCCCAGTCGCCGATGAGGTCGTTGCGCACCCACCCCTGCATCGAGTCGGGGAGCTTGCGTCCGAACGAGTAGCCCACCCATTGGACGGGAGTGGGACGGGTACGGGGAGCGCGATCGGTCACTGTTCGAGCCTTCCTAGTGCTCCCGCCCGCACGGCGGCAGCGTTGATGCGGGTGAGCACGCTGTGCAGTTCCATGAGTTCGGACATCTCGACGCCGAGTGCGGCGACCACCGCGGGCGGCACCTTCTCGGCCTGTGCGCGCAGGGCCTTGCCCTTGTCGGTCAGTTCGACGACCAGGTGGCGTTCGTCGTCCCTGCTACGGGTGCGGGTGAGGAGCCCGGAGGCCTCGAGGCGTTTGAGGAGTGGAGACAGCGTGGGCGAATCGAGTTGGAGCGCGGCCCCGATCTCCTTGACCGACATGGGAGACGTGCCCCACAGGGCCAGCATCACCAGGTACTGCGGGTGGGTGAGGCCCATGGGTTCGAGGAGGGGGCGGTAGACGCCGAGCACCGCGCGGTTGGCGACGGCGAGGGCGAAACACACCTGCCGATCGAGTGCGAGGGGATCGTCGATGTCCGTGGTCACGGCATCAGGCTACCAGATTAGTTAGTGCACTAACTAGTCTTGCATGAAGTATTTGTGACCGAACACACCGCAGCCCCGGCCCGAGTGAGGCCGGGGCTGCGGCACGCTCTTCGCTCAGGGTGTGGCGAAGAACTGCTCTACGGCCGGCTGGGCATTGGGATTGCCCACGCCGATGCCGATGACGGCGCCGGCGATGGTGCCGACCACGGCACCGACGATGCAGCCGGCGATGAAGTTGGGGAAGATCGACACGCACCCGATGGCCATGCCCACGTTGGAACCGATCGCCATGCCCTGCAGGCCCGCGTTGTTCCAGCCGGTATTGATCTCGTTGGTCATCTTGTCGAAGGCGTCCTGCTTGGAGTCGTTCTCCGGGAAGAACTGCTCGGCCACCTGGCTGTTGCCGCCCTCGGCGGTCGGGGTCATCAGCGGCTGCGACCAGTCGATTCCCTGAGGTGCAGGATCGGCGTACGCCGTTCCCGCCCCGACGGCCATCGCGGAGACGACGAGTATGGACAATGCCAGAGTCTTGAAGATTTTCATGGAATTTCCCACCATGTCGTAGGACGAACACGGCCCCCACCTGAGTGCACCGAAATCGTTGTGCGTGGACCATATTCGCTGGAAAACCGGAACGGCTACATGCATATGTGGGTGCGCGGTGATGCTCCCCGTGTGCGAACTAACCCATAGCCCTCCCGAAAAATCGTCTCCGGAGTCGGACGGAACCCGTGCTACAGGGTTCCGAGGTATTCGTACACCGCCGGTGGCGCAGCGGGGTTCGCGTTGCTGATGCCCGTGACGGCGCCGATCGCTCCGCCCAATGCTGCACCGGGGAGGCACCCGCCGAGGATGAGGACGACGCACCCGACGACGAATCCGATGCCTGCGCCGATCGCGGTCGCAGTTCCGCCGCCGTTGTTCCAGCCGATCTGCAGTTGCTCGACCATGTTGGCGTACGCCGAATCCCTGTCGACCGGGGTGAGCGCGAGGGTGCCCGCGACAGGGGTCGTCGTGGGTGTGAGGCTCAGGAACCGGCCGGCGTCGGTGATGAGCGGATCGATCGCGAACTGCACGCCGGCGATCGAATAGCGCAGGGGGATCGAGCCCACCGGGGTTCCCGCATCGTTGACGATGTCCACGGCCGCGGCCGTCCTCGACAGGGTGAACGAACCCGTGTCGATCGCGGTGCCGACCGACCGGCCGTCGGGGCTCAGGCTGGTGTGCGAGACAACGGCCTGATCAAGTGGAGCGGGGGCGGCGTATGCGGTACCCACTCCGACACACAGGGTGGCGATCAGCAGCGCCGCAAGCGCTGTCACTCTATGCAGTTTCATGGTGTTTCCCATGCGTAGTAGCGGATGACAAACGACAAATCTGGTTCGACCTGGCGCTCCACAGTTGCCCCGACCGGCGAAAGCGTCCGTAACCTGCCTACTGCAGACATCTTCCCCCTTCGGATGCCCCAGTTTTCGGCCTTTCCGCAAAATACGTACGTATCGGACTATCGGCCCAGGGTTCACACCGTGAGGCGGTAGAACCGCCAGAACCCGAAATCCTGGATGGGCAGCACGTCCATCGATCCGAAACCGGCCGCCTCGGCGTAGCCGCGCAATGTGCTCGGGCGCATGACCGTTCCGGTGCCGGCACTGGGTGTGTGGTTCATGCCGTCCGGAAGGCACACGGTGAGACTGAATCCGTACATCAGCCGTTCGAGGTCGCTACCGGGGGCGGAGAACTCGTCGTCCACCGCCTCGTCCATCACGATCATCGCGCCGCCCGGCGCCAGCGCCCTGCGGACCGCGGACAGCACCTCGACCGGTGCGGGCATGTCGTGGATGCACTCGAACGCGAAGGCCGCGGTGCAACTGCCCTCGGGAATACCTGCCGCGTCCGACTCGGTGATCGTGATCCGATCGGCGACATCCGGCCTGCCGCCCACATTGGACCTCGCGAGTTCGACGGTCGCGGTGTCGATGTCGTAGCCGTGGAGCCGCGCATCCGGGTAGGCGCGGGCGAGCGCGATCGTCGACCAGGCACCGCCGCATCCGACGTCGGCGATGGTGGCCCCGGGTGTCCGGAGCAGCGCATCCACCTCGGGAACCGACGCCAGCGCGCCGGGAAGAACCTGCTCGTACCACGGCCGATTCATATCGGCCTGCGACTCACGGGCATCCGCGCCGAACTGCGCCCATCCCACGCCGCCGCCCGTCCGATACGCCTCGAGCAGCGCGGGCATCTGCGTGGTCGCCGCGACGAAGATCCGCGCGAGTGGCGCAAGATACAGCAGACTCTGCTCGTCCGTGAGCACTTCGGCGGCACCGGCCGGCAGCGTGAACCTCCGCGGCTCCGACGCGTCCACCGTGAGAAGTCCCGACACGGCCTGCTGTTCGAGCCACTCCCGCGCGTACCGCGGATGAGTGGACGTGCGTTCCGCCAGTTCGTCCGCCGTCGCAGGCCCCTCCGACTTCAGGCTGCGGTACCAGCCGAGACGGTCTCCCAGATGGACCGCGAGGAGGTCGATCGCGCCGAGCGACGCGTCGAAGAGGCGCTGGGAGACGGCTTCGGCTTCGGTGTCGGGTGTGGACATCGCTGACCTCCGGTGGGAGTGCGGGGCGAAGCTCTGTCTCCCCATCGTGGGCTACCGCGTCGGCGGTGTCACGGATCGTTCGCGCGGCGAATGAGGATCCGCCGTGGGAAGCCGGAAACCCCAGGGCAACTCGAGCCTGTGGGCGGCGAGCAGAGCGGGATCGCCCAGCAGTTCGAGCATCGGACCGTCGGCCACCAGGCGTCCCTCGTCGAGGATCACAGCGCGCGTGCACAACTGGGCCGCGTACGGAAGGTCGTGGGTGACCAGCAGATGCGTGGTGTCGATACCCAATAGGACCTCGGCCAGTTCGCGTCGTGCGACGGGATCGAGGTTGCTCGACGGTTCGTCCAGCACGAGAACGTCCGGGGCGCACGCCAGGACGGTCGCCAGCGCGACCCGGCGTCGCTGGCCCACCGAGAGGTGCGCCGGATTGCGATCGGCGTGCGCGGTCATGTCGACGGCGGCCAGCGCGTCGTGCACTCGGTCGTCGAGCGCGGTCCCGGTGACCCCGAAATTGATCGGACCGAACGCGACGTCCTGCGCGACGGTGGGCATGAACAACTGGTCGTCGGGGTCCTGGAAGACGATGCCGACCCGGCGCCGGACCTCACGCACCGCGTCCCGGCCGGTGTCCCGCGACAGTCCGACACCGCCCACGGTGACGCGTCCTTCCGTGGCCGTCAGGATGCCGTTGAGGTGCAGCATCAGCGTGGTCTTCCCGGCCCCGTTCGGACCGAGGACGGCCACCCGCTCACCGGGTTCGACGCTGAGGTCGATCCCCTCGAGCGCTGCCCGGCCGTCCGGATACGCGAACGAGACACCCTCGAGATGCACGGCCGCGGTCATCGGAGCACCCACGCGGTGAGACAGATCGCCACCGCACCGGCGGCCGGAGCGAGGCCGCGTCGCCACATCGAGGCGGTCGCCGGGGGCGCGCCGATCGTCGGGACCGAACCCGTGAAACCCCGCGACAGCATCGCCAGGTGCACGCGCTCGCCGCGTTCGTAGGACCGCACGAACAACCCGCCGACACCCCGGGCGGTCGCGCCGATCTGCCGGAACGTGCGGGGATCGTCGCCACGGGACAGCCGGGCGGTGCGCATCCGCTCGACCTCGGCAGTGAGCAGATCCAGGTAACGCAGCATCAGGACGACGATCGTGGTGAGCATCGCGGGCACCCGGAGCCGCGCCAGACCGAGCGGCAGGTCGCGGGCCGGTGTCGTCGCGGCGAGTGTCAGTGAGACAAGCACGCCGAGTGTGCCCTTGACCAGAATGCCCCATGCCGCGTACAGGCCGGGGACCGACAGCGACAGTCCGAGTGCGGTGACGCGCGCGCCGCCCTCGGCGAACGGCAACAGCACCGCGAGTGTCACGAACGGCAATTCGATCAGCATCCGCGGCGCGATCCACCCGGTGGAGATGCCGGCGATCCGCCACAGCACGATCAGAATCACCAGGTACGCGGCGAACGCCCAGAACACCTCGCGGGGCGTCGCGACCACCGCGAACACGAACGCGACCGCGCACACGATCTTGATCTCGGCGGGCAGCCGGTGCACCGGGGAGGCGCCGGCGAGGTACAGCGGATGGGCGTGACCTGCTCCCACGGTCAGGGGCTCGTTCGGTTCCGTCGTGCGCGGGCGAGGAGCCGGAACAGGCCACCCGCGACGACGAACGTCGCGGTCGCCCCGATCACGCCGGCGATCCCGGTGAGGTGCGACCGCCCGCCCACCGTGTAGTCGGCGAGCGGCGACCCGGACAGGTGGTGGGTGGACGCGTTCCGGGCGATGCAGTCGCCCACGAGCGCCTCACCGGTGTCGGTCTCCACGGTCTGGCACCCACGCGTCGTCGCCGCGTCCAGGCCGTCCGGACTCGTACTGGCGAGGTACGAGACGGCACCGGCGATGATCAGCGCCACCAGCGCGAAGCCGATCAGGAAGCGGCGCAGGGAGATCATGCCCGCACCTCCGCTCGCCGGGGTGCGGTCCGCAGCAGGTACACGAGGTCGGGTCGCGCCTTCGCGACGGCGGTCACGGTGAGGGCGGTGACGAGGCCCTCCCCGATGCCGATCAGCATGTGCGCCCCGAGCATGTAGGCCGCGACCGCGCCCAGCGACGTCGAGCCGGCGGACGCGGCGTGACCACCGATCGCGTACTCCAGCACGAAGCCGGTCGACGCGGCGACGGTTCCGCAGAGCGCGGCGGCGAACGCGAGGCCGCCGAGGATGCGGAAGTCGATCCGCCCCCGGCGGGTGACGAGCGGACGCAGCACCAGCGCGACGCCGTAGCCGGCCACCACTCCGATGATCGCCATGTTGGTGATGTTCGCTCCCAGGGCGGTCAGCCCGCCGTCGGCGAACAGCAGGGCCTGCACGATCAACACGATCGAGACGCACAGCGTGCCCGTGTACGGGCCGACGAGGATCGCGGCGAGCGCGCCGCCGAGGAGGTGCCCGCTCACACCGGGGAGGATCGGGAAGTTGACCATCTGGACCGCGAAGACGAACGCCGCGACGAGGCCCGCCATCGGTGCGGTGCGTTCGTCGAGTTCCGCCCGGGCCCGCCATGCGGCGACCGACAGTCCCAGTACCGCGACGACGACGAACAGTAGCGAGGTCGGCGCGTTGATCAGGCCGTCGCTCATGTGCATCGCCACGGGTTCCACGGCGCCTCCTCGGCCGGCAGCTGTCCTTCGGAGTCTAGTTTCTCGTATGAACACTTGAACAGGTGTTCATAGATGGCACTTTCAGTGCCGGCTGTGGTCGACGAGCGGCGTGCGCGGGCCGAACTTGGGTTTGACGGCCTGCCCGCTGACCTCGAGCAGTCGCACCGCCCGCTGCCGGTGGGGCCGGAGCGGAGCCAGATACTCCACCATCCCGGCATCGTCGAGGGGGGTGCCGAGCAACGACCATCCGACCATCGCCGCCAGATGATAGTCGCCGACGGACAGGGCGTCCGGGTCACCGAGCGCGCGCTGGGACACCTCCGCGGCGGTCCAGATCCCGACGCCCGGCACGGACATCAGCCGACGGTTCGCCTCCTCGCGGGGGAGGTCGACGATCTTCTCGAGCCGGTCGGCGACCTGCGCGCAGCGGACGATCGTGCGCGAGCGGGCAGGGTCGACGTTGGCGCGGTGGAACTCCCACGACGGAACCCGCCGCCACACGTCCGCGGTCGGGGGCAGCCGCATCCCGTCCGGGGCCGGACCGGGGGCGGGCTCGCCGAACTTCCACACGAGATGCCGCCACGACGCGAACGCGGCGATGCCGTGCACCCGCTGCTCGAGGATCGCGGGCACGAGCGCCTCCAGCACCCGGTCGGTGCGGCCCAGGCGCAGGTGCGGGAACCGGCGGTGCGCTTCGACGAGGATCGGATGGTCGGGGGCGAAGTCCTTGCACTCGTCGTGGTCGCCGACGAGACGGCCGAGCCCGTCGGCCAACTCGCGGGCGCCGGCACCCCACGCCTGGCATCGCACCGTGTGCCGATCGGCCTGGGTGAGGCGATACGTGACGGGGCCCGACCTCTGCACCGACGTCCGCCAGATCGAGCCGTCGGTGGCCCGGCGGTGGCAGGGATCGCCCTTGCCCCGCTGCAGGGGCTGCACCGACATCGCGACGTCCAGGGGACGCCGCGCGGTCAGGGTGGTCTCGACCACCTCGAGCGAAGCCGTCATCGAATGCAGCGTATTCGACCGTGAGGGCGACCGCTCCCGGCGGCTGTCGGAGCGCGCACGTAAAGTCCCAGCCATGATCATCGTGAGTACCGACGGATCCTGTCTCCGCAACCCCGGTGGGGCGATCGGCTGGGCATGGGTCAATCACGAGGGTCCCAGCCAGTCGGGTGGCGAGCCCTCCGGGACCAATCAGATCGCCGAGCTGCGCGCCCTGCTCGAAGCGATCACCGCGCATCCCGGGGCCGATCCGCTCCTCATCGAGTCCGATTCCCAGTACGCCATCAAGTGCGCGTCGGAGTGGCTGCCCGGATGGAAGCGCAAGGGCTGGAAGACGGCGGCCGGTGCTCCCGTCAAGAACCTCGCGCTGGTGCAGTCCATCGACCGCGCGATCAACGACCGCCCCGGGCCCGTGCGGTTCCGCTGGGTGCGCGGGCACGTCGGCAACCATTACAACGAGATGGCCGACGTCCTCGCCGGGGAGGCGGCCCGGGCCGTCGCATCCGGTGCGGCCGTGCCTGTGCCCGCGCCGGCTCCGGCAGCGGCTCCGGTCGCACCGTCCACACCCGAGACCGAGGACGCGTTCACGCTGTTCTGAGTCCGCCCCTGTCGTCATCGATGTCATCTGCCGGTGTTCCGGGTCCGGGACCGTGTCGAGGAGAAGCTGGTTGAGCGAGGATCTGCGGGTACGGGAATTCTGGCGTGCGCTGGGACTGCCCGGCATCATCGACGTCCACACCCATTTCATGCCCGCGAACGTGATGGAGAAGGTGTGGGGGTATTTCGACGCCGTCGGTCCCCTCACCGGGCGGGAATGGCCCATCCACTACCGGCACGAGGAGGACGTCCGCGTCGAACATCTCCGCGGGTTCGGCGTCCTCCGGTTCACGTCGATGATCTACCCGCACAAGCCGGACATGGCGGCGTGGCTCAATCAGTGGTCGGTGGAATTCGCGCAGCAGACCCCCGACTGTCTGCGGACGTCCACGTTCTTCCCGGAGAAGTCCGCGGCCGGATACGTCGCCGAGGCGATCGAGTCGGGCACCCGCGTCTTCAAGTCCCACATCCAGGTGGGGCAGTACTCGCCCAACGATCCGTTCCTCGACCCCGTGTGGGGTGTGCTGCAGGATTCGGGGGTCCCCATCGTGATCCACTGCGGGTCGGGGCCGGCACCCGGCACGTACACGGGCCCCGAACCCATCGCCGAGTTGCTGTCGCGATACCCGAGGCTGCATCTGATCATCGCCCACATGGGTCTGCCGGAGTACCGGGAGTTCCTGGACCTGGCCGCGAAGTTCCCCAACGTGTACCTCGACACCACGATGGCGTTCACGGACTACGCCGAAGCGGCCACGCCGTTTCCCCGCGACCAGATCCACCGGCTGTCGGATCTGCAGGACCGGATCGTGTTCGGCAGCGACTTCCCGAACATCCCGTATCCGTACCTGGACGCGCTCGAGGGGCTCACCCGCTTCGACCTCGGTGAGGCGTGGCTGCGGGCGGTCTGCCACGACAACGCGGCGCGGTTGTTCGCGATCGACTGACCCCCGGGTCAGGACAGGTCGCGGAACGTCATCACGAAGCCCGCCATCGCGGCGAGGACGGCCAGGATGTAGATCGGTACCTGCACCCAGACGGGTGCGGTGCGGTTCACGATCATCGCCGCCGCCATCGCGACGACGATGAGCACCACACCGTAGAACGGGGTGCGCTGCGGGTGGTCGCCTCGTGCCATGCGTACCAGTGTGCACCGCGTCCGGGTGCTACCCGACCGCCTCGGGGACCCGCGTCTGCGCGACCCACCGGCCGCGACTGCGGGCGATCTCGATGGGGTGGTCGAAGCATTCGCTGATATGTGCGGTGGTGAGGACGTCCGCGACCTCGCCCTGCGCGATCACCCGGCCGTCGCGGATGAGGACGGCGTGCGTCGTGGTCGTGGGGATTTCCTCGAGGTGGTGGGTGACGAGGATGCTGGCGAGGCCCGGGTACGTGGCGCGGAGTTCGTCGAGTGCGGTGAGGAGTTGTTCTCGCGCAGCCAGATCGAGGCCGGTGGCGGGTTCGTCGAGCAGGAGGAGTTGCGGCTCCGCCATCAGGGCGCGGGCGATCAGGGCACGGCCGCGTTCGCCCTGGGACAGGTTGGGCCACAGGGCGTCTGCGTGTTTCTGCATGCCGAGGGAGGCGATCAGCTCGTCGGCGCGGGCGATCTGCTCCGCGGACGGCGACCACCGCGGCACGAAATCGGGTGTGTTGGTGAGGCCGGTGAGCACGACGTCGCGCACCGTCAGCGGCGCGTCGATCCGGTATCGCGGATTCACGTGCCCTATGTGGGCGCGCAACTCGCGCATGTCGACCCGGCCCAGCTGGTGGCCGAGAACGTGGACGGTGCCGCGCGTCGGGTGCGCGACCGCGCCGAGCATGCTCAGCATCGTGCTCTTACCGGCACCGTTCGCGCCGAGCAGCACCCAGTGCTGTCCGCGTTCGATGCGGAGGCTGATGTCGCTGAGCAGATACCGTCCGCTCCGCACGAGGTCGACGTGCTCGATGCTGACGACCGAATCCGGGGTGGTCACTGATTTCCGCCTTTCCGCAGAATCGACATGGTCGGGTCGAGGTTGGCGGCGGTGGCGGCGACGGCCGCCTCGGCGTCGCCGGCTTCCAGTGCGCGCACCAGATCGTCATGCGCGCAGCTGGTGTCGGGCCGTCCCGGTTCGTGGTCGACGAGTTCGGCCAGTGCGTCGACGAGGAGCGGCCGGATCGATTCGAACAGCGCGGACAGGATAGAGTTGCCTGCGATCGCCAGGATCGCGGCGTGGAAGTCGAGGTCTGCCGCGACGAACACGGCCGTCGATCCCGCGGTGCTGTCGTGCCGCGCCGACAGCTGCTCCCGCAGCCGCCGGAGATCCTCGGGGCGTACGCGTTCCGCGGCCAGCCGGGCCGCCTCGATCTCGAGGGCGCGCCGCACCTCGTAGACCTCGAGCAGGCGGGCGCGGCGCAGCAGCTTCCCGAGGCCTGCACCGCTCGCGGGGGGCGCAGCGACGAATGTGCCGACGCCGTGCCGCACGTCGAGCAGGCCGTCGCGGGCGAGCAGGCGCACGGCCTCACGGACGGAGGACCGGCCGACGCCGAGTTCCGTGGCCAGTTCGGCCTCGCTGGGGATGCGACTGCCGAGCGCCCACTTGCCTTCGCCGATCCACGCGGTGAGGAGTTCCTCGAGCTGGGGGACCAGCGGTCCGTTGCGGAGGGTGTGGCGTGCGGGCATGCGGCGACGCTAACACAGTCCTCAGACGTCTGAGGACTGGCCCGGGGGATCCGGGGCATAGGGTGAATCGGCAAGGACCATCGCAGCAGAGGAGAGGTGCACCATGGCAGTCGCCACCGCAGACCGTGTCACGCGGGAACAGTTGCTCGACTTCGTCCGGCCCCGTCATCGCGTCGTCCTGATCACCCGGAAGCGCTCCGGAGGCCTGCAGATCTCCCCGGTCACGGCGGGACTCGACGAGGAGGGGCGGATCGTCGTCTCGACCTACCCGCAGCGCGCGAAGGCCGCGAACGTGCGACACGACCCCGCCGTGAGCGTGTGCGTGCTCTCCGACGAGTTCAACGGCGCCTACGTGCAGATCGACGGCACGGCCGAGGTGCTGGACATGCCCGATGCACTCGAACCGCTGGTGGAGTACTTCCGCGGCATCTCCGGGGAGCACCCCGACTGGGACGAGTACCGCGACGCCATGCGCAAGCAGAACAAGAGCCTCATCCGGATCACCATCGACGAGTGGGGACCCATCGCGACCGGTGGCTTCCCGCCGGACGCCGATCGCGGATAGGTCCCCGGCACCTACTCGACCGCCCCCGCGGACCGGAGTCGCGCGATGCTCGGCGCGTCGTAGCCACACCGGACGGCGCCATCAGCCCGGTGCCGCCGTCGCCGGCCCGTTCCACGCGGATCACGTCCGCGCCCAGATCGGCAAGCCTCGCACCCGAACGGGGCGGATGCGAGGCTTGCGATCTCGACGACGGTGAGCCCGCTCAGCGGTCCGCCGGTCACGACACTCCCTGCGCGTCGCGCGGCAGTCCGAGCATGCGTTCGCCGATCACGTTGAGCTGCACCTCGGTGGTGCCGCCGTAGATGGTGGTGGCGCGCCCGGCGATCAACTGTTCCATCGCCTTGTCGCTCGGCTCACCCGGAATGCTCACGGCACCCGCCGCTCCCAGTTCCGCGACGACGAACTCGGCGATCGACTGCCCGAGCCCCATGCCGAGCAGCTTCCCGACGCTCGACGTGGTGCTCACGTCGGCCCCCGACAGTTGCTTCAGCACGATCCGGGACCCGATCAGATCGATCGCCTGGCTCTCCGCGACCAGTTCGCCGACGCGGAAACGGGCCAGCGGTCGGAGTTCCCGGCCGCGCGCGAACTGCAGCAGATCCTTGTCGGTGGCGTAGGCCTCCATCTTCTGACTCAGCGCCACCCGCTCACCGGCGAGAGTCGTGCGGGCCACGTTCCAGCCGTCGTTCACGTTCCCGACCACGTGTGCGTCCGGGATGAACACGTCGTCGAGGAACACCTCGTTGAACAGGGCCGACCCGGTCATCTCGCGTAGCGGCCGCACCGTCACCCCCGGCGTCGACATGTCCAGCACGAAGTACGTGATGCCCTCGTGTTTCGGCTTGGCCGGGTCGGTGCGGGCGATCAGCATGGCCCAGTCGGAGAACTGCGCGACCGTGGTCCAGATCTTCTGCCCGGTCACCGTCCAGCCGCCGTCGACCTTCTCGGCCTTCGTCGTCAGCGACGCGAGATCGGAACCGGCTCCGGGCTCGCTGAACAACTGGCACCACACCAGATCGCCCCGCAGCGTGGGGACGGCGAGGTCCTCCTTCTGCGCGTCGGTGCCGTGGGCGACGACGGCCTGCACCGCCCAGCCGCCCATCAGCAGCTGCGGCATCGGGATGCCGGCGGCGGTGATCTCCTGGGCGATGACGATCTGCTCGAGCGGGGACGCGCTGCGCCCGTACGGCTTCGGCAGGTGCGGCTGCACCCAGCCGCCGTCGCCGAGTGCGATCAGCTGGTCGTCCTCGTCGAGTCCCACCAGCGGGGCGAGTGCGGCCCGCACCGCGGCGCGGATCGTCTCGGCCTCGTCCGGCAGTTCCAGCTCGGACGTGCGGGCGGTGCCGGCGAGCGACTGATCGGCCACGCGGGTGGCCCGCTCCTCCCGGGTGCCGAGGAGCCCCCGGAGAGACAGGGCCCGGCGGTAGTACAGGTGCGCGTCGTGCTCCCACGTGAATCCGATGCCGCCGTGGACCTGGATGCAGTCCTGCGCGCACTGCACCGCGGCGTCGGGAACGACGACGGCGGCGATGTCCGCGGCGAAATCGGCGGTGTCGTCGCCGTTGTCGAGGGCAGAGGCGGCGTCCCACAGCACCGCGCGCGCCTTCTCCAGGGCGATGCCCATGTGGGCGCACTTGTGTTTGACGCCCTGGAACTGGCCGATCGGACGCCCGAACTGCACCCGGGTCTTCGCGTATTCGGCTGCGGTGGAGACGCACCAGGACATCACGCCGAGCGCCTCCGCGCCGAGAACGACCGTGGCCACGGACCGGACGCGCCGCTCGCTGAGCCCGTCGAGGATCCGGTCGGCTCCCACCTCAACGTCGGTGGCGGTGATCCGTGCCGAACCGCGGAGCACGTCGATACTGTCCTGGACGGTGACCGTGACGTCCGCGGAATCGACGACGGCCCAGCGGATGTCGTCGCCGACGGTGATCGGGGCCAGCACGATGTCGGCGTGTTCGCCGCCGAGCACGGCGTCCGCGACACCGGTGACGCGGTATCCGCCGTCCCGCGGCGTCGCCGCGAGTGGGCGACCCAACGAGACTGCGGCGGTGCGTGATCCGTCGACGAGTCCTGGTATCAGCTCGATGCCGACCTTGGAATCGGCGGCCGCCACGAGGGCGGCGGACAGGACGGTCGGGACGAACGGTCCCGGGGCAACCGTCCGCCCCAGCGCTTCGAGTGCCACGGCCAGGGTGAGGAGCCCGGCGCCGTGGCCGCCCTTGTCCTCGGGGATGTGCAGTCCGAGCAGGTCCTGGCGCACGAGTGCGCCCCAGAACGGCGGGAACTTGTCCTCGCTCGGCGACTCGACCGCGGCCCGGACGTGTTCGGAGGTGATGGTGCGTTCGGCGAATGCGCGGACCGAGTCGGCGAGGGCCCGGTGTTCCTCGGTGAGCCCGAGCCCGAGTTCGTACGTGTTCTTGGCCATGTCGGAGCCCCTTCAGCCGAGGCGGTCGGCGAGGTCGGCGACGGTCCACGGGCCGTCGCTCTCGATGGTCGTGACGTCGTGCCAGCCGGCGAGTTCGGAGATGGCCCCGCCCTGCACGGCGAACACCTTGCCGGTGATCTTGCAGTTCGCGTCGGCGAGACGCGCGACGAGCGGGGAGATGTTGGCGGGGCTGAACGCGTCGAACTCGCCCTCCGGCACCTCCTCGGCGAACAGTGCGCCCATGCCCGGGGTGGCCAGCGTGAGCCGGGTGCGGGCGATCGGGGCGATCGCGTTGACCCGGACGCCGTAGCGTTCGAGTTCGTCCGCGGCGACCAGGGTGAGTGCGGCGATGCCCGCCTTCGCGGCGCCGTAGTTGCCCTGCCCCGCGTTGGGCATGAACGTGCCCGACGCGGACGCGGTGTTGATCACGGACGCGTTGACGGTCTCGCCTGCCTTGGTCTGTGCCTTCCAGTGCGCGGCCGCGTGGTGGAGGGTGGCGGCGTGGCCCTTGAGGTGCACGGCGATGACGGCGTCCCACTGGCTTTCGGCCATGCCCGCGATGAAGGCGTCCCGCAGGATGCCCGCGTTGTTGACGAGGACGTCGAGTCGGCCGAACTCGTTCACCGCCTGGGCGACGAGCCCTTCGGCGCCGTCCCAGGACGCGACGTTGTCGGTGTTCGCGATTGCCCTGCCGCCCGCGGCGACGATCTCGTCGACCACCTGCTGCGCCGGGCCCGCGTCCGCGCCGGTGCCGTCGTTCGCGCCGCCGAGGTCGTTGACCACCACGGCAGCGCCCTCCCGCGCGAAGAGCAGCGCATGCTCCCGGCCGATTCCGCGTCCGGCGCCGGTGACGACGGCCACCCGTCCGTCGAGTGTTCCCATGTGCGTGCTCCTAGGTTTCTGTGTCCGCGATGACGGCGAGGCCGTCCTTGATGACGAGTTCGTCGCCGACGGTGGTCTCATAGGCGTACGACTTCGCCCCGCCGGTGGACTCGCCGGCCTGCCGGAACTGCGTGGCGATGTCCTGGCCGGGCAGGACGGGTTTCGCGAACCGCACCGCGAGACGGCGGAGACGTTCGACCCGGCCGTCGGCGAGTTCGGTGAGCGCCGCCCACGACGTGAACGCCATGGTGCACAGGCCGTGGTTGATGATTCCGGGAAGTCCCGACATGCGGGCGATCTCGTCGTCCAGGTGGATCGGCATCGGATCACCGGAGGCGGGGGAGTACCGGAACGTCTGGTCGTCGTCGATGTGCTGGGTGATCGACGCGACCGCGGCCTGTCCGCGCAGGGACTCGTCGAACCGGTGGGCGGGTGCCTGCTCGCCGAGACCGGCTCCCGCGTCGACCTTCCGGAAGAACGCGGTCATCCACTGCTCGTTGACCAGTTCACCCTCGTCCGTGGTGGTTTCGACGTACACGACGACGGTCGATCCGTTCGCGCGACCCTCGAAGCCGATCGGCTTCGCGCGGACCACGAGGGTGTCGCCGGGCCGGATCGGACGGTGGAAGTGGAAATTCTGCTCGCCGTGCACGAGTTTCATGAGCAGTTCGACCGGGGCCACGGACAGTGCGGCCGGTGCCATCGACGTGAACGCGGGGACCACCGCGAACACCGGCGGTGCGACCTCGCCGGCGCGGTGGCGTTCGATGGGATCGTTGGTGGCCGCGGCGTACTCGGCGATCCGCTCGGCGGTGACGTCGAACCGTTGCGGATCGGTCCACTCACCGAGGCCGTTCGTGTCGAATTCGACGGTGGGGGTGGTCATGCGGATCAGCCCACCATGTCGGCGAATCCGGCGAGGGAGGCCTCCAGATCCGCTTTCGCGTTCTTGGCGACGGCCTTGCCGATGGGGCCGACGATCATCGTTCCGGTGAAGCCGGCGTCGATGATCGCCTTGGAACCGGAGCCGTCGGGTTCGACCTTCAGGGTGAACTCGACCGTCACCCCGGCCATGCCGGTGCCGGAGATCTTCACCCTCTCGGGCACCTCCACCTCGGTGACGGTCCACTCGATCTTGTTGGCCATGCCCATCACGGAGACGACCTCGGTGAACTTCGATCCGAGAGCGACCTGGGCGGGGATCTCGCTCTTCCAGGACTGGTGGATGGTGAGCCACTCCTCCCAGCGGGACAGGTTGGACAGGGCGTCCCACGCCTTGTCGGGGGACGCGGGCAGGGACGCTTCGACGGAAACGGAAGCCATGGTGTACTCCTGGTGCTCGAGGTGAAAGGGATAGGGGGAGAGGAGGATCAGAGTGCGCGGTAGGCGGTGACGACGACGGCGCCGCCGAGGCCGATGTTGTGCTGGAGGGCGACCGTGGCCCCGTCGACCTGACGCCGGTCGGCCGTGCCCCGGAGTTGCCAGGTGAGTTCGCTGCACTGGGCGAGCCCGGTGGCGCCGAGCGGGTGTCCCTTGGAGATGAGGCCGCCGGACGGGTTGACCACCCAGCGCCCGCCGTACGTGGTGTCGTCGTTGTCGACGAGTTTGCCGCCCTCGCCCTCGCCGCACAGGCCGAGAGCCTCGTAGGTCAGCAGTTCGTTGGTGGAGAAGCAGTCGTGGAGTTCGATGACGTCGACGTCGTCCGGTCCGATGCCCGCCTGTTCGTAGACGCGGGCCGCGGCGGTGCGGGTCATGTCGGCGCCGACGAGGCTGATCGCGCTCCGGTCGTCGAACGTGCTGGGGAGATCGGTGACCATGGACTGTCCGACGATCTCCACGGCCTGCCCGGCGAGGTCGTGCGTGTCGACGAACTTCTCGCTCACCACGACGACGGCACCGGAGCCGTCCGAGGTGGGGGAGCACTGCAGTTTGGTGAGCGGTCCGTAGATCGGCTTCGAGCCGAGGATCTCGTCGAGCGTGTACTCGTCCTGGAACTGGGCGTACGGGTTGTTCTGCGAGTGGCGATGATTCTTCACGCCGATCTTGGCGAACTGCTCCGCCGTCGTCCCGAAGCGCTCCATGTGTTCCTTGCCCGCGGCGCCGAACATGTACGGGGCGGGCGGCATCGCGAACTCCTGAAGTTCGGCGAGCGCGAGGAGGTGGCGCATCATCGGCTGTTCCCGGTCGTCGTACGTGGACCCGAGGGAACCGGCCTGCATCTTCTCGAATCCCAGCGCCAGTGCGCAGTCGGCCTGACCGCTGCGGACCGCCTGGGTGGCGAGGAACAGTGCGGTCGACCCCGTCGAACAGTTGTTGTTGACGTTCACGATCGGAATGCCGGTGAGGCCGAGTTCGTAGACGGCGCGCTGCCCCGACGTGGACTCGCCGTACACGTATCCGACGTACGCCTGCTCCACCAGTCCGTAGCCGATCCCGGCGTCCTCGAGTGCCCGGCCGCCCGCCTCACGCGCCATGTCGGGGTAGTCCCACTCCCGTGCGCCCGGCTTCTCGAATTTCGTCATCCCGACGCCGACGACGAACACCCTGTTACCCATTGCGGCTCCCTGAGTCGGAGAAATGTGTGTGTGACACCCTGTCTCATCAAAGTAAGTGAGACAGCCTGTCCAGTCAATAGTCCGATGGGTAACGTATGGCTGATGCCGGACAAAGTGGAAACCGCCGCGTCGCCGCTGGGCGACGGCCGCGCCACGCGCTGGGAGGACCACAAGGCGGAGCGCCGAAGCCGGATTCTCGAAGCCGCGATGGACGCCATCAACGAGGACGGCCCCGACGTAGGTGTCCAGCAGATCGCCAACCGCGCCGACGTGCCGCGGTCGGTGGTCTACCGGATCTTCGCCGACCGCGGCGACCTCGACGAGCAGTTGCGAGCCCGCATCATCGAGCGGTTGATGGCCGACCTGGCGCCCACGCTGACGCCGGAGGGAACCGTGCGGGAGGCGATCGCGCGCGCGGTCGAGACGTACCTGCGGTGGATCGTCGAATACCCACGCCTCCACCAATTCCTCGGCACCGGATCTCCCAGCAGGCGCACGACGGGGTCGCGGGTGGTGACGGGAACGAAGACCGCGATCGCCCTCCAGTTGTCCGGTCTGCTCGCGACGGTCCTCGACGCGGTGGCCGGCAATTCGGATCTGGCGGAATCGCTGGCCTTCGGGTTGGTCGGACTGGTGGACGCGAGCGTCAACCGGTGGCTGAGCAACCCGCAGTCGGCGCTCGGCAGCGACGAACTGGCCGAGTTCCTCGAGGTGTCGATCTGGCAAGTGCTGCACGGCAATCTGGCACGGATCGGCGTCGCGATCGACCCGTCGACCCCGGTGTCGGAACTGCAGTAGTCCGCGCGGCGTGGCCAGCTACCATGGCTTCCATGCCCTCCCGGCGAGGTTCACCGGCCGCTTTCGAGCAGGTCCGGGTGTCGGACACGGCGGTCGGCGACGCCGTCGCGCGCTTCGCCAGTGCCTGGGAGTCGTCGGCGTCCGCGCCCGACCTCGCCACGTATCTGCCGGTGTCTCCCGCGCTCCGCCGGGTCACGCTCATCGAACTGGTCAAGGTCGACCTCGAGCACCGCTGGCTCCGCGGCGACCACCCGAAGCGGCTCGCCCAATACTGTGCGGAGTTGCCCGAGCTGCGGCGGTGGCCGTTGCCCCCGGACCTCCTGTACGAGGAATTCCACATCCGGCGGCGCAGCGGCGAGTCGGTCGAGGCGAGCGAGTACACGCAGAATTTCCCCGGGCAGGCCGGCCAGCTCGACGAACTGCTCGGCGCCGGCGAGTACCAGAGCACCGCGCTCCACCGCGGGGAGCCGACATCGGTGGATCCGGCGGGCGGCGGGACGCTCGACGACCTGGAGGCAGGCCAGCGGATCGACGACTTCGACCTGATGACCGGTCTCGGCCGCGGCGCGTTCGCGCGAGTGTTCCTGGCCCGGCAGCGGTCGCTGCAACGGCTGGTCGCGGTGAAGATCTCGCTGGACCACGGCACCGAACCGCAGACCCTCGCCCAGTTCGATCACGACTACATCGTCCGCGTCTTCGATCAACGGCTTCTCGCGGGCCGCGACCTGAGATTGCTGTACATGCAATACGTCCCGGGCGGCACGCTGCTCGACGTGGTCGTCCGGGTTCGGGAGACGCCACCGGAGTCGCGCAGCGGCGCCGTGCTGCTCGATGCGATCGACCGGGCCCTGGTCGGGCGCGGCGAGATCCGGCCCAGCGAGTCCGAGGTGCGCCGGGAGATCGCGACGTTGACATGGCCCGAGACGGTGGCCTGGCTCGGCCGCCGGCTCGCGGAGGCGCTCGACTACGCCGGCCGCCACGGCGTCCTCCACCGCGACGTCAAACCGGCGAACGTGCTGCTGACGGCGGAAGGTGTTCCGAAGCTCGCCGACTTCAACATCAGTTTCAGCGGCAACATCGCCGGGTCGAGTCCTGTCGCGTACTTCGGCGGCTCGCTGGCGTACATGTCACCGGAACAGCTCGAGGCGATCCACCCGGACCGGCCGGGCGCACCCGCCGACCTGGACACCCGCAGCGACCTGTATTCGCTCGCCGTCGTCCTCTGGGAGTTGCTGACCGGCAGAAGGCCTTTCGACGACAGCGACGCCGAATTGCAGTCCCACCCGCCAGGTGACCGCACCACCCTCGACGCGATGCTCGCGCGGAGGCGGGGGCACGACGAACCGGCCGCCGACGCACTGCCCGCCGACTGTCCGAACGCGCTGCGGCGGGTGCTGCTGAAATCGCTGGCGCCGGAACCGGGCGATCGGTTCTCGTCCGGCGCCGAGCTCGCCCAGCAACTCGACGTGTGCCTCGACGAGCACGCCCGCGATCTGGTCGATCCGCCGCCGGGGAGCTGGCGGCTGCGGATGCGGCGGTGGACGCACCCGGTCATGTTCCTGGCCATCGCGGTCCCCAACTTCCTGGCCATCCTCTACAGCTACCAGCACAACAGCACGCTGATCATCAGCAAGCTGCCGCCCGCCGCGCAGGAGAACTTCGAGCGCATCACCCGGATCGACTACACGGTCGCGTTCCTCATCGGCGCCGTGGGCACGGTGTCGATGGTGATCTACCTGACGGTGGTGGCCGGCGGTCTGCGCCGGGGGCGGGTGTACACCGGTGCCCAGCTGGCCCGGGCGCGCCGGGACACCCTGCTGCTCGGGCAGCGGTGTGCACTGCTCTGTCTCGGACTGTGGATCGTCAGCGGCCTCGTCGTGCCGATCACGCTGGAGGTGAGCGGCAGCCGGGTTCCGTGGAACACGATCGTCCACTTCACGGCGTCACAGCTGGTGTGCGGGGCGATCGCGGTGGTCTATCCGTTCTTCTTCGTGAACTTCTACGCGGTGCGCTGCCTCTATCCGGTATTTCTGCGGCACGGCGAGATCAGTGCCTCGGACGCCCGGATGTTGAAGCGGCTGGGACGCCGCAGCACGCTCTTCCTCGCGGCGGCCGCCGCCGTGCCGCTGCTCGGGGTCGCGGGGGCCACGTTCATCCCGCCGGAGGATCTGCCCCGGGTGATCGTCGCGCTCCGCGTCCTGTGCGTCGGCAGCGTCATCGCGTTCGTCGGGGCCTATTGGATGTTCCGGATGCTGTCGGAGGACCTGCAGGCGCTGGAGCGCGTCGTGTCCGGCACCCCGCGGCACGAGTGATCAACCGAACAGGGTCAGCCACAGCAGCGAGACGTTGAGCACGACGATCAACGCCGCGGCCACCCAGGCGGCGACCGTGGTGGCGGTCGCGTTGCGGTGGACGCCCATCAGGTCGCGGTCCGACGTCATCCGCACGAGCGGGATCACGGCGAACGGGATGCACAGGCTCAGGACCACCTGGCTGAGGACAAGGGCGAACGTGGGGTCGACTCCGATCGCGAGCACGACGAGCGCGGGGATGAGGGTGACCACCCGGCGCAGCAGCAGCGGAATCCGCATCGAGAGCAGGCCGTACATGATCTCGGAGCCCGCCGCGCATCCGATCGACGTGGACGCCAGGCCGGACGCCAGCAGTCCCACGGCGAAGATGACGGCGACCGTCGGGCCGAGCGAACTCTGAATGGCGGCGTGCGCGCCGTCGATCGAATCGGTGCCGGGAATCCCGCGCAGGGCCGACGCGGCCAGCAGCAGCATGCCGATGTTCACCGCGCCCGCCACGATCAGCGCACCGACCACATCCCACTTCGTCACCTGCAACAGTCGGGCGAGACGGCGGCCTTCGAGGTCGTTTCCGTGCCGGTCGCGGGCGAGGGCGGAGTGGAGGTAGATGGCGTGCGGCATGACCGTGGCGCCGAGCATGCTCGCGGCCAGCAGTACCGTCTCGGTGCCCTCGAATCGCGGCACGAGGCCGGCGAGTGCGTCCGTGCCCGACACGTCGGTGAACGCGAGACCGGTGAGGAATCCGACGGTGATGATCGTCAGGAGTCCGATCACCACGAACTCGAACGTCCGCTGGCCGCGACGGCTCTGGATCGAGAGGATGCCCATCGACACGACGCCCGTGATGAGGCCGCCGACGAAGAGGGGAACGCCGAACAGGAGGTTGAGCGCGATCGCGCCGCCGATCACCTCGGCGAGGTCGGTGGCGATCGCCATCGCCTCCGCCTGCAGCCAGAACGCGCGACGGTTGCCGGTCCGTAGTCGGGTGCCCAGCATTTCGGGCAGTGACTTGCCGGTGACCAGCCCGAGTTTCGCGGACAGGTACTGCACCAGCACGGCCATGGCGTTGGCGAGTACGAGAACCCAGACGAGCAGGTATCCGTACTTCGCGCCCGCGGTGAGGTTGGCGGCCACGTTGCCGGGGTCGACGTAGGCGATGGCCGCGACGAAGGCGGGTCCGAGAAGCGCGATCGTCCGGAGACTGCCCTTGCGGGGGGCGCGGCGCGGGAGGAGAGGGCTGGGGGCCTCGATGCTCACTGGACTCCTGAGGGTGGTCGCGACGATCTACCTGCTAATTCGTATCTCCGGACTATAGAGTTAGGCGCGACGAACTTTCAAGTGCAGCGAGCAGTTCTGTTCGAAATCCCCGCCCGCGGGGCTATATTCACTAGAACGTGTTCTACCGCCGGTGGAAGGGAGTCCCGATGGGTCAGGTTCTCGACAGGATCGACGCCGTCGCCGAGCAGATCCGCGGACAGGCCGTTCAGTCGGAAGCGAACTGCCGGCTCACCGACACCGCCGCCGGCCTGCTGCGTGACTCCGGGGCGATCCGGCTGCTGCAGCCCAAGCTGTACGGCGGCTACGAAGTGCATCCCCGCGAGTTCGCCGAGACCGTCATGGGAATCGCGGCACTCGACGGCGCGAGCGGATGGGTCGCCGGGGTCGTCGGCGTGCATCCGTGGGAACTTGCCTTCGCCGACCCTCAGGTGCAAGAGGAGATCTGGGGCGAGGACAACGACACGTGGATGGCCTCGCCGTACGCGCCGATGGGCGTCGCGACACCCGTCGACGGCGGCTACATCGTGAGCGGCCGGTGGTCGTTCTCGTCGGGAACCGATCACTGTCAGTGGGCGTTCCTCGGGGCGATGGTCGGCGACGGTGAGGGCGGCATCGCGATGCCACCGTCGTCGCTGCACGTGATCCTGCCGCGCACCGACTATCGGATCGTCGAGGACACGTGGGACGTCATCGGCCTGCGCGGAACGGGAAGCAAGGACGTCGTCGTCGGCGGTGCGTTCGTCCCCGGTTATCGGACGTTGAACGCGTCGAAGGTGATGGACGGCCGTGCCCAGCGGGAGGCGGGCAGGCCCGAGCCGCTGTTCAGCATGCCGTACTCGTGCATGTTCCCCCTCGGCATCACCGCAGCCGTCATCGGCATCACCGAGGGCGCGCTGGCCTGTCACATCGCGGCGCAGAAGGACCGCGTGGCCATCACGGGCCAGAAGATCAAGGAGGACCCCTACGTCCTCAGTGCCATCGGGGAGTCCGCCGCCGAGATCAATGCGTCGCGGGTCTCCCTCATCGAGACCGCCGACCGGTTCTACGACAAGGTCGACGCAGGCGAGGAGATCACGTTCGAGGAGCGGGCGATCGGACGCCGCACCCAGATCGCCGCCGCGTGGCGTGCGGTGCGGGCGGTGGACGAGATCTTCGCGCGCGCCGGCGGCGGGGCGCTGCACTACAAGACTCCGATGCAGCGGTTCTGGCGAGACGCGCACGCCGGTCTCGCTCACGCGGTTCACGTGCCCGGGCCCACCAACCACGCGAGCGCGCTCACCCAGCTCGGCGGCGAACCGCAGGGAATGATGCGGGCCATGATCTAGACGCCGGAGGCCGAGGCTCGCGCCTCGGCCTCCGGCATCGGATCAGAGTGCGGCCGCGGCGAATCCTGTCTCGAGGTCGGCGAGGATGTCGTCGATACCCTCGATTCCGACGGCGAGCCGGACCAGTCCGGGCGTCACACCGGCGGCGAGCTGCTCCTCCGGGGTGAGCTGCGAATGCGTCGTCGACGCCGGGTGGATCACCAGCGAGCGCACGTCGCCGATGTTCGCGACGTGGCTGTGCAGGGTGAGCGCGTTGACGAACTTCTTCCCGGCATCGACTCCGCCCGCCAGCTCGAACGTCACGATCGCACCCGGCCCCTTCGGCGTGAGCTGCCGTGCACGCTCGTGCCACGGCGAGGACGACAGACCGGCGTAGGCCACGGACGTGACCTCCGGGCGTGCCTCGAGGAACTCCGCCACCTTCTGCGCGTTGGCGACGTGCCGCTCCACCCGCAGGCTGAGAGTCTCGATGCCCTGCGCAATGAGGAACGCGTTGAACGGGGCGACCGCCGAGCCGAGGTCGCGCAGCAACTGCACCCGCGCCTTCAGTGCGTAGGCCGGGGCGCCGAGGTCCGCGAAGACGACGCCGTGGTAGCTCGGGTCGGGGGTGGTGAAGTTGCTGTGGCGGCCCTGCGTCCAGTCGAACGTGCCACCGTCGACGATGACGCCGGCGATCGCGGTGCCGTGCCCGCCGAGGTACTTGGTGGCGGAGTGCACCACGATGTCCGCGCCGTGCTTCAGCGGCTGCAGCAGATACGGGGTGGCCACCGTGTTGTCGACGATCAGCGGGATCCCGTTGTCGTGGGCCACCTTCGAGATCCCTGGGATGTCCAGGACGTGGTTCTTCGGGTTGGCGATCGTCTCACCGTAGAACGCCTTCGTGTTCGGGCGGACGGCGCCGCGCCACTGCTCGACGTCGTCGGGGTCGTCGACGAACGAGACCTCGATGCCGAGCTTGGGCAGCGTGTAGTGGAAGAGGTTGTAGGTGCCGCCGTACAGGTACGGGCTGGAGACGATGTGGTCGCCGGCCTCTGCGAGGTTCAGTACCGCAAAGGTTTCCGCGGCCTGCCCGGAGGACAGCAGCAGGGCGGCGACGCCGCCTTCGAGGGCCGCGATGCGCTGCTCGACCGCGTCCTGGGTGGGGTTCATGATGCGGGTGTAGATGTTGCCCGGCTCGGCCAGACCGAACAGCGCGGCAGCGTGATCGGTGCTGTCGAACGTGTACGAGGTGGTCTGGTAGATCGGCAGCGCCCGCGCCTTGGTGGTCGCGTCGGACGTCTGCCCGGCGTGGATCTGCTTGGTCTCGAACGACCAGTTGACGGTGGGATCGATGCTCTCGGTCACGAGTGGTGTTCTCCTGGATCTGTGCGGTGGATGTGGTGAATCAGTTGTCACGGGTGGATGTTTCGACGACGGTGTGCACCGTGGTCTGGTTGCGGGTCAGGTCGAGGACGGGGCAGTGCGCATCCACCGCCTCCTGCAGGTCGAGGTAGCGTTCGTGCGATTCCGGACCGGTCAGCGTCACGACGACGCGCACTTCGCCGAACCCGGCACGGACGGCGTCGTCGAAGCCGAAGAAGCCGCGCACGTCGAGGTCTCCCTCCGCGCGCGCCGAGATGTCGTCGACGCGGACACCGAGCTTCTCGGCCCAGAAGCGGTACGTCACCACCTGGCACGAGAGCAGTGAAGCGAGGTAGTACTCCACGGGATTGGCGGCCGCGTTGTCGCCGCCGAGCGCCGGCGGTTCGTCCACCTCGACGCTGTACTTGCCGAGCGTCACGGTGCTCGCGACGGCGTCGTGTGCCCGTGCGGAGGCGCGGAAGACGACGTGGGCGTTCGCGGAATCGTGGGACACGGCGTCGCGGGTGGCGCCGATGACGGACGTGAGATGCGAAACGGAGGCGGTGGTCATGACAGATCGAATCCTTCGACGACGAGGGTGTGCAGGAAGAACCCGGCGTGGAGAGACGTCACGCCGGGACGGGTCCGATCAGGAGATCGGACACCTCGAGGTACACACCAGTGCGAAATCGACATGGCGACGCCGCGTCAGCAGCTCGCCTGAGTCGATCACGCCGGATCCGGTCACGGATCAGACTGTAACCGCACGACACGCATTCCGACCAGTCACACAGGAAATTTCGCTCACGAAGTGGGCAGCGCGCGGCACAGGGTGTCGAGGGTGGCCGCGAAGCGCGCCGACGACGGCGTGCTGTAGCCGACGACGAGCCCGTCGGGTCGGCTCGCGGGACCGTCGGGATGACGGAACGTGCGCAGACCCTCCACTGCGAGGCCGAGTGACGCGGCCCGGTCGACGGTGGCCGTCTCCGTCCCGGCGGGAAGTTCGAGGACGGCGTGCAACCCGGCCGCGATGCCGGTGACGTGCACGTGGGGCGCGCGGGCGGCGAGGGTCTCGACGAGAGTGTCGCGCCGGCGGCGGTACAGGGTGCGCATCCTGCGGACGTGCCGGTCGAACGCACCCCGCTCGATGAAGTCGGCCAGGGTGAGCTGGTCCGTGGCGCTGACCCACCGCTCGTACAACCCCTTGACCGCCAGGACGTCGTCGATCAGGCGTTCCGGCAGCACCATCCATCCCACCCTGATGGCGGGGGAGAGGGACTTGCTCACCGTGCCCAGATAGGCCACCTCGTCCGGGGCCAGACCCTGCAGGGCGCCGACGGGTTGGCGGTCGTACCGGAACTCCCCGTCGTAGTCGTCCTCGATCACGATCGCACCCGTCGTGCGCGCCCATTCCACGAAAGCCGTTCTCCTGCCGGGATGGAGCGGACCTCCGGTGGGGAATTGGTGAGCCGGGGTGAGCAGGCACGCCGACAGTCGCGGGCCGGTCGCATCCGGGGTCTGTGCGCCGTGGGTGTCGAGGTGCAGGGGGACGGTGCCGACGCCGGCGTCGCCGAGCAGTTCGCGGTGCAGATGCAGCCCGTATCCCTCGACGGCGATCGGCCCCGCCACGGCGCGGGCGAGCAACCACAGTCCGTGGCCCGAGCTGGCACTGACCACGATGCGGTCCGGGTCGGTGCGCACTCCCCGTGCGCGAGAGAGGTATTCGGCAAGAGCCTGACGGAGTTCGGGTCGGCCGCGCGGATCGCCCGGTCCGAACGCGTCGTTGGGCGCCGCGGTGAGCGCCCGGCGCGCCGACGACATCCAGGCGGCACGGGGGAACTCTGCGACATCGGGCGAGCCGGGCATCAGGCTCAGCGCCGGACGTGCGACGGCGGTGGCCGGGACGTGCGTGGGGCGCGGCGCCTCGCCCCCACGGGCGGCGACCCGCGTCCCCGACCCCTGCCGGGCGGTGAGCCAGCCCTCGGCCACGAGTTCGGCGTACGCCTCCGCGACGGTGTTGCGGGCGATGCCGAGATCGAGGGCCAGGGTGCGGGACGGCGGGAGGGTGGTGCCCGCGACGAGCCGTCCCGAGCGGATCGACTCGCGCAGCGCGGAGATCAGGTGTGCGCGCAACCCGGGAGAGCGTGCCCCGCCGGACGCCGTGAGGTCCAGGTGCAGGTCGCGGCCCAGACCCGAATTGGCCCAAGAATCCATGTTTGAATTGAACCACGAAGATGGGCTATTGCGCGCCTACTGTTGTTCGTATGACCACAACAGAGCGCAAGACCCGGGTCGATCTCGCACGCAAGGCCCCCGCCGTCTACAAGGCGATGATCGCCCTCGACGCCGCCGCCCGGCAGGGCCTCGACCCGGAGTTGGTCGAGCTGGTGCTCACCCGATGCTCCCAGATCAACCACTGCGCCTGGTGCATCGACATGCACACCGCGGACGCCCGCAAGATCGGCATCAGCGAACAGAAGCTGTACCTCCTCAACGCGTGGGAGGAGGCGCACGGCCTGTACACCGACCGGGAGCGCGCCGCATTCGCCCTCGCCGAGTCGATCACCGTGCTGACCGACGGCTTCGTTCCCGACGCGGTGTACGAGGAGGCGGAGGAGCACTTCGACGAGACGGAACTGGCTCAGCTCATCGCACTGGTGCTCACGATCAACGCGTGGAATCGCATCGCCGTGAGCACCCGCAAGACCCCGCGGGTGCGCTGATCGCAGGGTGGAAACCTGCCGGGTGTCCCTCGTCGGCGGGGACGGTCCTGCCCGGGGTGTCCTATACACTCTGAATACTTCAAGGGGGCAGGAGAAATGGACTGCGATGGTTGCGCGGAGTGAGATCAGCGTCGGAGTGCTCGCCCGCGCGGTCGCGATCCTCGATGTGGTCGAGTCGAGCCCGATGGGCGCGAGCGACCTCGCCCGCGAACTCGATCTGTCTCTCTCCACCACGTACCGGCTGGCAACCGACATGGTCAAGCACGGCCTGCTCCGTAAGGATCACGAAGGCCGCTTCTACCTCGGGCAGCGTTTCGTCACCACGGCGCTGAGTGATCTCTCGGTTCCGGCTCTGCGTGAATTGGCCCGGAAGACAGGAGAATCCGCTCAGCTGTGGGTGCGGCGGGGGGAGTCCCGGCTCTGTACGGCCAGCGTCGATTCGCAGCACGAACTGCGGGTCGCGCTGCCCGTCGGAACGCTGGTGCCGCTTCCGCAGGGGTCGAGCGGTCACGTACTCTCCGGCGACTGGGAGGCCGACCCCGAAGCGGTGAAATCGGGTTGGTGGGTGTCGGTTTCGGAACGCACACCGGGATCCGCCTCGATCAGCGCGCCGGTGCGCAGGCACGGCGACATCGTGGCAGCCGTGTGCGTGTCCGGTCCCGAGGGGCGTATGGGAGACGACCTGGGTGCCCGGATGGGCCACGCAGTCGTCGCTGCTGCGCGGCAGATCGAAGAATCCGTTCCGGGCGACTGAGTCGCTAGTCGGTGGCGAACGTGGTGACGTCCGCCGACCGATGTTGCTGTGCCAGTTGGCGGTAGACGGCCGCGTTGGCGGCGTTGTGGGCGACCTCGTCGTCGGTGAGTTCGCGGCGAACCTTCGCGGGCACGCCCGCGACGAGTGACCGCGGCGGAATCCGGGTTCCTTCGAGCACCAGTGCGCCGGCGGCGATCAGCGATCGTGTGCCGATCACCGCGCCGTTGAGGATCGTGGCACCCATGCCCACGAGGGCCCCGTCCTCCACCGTGCATCCGTGCAGGACGGCGTTGTGGCCCACGCTGACGTCCCGGCCCACGACGACGGGGAATCCCGGGTCGACGTGAACGGCCACTCCGTCCTGGATGTTGCTCCCGTCGCCCAGGCTGATCGAATCGCAATCGGCCCGCAGCACGGCGCCGTACCAGACGCTGGCCTCGGCGCCCAGGACCGCGGCGCCGATCACCGCGGCCGTCGGCGCGACCCAGGTGGTCTCTTCTGCGCGCGGCGTCTTTCCGTTGATCGAGACGACGTGTGGTTCTCTCACTGTTCTCCTCCTGTCGAGCAGCGGATTCCCGCTGCTTCGTGCCGATGCCCGTTGCCCATTGTCCTGTGGCGCGTATGCCGGGCATTGCCAATTGTGACTGCTACCACTACCGTCATTCCTATCAGACGGGAATGCAGCTTCCAAATAATGAGAATTACCAGTTGGGCGCCCGTCGATATCCGCGACAGATCGACGAGGGAGAACTCTCACATGCAGGTCCCAGAGAACGGCCCGTTGCACGGCATCCGTGTGCTCGAGCTCGGCAACTTCATCGCAGCGCCGATGGCGAGCCGCATCTTCGCCGATTTCGGTGCCGAGGTCGTCAAGATCGAGCGCCCCGGGGTCGGCGACGAACTACGAGGCTGGCGTCGCCGTCGGGGTGCGACGTCGATGATGTTCCGCACCATCGCCCGCAACAAGAGGTCTGTCACGCTCGACCTCCGGACCGACGAGGGCCGCGCGATCGCTCTCGACCTCGCCGCCGAGTCGGACGTCGTCATCGAGAACTTCCGGCCGGGAACGCTCGAACGGTGGGGAATCGGTCCCGACCAGCTCACGGCCGCCAACCCCGACATCGTGCTCGTCCGGATCTCCGGCTACGGACAGACGGGCCCGTACCGGGAGCGCACCGGATTCGGCGGCGTCGCCGAGGCCTTCGGCGGACTGCGGCACGTCACCGGCTATCCGGACCGTCAATCGGTCCGGGCAGCGGCCCCCGTCGCCGACGTGCTCGCGGGACTGCACGGCGCGATCGGCGCCCTGATGATGTTGCTGGCCAAGGCAAGACAGGGTGATCACTCGACCCCGCGGGTAGCGGACGTGGCACTGTACGAGTCGGTGTTCATGGCGATGGAATCCCTCGTTCCCGACTACGACGCGTACGGCATGGTCCGCGAACGGACCGCGGGCAACCTGCCAGGCGTGGTCCCCAGCGGCGTCTACCCGTGCGACGGCGGCTCGGTCATGATCGCCGGCAACTCCAGTGGCGTGTTCGGCCGCCTGATGCAGGCGGTGGGTCGTCCCGATCTCGCCGACGACCCCGAACTGGCCGACGGTGATCAGCGATTCCGACGGGAAGCGGAACTCGACGACGCGATCTCCTCGTGGACGTCGCCGCGGCGTCCCCGCGACGTGGTCGCCGAACTCGGCGCCGCCGGCGTGCCCGTGGGCGAGGTCTACGACGCGGTGCAGATCGCCGAGGACGAGCACTACAACGCCCGCGGGATGCTGCAGAGCCTGAAGGTCTCCGTCGACGGGGAACCCGAAGAGGTGCGTTTTCCCGGAGTCGTCCCGCAACTCGACGGCGAACCCACCCAGGTCCGCTGGGCCGGTCCCGAGCTGGGGGAGCACACCGACGAGATCCTCGGCGAACTGCTCGGACTGTCGGGCGACCGGCTCGACGACTACCGCGCCCGCAAGGTCATCTGAACCGTCAGGAGTATGAAATGCTCGTCACCATAACCGATGTCGTGCTGCGAGACGGACTGCAGGACGAGGACGTGATCGTCTCCACCGACCACAAGATCGCCGTCGCGGACGCACTCGTCGCGGCCGGCGTGAAGCACATCGAGGCGGCATCGTTCGTCTCGCCCACGCGGGTCCCGCAGATGGCGGACGCGAACGAGGTCATCACCCGGCTGCCCCGCACCGACCCACCGGTCACCTTCAGCGCCCTCGCGCTCAATCCGGGCGGAGTGCACCGCGCCGCCGCGACCGCCATCGACGAGATCCAGGTCGTGACGTCCGCCAGTGCCGGGCACAGCACGGCGAACACGGGCCGGAACCCGGACGAGGCGCTGCACGGACTCGCCGAGGCGTTGCAGAAGTACCCGGACCGGAGTTTCCTCGGAGGGGTGTCCACCGCGTTCGTCTGTCCCTTCGAGGGGATCATCGCCTCCGCCGCGCTGGTGCGGGTGTCGCGCGCGATGGCCGCGATGGGTGTGCGCCGACTCGGGCTGGCCGACACCCTGGGAACGGCCACCACCGAGCAGGTGCTCGCGTCGGCCGGGGCGGTACGCGACGCCCTCCCCGACATCGAACTGAGCCTGCACCTCCACAACGCGCACGGTCAGGCCCTCGCCACCGTGATCGCGGCGCACCGGCAACTCGGCATCACGCACTTCGACAGCGCCATCGGCGGGTACGGCGGATGCCCGTTCGCTCCCGGCGCCCACGGCAACCTCGCCACCGAAGAACTGGTAGCGCACCTGCACGCGCACGACATCGAGACCGGGATCGACGAGCAGGCCCTCGGTCTTGCCGTCGACGCCGTGAAACTCGCTCTGGCACAAGCTCGGCCCCTCACCGCAGTGTGACCTGCGAACTCACCCCCGAAAGGCCGATCATGGTCTACGCAATCTCCATCGTCGCACTGATCGCGATCTTCACAGTGGCGACACTCACCCCGATCAACATGGGTATCCTCGCGTTCGCCGGAGCGTTCGTCATCGGCGGCTGGGTGTCCGGGATCCCGGTCGAGGACATCATCGACGCCTTCCCCGGCAGCACGTTCATCATCGTCGGCGGCATCACGCTGCTGTTCGCCATAGCCAAGGCGAACGGGACCATCGACCTCGTCATCGAGGCGTCGCTCCGACTCGTGCGCGGCAGGCGGTGGGCGATCCTGTGGATGATGTTCATGCTGTCCGGGTTGCTGATGGCGCTCGGCTCCGTCCTCGCGGTGGGCATGCTCGCCCCCATCGCAATGCCCCTCGCGGCCAAGAACAGGATCAACCCGTTCCTGATGGGCATGGTGATCAGCCACGGCGCCCTGGCCTGTGCATTTTCGCCCATCAACCTGTACGGCGCGTTCATCAACGGTTTGATGGATTCCACTGGTGTCGGCGCGAATCCGCTCGTCTTGTTCGCGCTGCCGTTCGTCCTCAACCTGGTCATCGCGATCGTGCTGTTCCTGATCTACGGTCTCGACCTGATCGGGCACCGCACGCCTCGCACCGCCGGGACGGAAGACACCGACGAGGTGTCGGACGGGGGAGGGTTCGGACGTTCCTCGCGCCGGTCGTCCGGTGGCGGCGTCCCGGGCGGGAACACCGCGACGCTCACCGATCGTGAGGTCATCGAGGAAACTCTGATCCATAAAGGTATGAAGCCGGTGCGGATCGACCGCTACCGGTTGGCGACACTCGTGGGCATCGGGTTCCTCGTCGTCGGCTCGGTCGCATTCGGAATCGACGTCGGCGTCAGCTCGATCTGCGTCAGCGCGGTACTGCTGCTGATGGCGCCCAAGTCGCACCCCAAGGTTCTCGACAACGTGGCCTGGCCGGCCGTGGTGCTCGTGTGCGGGATGCTCACCTATATGGCCGTCATGACACAGAACGGCACGCTCGACTTCCTCGGGGATGCGGCGTCGGCGCTCGGATCGCCGTTGCTGACCGCGCTGATCCTCTGCTACGCCGTCGCGATCATCTCCGCCTTCGGTTCGTCGATCGGCACGCTCGGCATCGCGCTGCCTCTCGCCGCACCGATGCTCGCGATGGGGGAGGTGGGTGCGGTCGGATTCGTGGCGGCCCTCGCGTTCTCCGCGACCGTGGTCGACGTCAGTCCGTTCTCGACGAACGGCGTGATGGTGCTCGCCAACGCACAGGTCGAGGACAGGGCCCGCTTCCAGCGCAAGATGCTCGCCTACTGCGGCCTGATCGTGCTGTCGGCCCCCCTGTTCGTCTGGGCGCTGGTCGTCGTGCCGACGTCCGTGTAGATCATCCGGGCCGTGCCGGTCACCGAATTGTGGCGGTGACCGGCACATCTCACGGTGCGGGGTCGGCCGCGGTGAACTTTGTGTACTTTAATCTTCATCGAATGGACTGTTGTCCAATAGCTTTCGCCGCACTGGGATGAAAACTGCTGGCACAGTGACACATGCCACAGTATCCCGTCCGTTTCGGGCGTTTCGTCGCTCTTCGCCCGTAGGGTGTCGACATGTCGATCCTCGAGAACGAGACAGCACCCCCATCCGGTGCCCCCGCCCCCGGACCGACCCTCGGTGAAAGGTTTCGAAATAACGCGCGATACGACCTGCCCGCGTCACTCGTCGTCTTCCTCGTCGCACTACCACTGTCGCTCGGTATCGCGATCGCGTCCGACGCCCCCGTCATGGCGGGGCTCATCGCGGCGATCGTCGGCGGCGTGGTGGCGGGATCGATCGGTGGCTCACCACTCCAGGTGAGCGGGCCCGCCGCCGGATTGACCGTGGTGGTAGCGGAATTGGTCGCGACCTTCGGCTGGCAGGCCACGTGCGCGATCACCGTCGCCGCCGGGTTCCTCCAGATCATATTCGGGCTCAGCCGAATTGCGCGCGCCGCACTGGCCATCGCTCCCGTGGTGGTGCACGCCATGCTGGCCGGAATCGGAATCACGATCGCCCTCCAGCAGATTCACGTCCTCCTCGGTGGCAGCTCACACAGCTCGACCGTCGAGAACATCACCCAGCTCCCCGGGCAGCTGACGTCCGCCCGCTACGGCGACGTCCTCGTGGGATCGGTCGTCATCGTCGTCCTCCTGTCCTGGAAGAAGATCCCCGGGAAAATCCGGGTACTCCCCGGCGCACTGGTGGCCGTCGTCGCCGCCACCGTTCTGTCCCTGGCCCTCCCGCTCGATATCGATCGAATCACGTTGGACGGCTCCCTGTTCGACGCCGTCGCGCTGCCGTCGATGCCCGACGGGCCGTGGCTCGCCGTGGCCACCGGTGTGCTCACCGTCGCGCTGATCGCGAGCGTCGAGAGCCTGCTGTCCGCGGTCGCCGTCGACAAGATGCACGGCGGGACGCGGTCGGAATTCAACCGTGAACTCGTCGGCCAGGGTTCGGCCAACATGATCTCGGGTCTCATCGGTGGTCTGCCGGTCACCGGCGTGATCGTGCGCAGCTCCACCAACGTGGCCGCGGGGGCACGCACCCGGGCGTCCGCCGTGCTGCACGGCGTCTGGATCCTCGTCTTCGCCGCGCTGCTCACCGCGCTCGTCGAGCAGATCCCGATGGCCGCGCTCGCCGGCCTCCTCATCGTGATCGGCATCCAGCTCGTCAAACTCGCCCACCTGCGCACCGCACGGCGCACCGGCGACCTGTGGGTGTACGGCGTGACCGTGGCCGGCGTCGACTTCCTCAACCTGCTCGAGGGCGTGATCATCGGTCTCGCACTCGCGGTCATCCTGCTGCTCTGGCGGGTCATCCACCCCAAGATGCGGGCCGAACCGATCGGCGCCGAGGACTCCGGGCGGTGGCGCGTGAGTGTCGAGGGATCGTGCAGCTTTCTGTCCATGCCCGCCCTGACCGGACTTCTCGCGAAGGTGCCCGAGGGTGCGCACGTCACCGTGGAACTCGCGGTCGACTTCCTCGACCACGCCATGTTCGAAGCGATCGACGACTGGAAACGTCACCACGAGAACAAGGGCGGCATCGTCGTGATCGACACGCTCGGTCCGATCGACATGGACGAGGTCGGTGCGGCCCCGCCCCGGCGCGGCATCGGGGTGGTGAGCCCCCGTGCGGCTCACCTGCAGCCGCACCTCGACGATCTGCATCACGGGCAGCGCCCCGACTCGCTGTTCCTCACCTGCTCCGATTCACGCATCGTCCCGAACGTGATCACGAGCAGCGGCCCGGGCGACCTGTTCACGGTCCGCAACGTGGGCAACCTCGTCCCCACCGGCAGGCAGGACGTCTCCGTCGAGGCCGGCCTGGCGTTCGCGCTCGATGAACTCGAGGTCAGCTCGGTGATCGTGTGCGGTCACTCCGGCTGCGGCGCGATGAAGGCCGTTCTGTCGGAGGCGCCCGCAGGCAGCGACGGATCCGGGGACGCCGTCGAACAGTGGCTCACGTTCGCGCACCCGAGCCGGAACGCGTTCGACAGCGGTCACCCGGTCGCGCGGGCGGCGGCCGAACTCGGATTCGACGAGGTCGATCAGCTGGGCATGGTGAACGTCGCGGTCCAGGTGCAGACCCTCCAGCGCCATCCCCTCGTCGGCGCGGCGGCGGCCGAGGGCCGAATACGCGTCGCGGGAATGTTCTTCGACATTCCCTCCGCGCGCGTACTCGAGATCACCTCGACCGGTGTGTCCTACCTGGACCACGTCCCCGCATGATTCAGAGGAGATGGACCCTCTTGTAGAGGCGCTTCGACGGGCCGCCGACGAGGCCGACGCTATCGAGGAACTGCATCAACTTGGAACCGGACGTCCGGACGGTGTCCTTGTAGTGCTGGTTGTTCCTGGCCTCGGCGGCGGCCCGCTTCGGGTCGAGACCGGCGTTCTCGTAGACCTCCTTGCGGATCATGCTCTTCATCACGAAGTACACGACCGCGGCGGTGTTGAGGCGCTCGATCTGGAGGCGGGCCCAGCTTGCGCCCTCGATGCGTCGTCCGACCTCTTCGCGGGCGAAGCGGATGTGGCGGGCCTCTTCGAGGACGTGGATCTTGCTCACGGTCCGGGTGACGGGCTGCACGCGCTCGTCCTTCATGAAATCGCGCTGCATCATGTCGAGGATCTCCTCGGCGGCCATCACACTGGCGTACGCGTTGGCGCCGCGGAAGAACCCGCCCCAGATGCGGCCGAGTTTGTGAATCGCCGGGTGGGGGCCGTAACTCGGCATGTTCAGGCGTTCGCCGGCCCGGGCGAACATCACCGAGTGGCGGCACTCGTCGGCCACCTCGGTGAGGGCGAACTGGACGTGCCGCGAGTGCTTGTCGCGGCCGTACACGTCGCGCAGGAGCATCTGCATGAGGAGGATCTCGAACCACAGTCCGACGCTCGAGACGCTGGCGGCCTCGTGCTTGGTGAGTTCGATCTTCTGCTCGTCGGTCATCTCGTCCCAGAGGGCCGTGCCGTAGAGCGTGCTCCACTCGGGGGTGAGACCGAATTTGTCGTCGGGAATGGGGGCTTCCCAGTCGACCTCGACCATCGGGTCGTAGGACTTGCGTGCCGACGACGCCAGCAGTCGCTGGGCGGTCTCTTCGCGGTCGGAGACGACGATCGATGCGGTCATCACTACCCCTTGATCTGTGACTTGTTGATCTGTGATTTGGGCGATCAACTAACTGTGACATTCAGTAACTGATACTGAACGATACAGCGACGGTGGTCACAAGGGCAACGTCCGGTCAGTCGACGTCGGCCAATTCCCTGGTCGATTCGGTCGCCGGCGTGGACCCTTTCCGTCCGGGAGCCCACACCGCGAGCAGCAGCGACGCCGCGAACAACACGCAGGCCAGCACGAGGGACGCCTCGTCGAAACCCTTCAGGAACGACTCCCGCGCAAACGTCGCCAGCTGCTCACCCTGCGGTCCGGCGACGTCGGCGACCTGCAGTGCCGCCGCCAGGGAACTCGACACCGGTTCCTTCGCGGCCTGCGGAACGGCGTCGACCGCGGGCTGGATGTGGGTGCCGTACCCCGCGGCCAGGACGCTGCCCGCGAGGGCGACCCCGATCGCCGAACCGATCTCGCGTGCCGTGTCGTTGACTGCCGACGCCACACCCTGCTTCTCGTCGGGCGTGTTCTGCACGATCGCCGCCGTCGCGGGCGCCGTGCACAGTCCGATACCGAACGCGGCCACGATGAGTGGCAGGCACACCTCCGCGTAACTGGAATGCGCGTCGAGTCGCACCAGTAGGAGAATGCCCAGGCCGAGCAGCGCGGAGCCGGATGCGAGCAGCGGCCGAAGTCCGACGTGCGGGACGAGCATCGGCATGACCGCGGACATCGCCACCACCGGCGCGGCGAGGGGGGCGAGCGCGAGCGCCGACTGCAGCGGCGAGTAGTTCAGCACCAGTTGCAGGTACTGGACGAGCAGGAAGAACAAACCGAGTGAGGCCAGAAACTGCAGGAGGAGCGACATCGAACCCGAGCCGAACGCACGGTTGGCGAACAGCCGGACATCGAGCAGGGGGTGTTTTCTGCGCAACTCGACGAGGGCGAACGCGGCCGCGGCGGCGAGCCCGCCGACGAGCAGTCCGAGCACGACCGGATCCAGCCAGCCGCGTTGCGGGGCCTCGATGGTTCCCAGCACGAACAGGCCGACCGCGGCGGCGATCAGCCCGGTCCCAGGCAGGTCCAGGGGTGGGCGTTCGGTCTCCCGGGACGACGAGATGGTGAATCCGGTGACGAAGATCAGGGCGGACACCACGGTGAGGCCGATGAAGATGGCGTGCCACGACCACTTTTCGAGCAGGAACCCGGAGACGAGCAGGCCGGCGATCGCGCCGGAACCGGCGACACCCGACCAGATGCCCACCGCCCGGCCCCGGTGCGCGGGCGGAAAACCTGCGGTGAGCAGGGACAACGTCGCGGGCATCACGAGGGCGGCGCCGACCCCCGCCAGCGCCCGGGAGCCGATGATCCACTCGGGTGCGTCGTCGATCAGGGGGATCGCGGTCGCGGCACCGAAGATCAGCAGCCCCACCATGAGCAGCCCGCGCCGGCCGTACCGGTCGCCCAGCGCGCCCGCCGGAAGCAGCAGTGCGGCCAGCGTCAGCGTGTAGCCGTCGACTATCCAGGTCAGCTGGCTCTGGGTGGCGCCGGTGTCGCGGGCGAGGTCGGGGAGTGCGGTGTTGAGTGCCGCCATCGCCGCGACGACGAGGGCGACGGCGCAGCACGAGACCGTGAGCATCCAGATCTGCCGGAGGGTCCAGCCGGTGGCGGTGTCCTGCGGGTCCCGTGAGCGCACGATGTGTCCCTCCGTGGAAGTAACGAGACTGTCAGTATCGTTGGTAGACTGACGGTTCACAAGTGGTCGGGAAGTGTCAGGAACGGGCGGTGCAGATGAGCGAGCAGGATCCCCGCAGGCAGCGCTCCCGGGCGCGACTTCTCGACGCCGCGACAACTCTTCTCGCCAAGGGCGGCACGGACGCCGTCACGATCGACGCCGTCACCAAGCTGGCGAAAGTGGCCCGCGCCACGCTCTACCGGCATTTCGACAACGGCACCGAGCTGGTGGCCGCGGCGTTCGGGCGGCTGATTCCGCCCGCCCCCACGGTGCTCGCGGAAGGCGACCTCCGGGACCGGCTGGTCGAACTGATGGTCAGCCAGGCGTCACTCATCGAGAGCGCCCCGATGAACGTCACCGCGATGTGCTGGCTCGGCATGGGGCCCGCACTGGACGACTACTCGAGCGCGGACGCGATCGAAGCGGACAAACCGGAACTGCGGACGCTGCGGCAGACGATCGTCACGCAGTACCGGGCGGCATTCGACCAGGTCTTCGGGACGCCCGAAGCGGCGGAACGCCTCGGCCGATTCGACTACGACCTCGCACTCGCGCAGCTCATCGGACCCCTCGTCTTCACCCGCCTCGCCACCCTCACACCGCTGGGACGCACGGCGTGTGAGCAGATCGTCGACGACTTCCTCGCGGCACGCGCCGCCCAGGTCGAAGCGGGTGCCGGCGCGCCGGTACTGCGCGAGATACCGCCTGCTCAGGCGTTGTGACGTCGACAGCTCAGCGTGTCGTCATTACCGTGGCAGTGCGCGTGGCACCCGATGCCGCGCCTGTCGAATGAATGGTGTGGGAAGGTTTCTCGATGATCACTGATGCACTCAACTGGCTCCTCGGCGCGTGGGGCGGCGTTGCCGCCGGCAGCAGCGGATACTCCATCCCGCCCGGAACCCTTCCCTTCGGAAGCTGACGGTCGTCAGGCGTCCCGGTCTCGGCGCAGCACGAACTGCTCGAGTCTGCGTATCCCTCGAACGCGTCGTGGGCGTAGCTGTTTGAGGTAGTAACCGGGGGTGTCCTCGACCTCCTGGGCGAGCTCCTCGTCGATCAACACCGTGCCGGGACGCGCCGAACCGGTGAGTCGCGCCGCGGTGTTGACGACGGAGCCGTACAGGTCGCCGAACCGGACGAGCACCGGCCCCATCGCGAGACCGACCCGCAGTTCGGGGTCCGCCTCGTCCGGCAGCACCCGCTCCTGCAGCTGCAGGGCGATCTCCGCCGCATCGGCCGGCGATTCGACGGCGAACATCACCTCGTCGCCGACCGTCTTCACCACCCACCCCTGACGTCCACCGATCACCGTCGTCGACGCCGACTCGAATCGCTCCAGCAGATCGGCCAGCTCCCGGGCGCCGAGCTGACGCGTCAGGGACGTGTATCCCACGATGTCCGCGAAGCCGACCACGAGGGTCCGGCTCGCGACCTCCTCACCGGGATTCCCCACGTTGCGGCCGGTGGTCGAGGCGACGTGCCTGCGCCACACGTACGCCTGCAGCGACTCGACCGCCGGCAGGATCTCCGCGGTGAGCTCACGCACCTGCTCCCGGATCGCCTGCTCGTCGCTGCCCGCCGAACCCGCGAGCTGATCGACGATGTGCGTGCTGATCAGCGACACCTGCCATTCGGCGAGCCGCGACAGCGACTGACCGAGCGCCCGGGCCGCCGCCACTTCGCGTTCCGGTGAAATGATCCCCCGGTCGACGAGCGACGCGATGGTTCGCAGCGCGGCCGCGTCCCCCTCCGTGAACATGACACTGTCCGGGTCGATGTCGACCGCGAAACCCATCGACACCCACAGGCGGTCCGCCCGCTCGAGGGAGACCCCTGCGGCGTCGGCGATCGCGGTCCGGGTGAACCGTCGGGGCCCACCCAGCAGCGACTCCTCGAGATCGGACTGGACGTCGCGGAGCAGGGTCGGGGAGATCTCCGTAGTCGCTGCCGACTCGTCGTCGTTCTCCGGTGCTTCCGAGGTCACGTTTATCCTCTCGATGCGTTCGCCTGCATGCGGGGTGGCGTATGCGCCCGCCGCCCCTCAATCTGCCACTGGGCGAGCCCGTCCGATGGGAAACGTCGGTGGCGTGTGCGAGAGTTGCGGTGCTCACGAGCGTAACCAGGAGACAGACCAGAAAGGACAGCGCATGCCGCCCCGTAGACGTTCCGGCGCCGCCGCACCGGATCACCTGACCGCGGAGAATCTCGAGACCCTCGCTGCCGCGATCACGGAAGGCAAGCGGGCCACCGTGTATCTGCGCGAGGCGATGCCCAGCCTCGGGCTCGAGGCCGGCGCCTCGGCGAAAGTGATCGCGGTGCAAGGCAATACGGTCCAGATCCGCCCCAAGGGCGTCGACGACGAGCTTCCCTTCGAAGCGGAGGAGCTTCTGATGAGACGCATTCCGGCGCCCAAGCAGGCCGCCGCACCCGCCGCCCCCGCGGCGCCGGTCGTGCACCAGGAGATCGAACCGGGTCCGCCGCCCGCCCCCAAGACGCCTGCGACGAAGGCCGTCGCGGTGCCGCAACCGGCCGCCGCCGCGGTCCCGAAACCCGCCGCGGCACCAGCCAAGCGCACCAGCAAGAAGGTGCCCGCGGGAGTGAGCGTCACCATCCACGCCGGGGCCGACAACGACTGGAGCGTCACCGTCGCGCACGGCACGAAGCGTCCCGGCAAGGCGGTTCCCGTCTCGCCGGACGCCGTCGAGCGTGCCGTCCGGGAACTGGGGGAGGAGACCGCGATCGAGGCGGTCGAGTCGATCATCGTCGCCGCACGCAACCTCGCGGCGGCCCGGGTCGACGAGCTGAGCCGGCAACTCGAGGACGCCCGCAAAGCGCTCGAGGCGCTCGGCGCCGTCGACTAGCGCCCGGACGGGCAACGGCCGCGGTCCCTACATCTGCATTCCCGCACGCAGGGCGTGTGCGGGTGAGATTCTTATGGAGAGACACGCGGCCGTCGGGGCTCATCCGGGAAGGTTCGAAAAATGTTGAAAAGATTCGCGGCGGTTGTTGCGGCGACTGCGGGAATTCTGGGATTCGTTGCGGCAGGGTCCGCGACAGCAGCTCCGGCCGCCGTCTTGGGGGGCGGTTCGGGGATCGTGGTGAACGACGAACTCGTCTGTTCGCTCACCACCATCGGGCACGACAACGCGGGCCGGCTCGTCGGGCTGACGGCCGGCCACTGCGGTGAGGCGGGCTCGTACGTGGTGCCCGAGGCGAACCAGGACGCCGGCATCGTCGGAAAGTTCGTGGTCTCCAATCCGGCCCTCGACTACGCGGTGATCCAGTTCGACCCGAACAAGGTCGTCCCGGTCAACCGGGTCGGCGGCGTCACCATCACGCAGATCGGCGCACCCGCCGGATTCCCGCAGGTCGCGTGCAAGGAAGGCCGCACCACCGGAAACACGTGCGGCATCGTCTACGGCGACCTCATGCAGACCGGGGAGACGTGGACCCAGGCCTGCGTGATCGAAGGTGACTCCGGCGCACCGATGGTCGTCGGCACGACCCTGGTGGCCATGGTCAACGCCTACCTCGCGGCGCCGTGCATCGGCCCGGAGATCGGCACCAACCTCAACTCGATCGTCAACGACATGAACGCGAGCGGCGGTCCGGGGGCGGGCTTCCGGCCCATTTAGGCCCTCCGGGCTCGTGAGCGGTTAACGAGTCTCTGGACTCGCTGACCACTCACGGGCGCGAAGCGCCTACCCGCAGACTGCGCCGCCCGAGGCGGAACCGACGAGCTTCGTGTACTTGGCGAGGACCCCGCGGGTGTAGCGCGGGGGCAGCGGCTCCCACCCGTCCTTCCGAGAAGCCAGTTCCGCTTCGTCGACGAGCAATTCCAGCGTGCCGGTGCCGACATCCAATCGGATCTGGTCGCCGTCGCGGACGAACGCGATGGGTCCGCCGTCGACGGCCTCCGGTGCCACATGTCCCACGCACAATCCGGTGGTGCCACCGGAGAAACGACCGTCGGTGAGCAGCAGGACGTCCTTGCCCAGGCCGGCGCCCTTGATCGCCCCCGTGATCGCGAGCATCTCGCGCATCCCGGGACCGCCCTTCGGGCCCTCGTAGCGGATCACGACGACGTCGCCGTTCGTGATGGTGCCGTCCTCGAGGGCATCCATCGCGGCCCGTTCCCGTTCGAAGACGCGGGCGGTGCCGGTGAACACGTCGGAGTCGAAACCGGCGGACTTCACCACCGCACCACCCGGGGCGAGTGAACCCTTGAGGATCGTGATGCCGCCGGTCGGGTGGATGGGTGCGCTCATCGCGCGGAGCACCTTGCCGTCCGGGTCCGGAGGCGCGATGTCCGCCAGGTTCTCGGCCATGGTCCGGCCGGTGACGGTGAGGCAGTCGCCGTGCAGCATCCCGGCGTCGAGCAGGGCCTTCATGATGACGGGGACGCCGCCGATGTGGTCGACGTCCTTCATCACGTGCTTGCCGAACGGTTTGACGTCCGCCAGGTGCGGAACGCGGGCGCCGACGCGGGAGAAGTCGTCGAGCGTCAGTGCGACGTCGGCCTCGCTGGCGATCGCCAGCAGGTGCAGGACGGCGTTGGTGGAACCGCCGAACGCCATGACGACCGCGATGGCGTTCTCGAACGCCTCCTTGGTGAGGATGTCCCGGGCGGTGATGCCGCGGCGGAGCAGTTCGACGACCGCTTCTCCGCTGCGCCGCGCGAATCCGTCGCGACGGCGGTCGGTGGCGGGCGGGGACGCGCTCCCGGGCAGCGACATGCCGAGCGCCTCGGCGGCACTGGCCATGGTGTTCGCGGTGTACATGCCGCCGCAGGCGCCCTCGCCGGGACAGATGGCGCGCTCGATGGCGTCGACGTCCTCGCGGCTCATCAGACCGCGGGAGCAGGCGCCGACCGCCTCGAACGCGTCGATGATGGTGACGTCGCGTTCGGTGCCGTCGGACAGTTTCGCGATGCCCGGCAGGATCGACCCGGCGTAGAGGAAGACGCTCGCGAGATCCAGGCGGGCCGCGGCCATCAGCATGCCCGGCAGTGACTTGTCGCAACCGGCGAGCAGCACCGACCCGTCGAGTCGCTCGGCCTGCATCACCGTTTCCACGCTGTCGGCGATGACCTCCCGGGACACGAGCGAGAAGTGCATGCCCTCGTGGCCCATCGAGATGCCGTCGGACACGGAGATCGTGCCGAACTCCATGGGATATCCGCCGCCCGCGTGGACGCCGTCCTTGACGGCCTTCGCGAGCCGGTCGAGGGACAGGTTGCAGGGGGTGATCTCGTTCCAGGACGACGCCACACCGATCTGCGACTTGCCCCAGTCGTCGTCGCCCATGCCGACCGCACGGAGCATTCCGCGCGCTGCGGTCTTCTCCAGTCCGTCGGTGACGTCGCGGCTGCGGGGTTTCGGGTCCGAGGTACTCATGTTTCCCAGCGTAGGCGGGAGCCTCGGCGCCGGTTGGTTAAATGCGTTGCCGGGGATCGCGACCGGTGAGGGCGATCAGGCGATCCTGCAGCGGCGCGTCGGCGGGGACGTCGACGGGGTCGTCGAACAGACCGCTCTCGGACAGCATCTCGCGTTGCCCGTCGAGATCGGACCAAACGCCGGCGACGAGGTGCGGGTCGAGCGTGTCGTCGGATCCGGTGGCCTTGGCGAGGTCCCACGCGTGGATGGTGACGTCGGCGATCTGCTGCCGCAGGTACGGCTCGAGCGGGACCGTCCCGTAGGACAGGTGCACCTGCGTCTGCGGGTCCGTCGACGACCACGCCCGGATGGCCGCGTCCGAGTACCGCTCCCATTCCGACCGCATGTCGCCGTGCAGGGGCTCGATGTCCGGGGTCGCTTCGCCGACCGTCTTCCCGGCCAGCAGGGGAGGAACCCATTGCTGTTCCTCGATGACGTGCCGCACCAGATGCGTGATGTCCCATTCGCGGTCCGGGGTGGGCGCCGACCAATCGGTGATCGCGGCGACCCGTGCACCGAACTCGCGGTGGGCGATGCGGGCGAGTTCGAACCAGTCGAATGCCATGTCCTCAGGGTAGAGGCAGCCGGGTCACGATCAGCGCGATTCCAAACGATGCACCTGTCGGGGTGCTCGGGAAGGATGGGGCGCATGACCAACATCCCCACCGTGCAGTTGTCCGAAGGCTTCACCGTCAGCGCCCAGGGCTACGGCGCCATGTCCGTCGCCCCCGTGTACGGCCCCGTCGATGCCGCGGAGGCGCTCGCGACCCTCCACCACGCCATCGACATCGGCGTGACCTTCATCGACACGGCCAACGTGTACGGCGACGGCGCGAGTGAGATCGCGGTGGGCACGGTGCTGAAGGAACGCCGCGACGAGGTGCAGTTGGCCACCAAGTTCGGTCTCGTCGGCAACATCGCGAACGGCAGGCGGAGCATCAACGGCAAGCCCGAGTACGTGTCGCAGGCTCTCGACGAATCGCTGACCCGGCTCGGGGTCGACACCGTCGACCTCTACTACCTGCACCGCGTCGACCCCGAGGTGCCCGTCGAGGACACGGTCGGTGCGATCGCGGAACAGGTGAAGGCCGGGAAGGTCCGCAACATCGGACTGTCCGAGGCCACCGGCGACGAACTGCGTCGCGCGTCGCGGGTGCATCCCATCGCCGCCATTCAGAGCGAGTGGAGCATCTGGAGCCGCGACGTCGAGAAGCACGTGGTCCCGGCGGCGGCGGAACTGGGCATCGGATTCGTGCCGTACTCCCCGGTCGGCCGCGGCTTCCTCACCGGAACGTACGACCCGGCCGCGCTCGGCGACAAGGATCTGCGCCGCCGATTCCCGCGGTTCGGGGACGATGCGCTGCGCGCGAACCTGAAGGTACTGGACGTCGTCCGCGAGGTCGCCGCCGAGCTCGACGCGACACCCGCCCAGGTGTCGCTGGCGTGGCTGGACGCGAAGGGCCGCGAGTTCGGACTGCCGTCCGTGTCGATCCCCGGCACCCGGTTCGCAGCGCGTGTGACGGAAAACGCGGGCGCGCTCGCGCTGACGCTGACCGAGGGGCAAATCGCACGCTTGGACCTGCTCGCGGACCTCACCGTCGGCGACCGCACTGCCGATCCGACGTGGGTGTCGCTGGGCCGCGAGTGACTTCAGTCAGCGGGTAATACCTGCTGGCGGGTAGTTTGATCTGCGATGAGCAGAGTGTGGTTGGTGTGGGGCGTCGGGGTTGTCGCATATATCGTCGCCGTCCTGCATCGAACCTCGTTCGGTGTGTCGGGCCTCGCGGCGTCGGAACGATTTTCGATCAGTCCGAGTGTGCTGTCGAGTTTCGTCGTGCTCCAGATCGTGGTGTACGCGGGCATGCAGATCCCGGCCGGGGTACTCCTCGACCGGTACGGGTCGCGGGTCATGATCGCCGCCGGCGCCCTCATCATGGCGTCGGCGCAGACGGTGCTCGCGCTCACCGAATCGCTGCCGTTGGCCGTCGCCGCGCGCGTGTTCGTCGGCATCGGCGACGCGATGACGTTCATCTCCGTGCTGCGCCTGGTGCCGCAATGGTTCGCGCCGCGGCGGGTCCCGCTCGTGTCCCAGCTGACCGGCATCTTCGGACAGATCGGCCAGATCCTGTCGGCGTTGCCGCTGATGCTGCTGCTGAACGGGCCGGGCTGGAGTTTTGCGTACGGCACTGCGGCGTCGCTCGGGTTGCTGTCCTTCGTGCTGGCCGTGTCCGTCATCCGCAACGCCCCGCCCGGTCTGGAGGTGGTGGCCGCACCCGCCGGGCTGCGGGAGGTGGGAACGCAGATCCGCGCGGTGTGGCGGCGGCACGGCACCCGGCTGGGCTTCTTCACCCACATGGGCACGCAGTTCTCGATGACGACGTTCGCCCTGCTGTGGGGTGTGCCGTACCTGAGGTCGGCGCAGGGGTTGTCGGCGGCCGAGGCCGGTTCGCTGCTGACGCTGTCGGTGATCTCGGCGATCGTGGCCGGGCCGGTCATCGGCATCCTCAGCGGTCGGTTCCCGATGCGCCGCTCGTATCTGGTGCTGGCGATCATGATCAGCAACGCCGCCATGTGGACCGTCGTGCTGGCCTTGCCCGGGCCCGCGCCGATCTGGTTGCTGGCGCTCCTGGTGATGGTGATCTCGGTGGGTGGTCCCGGATCGATGATCGGATTCGACTACGCCCGGATGTTCAACCCGAGCACCAGCATGGGCACCGCGCAGGGCATGGTCAACATCGGCGGGTTCCTGGCGTCGTTGCTGGTCATCCAGGCGATGGGACTCATTCTCGACGCGATGGGCGGGTACTCGTTCGACAGTTTCCGGGTGGCGTGGCTGGTGCAGTACCCGGTGTGGATCGTCGCGATCACGGGCGTGCTGGTGACCCGGGGGAAGACGCGACGGCAGATGGGATTGGTTCTGCGGCCCATCCGGCAGGTGTGGCGCGAGCGCGGGGGCCGATCCGGGGGCTAGTTACACTCTTACATGATGTGTAACACTATAACGCATGAGCAATGAGCGATCGGAAGATCACGACGTCCTGACGGCACCCCCGATGCAGTGGGATGCCTGGGGTGCGCCGGAGAAGCACAGGGTGCTCTCCGACGGGGTCGCGGGGCTGTTGCAGCAGGCCCTCGGCGTCACGATCAGGGAACCCTCCAGTCGCGCGGCAGAGGACGTCGTCCTGGCTCCGAGCGCGTTGACCGAGACGCAACTCGCCGCGCTCGCGGGCCTCGTCGGAGCACGGTTCTGCAGCACCGCGCACGACGACCGGCTGCTGCGCTCTGGCGGCAAGAGCACCCTCGACCTGCTGCGCCGGCGCAGCACCGCACCGCAGAACGCCCCGGACGCGGTGCTCGCCCCCGGCACCGACGCCGAGGTCGCCGACGTGCTCCGATACTGCGCCGACAACGGCATCGCCGTGGTGCCGTTCGGCGGCGGCACGAGCGTCGTCGGTGGACTCGACCCGGTGCGCGATCGATTCGACGCCGTCGTCTCGCTGGACCTGCGCCGCTTCGACGCGCTGACCGACCTCGATGCCGACTCCGGCATCGCCACCCTGGGCGCGGGCGTCACGGGTCCCCGCGCCGAGGAACTGCTCGGCGACCACGGCTTCTCGCTCGGGCACTTCCCGCAGAGTTTCATGTTCGCGACCATCGGCGGGTTCGCGGCCACCCGGTCGTCGGGGCAGGCGTCCGCGGGTTACGGGCGATTCGAGGACATGGTGCAGGGTCTGCGCGTGGTGACCCCCACCGGGACTCTCGACACGGGGCGCGCCCCGGCATCCGCGGCGGGTCCGGATCTGGGCGAACTGTTCGTCGGGTCGGAGGGAACGCTCGGCGTCATCACCCGGGTCCGGGTGCGGGTGCACGCGATCCCCGAATCCACCGTCCGCGAGGGGTGGCGCTTCCCCGATTTCGAGACCGGTGCGGCCGCTCTGCGCGCGCTGCGTCAGCAGGGTGCGGTCCCGACCGTGCTGCGGCTGTCGGACGAGGCGGAGACGGCGGTGAACCTGGCCACCACCGACAAGATCGGGGAGGAGACCGTCACCGGCGGCTGCCTGGCGATCACGACGTTCGAGGGCACCGCCGCGCACACGGCGGAGCGGGCCGCGGAGGCCCGGGCCGTCCTGCTCGCGCACGGCGGCACGTCACTCGGTGAGGAACCCGGAAACGGCTGGGAACACGGCCGTTTCGACGCACCCTACCTGCGCGACTCGCTGCTCGACGCGGGAGCGCTGTGCGAGACGCTGGAAACCGCGACGACGTGGGGCAACCTCGCCGCACTCCGCACGGCGGTGACCACCGCGCTGACGGAGTCGCTCGCCGCGCAGGGCACCCCGCCGCTCGTCCTCTGCCACATCTCGCACACCTACCCGACGGGCGCGTCGCTGTACTTCACCGTCGTGTCCGCGCAGGCGGACGACCCGATCGAGCAGTGGCGGAAGGCCAAGACCGCCGCCGGGAACGCGATCGTCGCAGCCGGCGGAACCATCACGCACCACCACGCGGTCGGAGTCGACCACCGCCCCTGGATGCGCGACGAGATCGGCGACCTGGGCGTCGCGATTCTGCGGGCGGTCAAGGACGCGGTCGACCCCGCCGGAATCCTCAACCCCGGCAAGCTGATTCCGTGAGCACCCAGAAGGTGATCGAGAAGGTCACCGTCCTCGTCAATCCCCTCGCCGGGCACGGCCACGCGCCGGTTGCCGGGCGCAAAGGGGTTGCGCGTCTGCGGGAGCGCGGAGTCGCCGTCACCGAGATCATCGGAACCGACGCCGACCACGCGCGCATGCTGGCCCGCCGGGCGATCGACGACGGCACCGACGCGCTCGTCGTCGTCGGCGGAGACGGCGCGATCAGCATCGGGCTGCAGGTGGCCGCACTGTCCCGGACCCCCGTCGGACTGATCCCGGCGGGCACCGGCAACGACCACGCCCGCGAATTCGGTATCCCGGTCGGTGACCCCGTCGCGGCGGCCGACGTCATCGCGGACGGCGAGGTGCAGGAGTCGGACCTCGCCAGGATCACCCTCGAGGACGGCGCCGTCGTGTGGGCGGGCACCATCGTCGCCAGCGGTTTCGATTCGCTCGTCACGGACCGCGCGAACCGCATGTCGTGGCCGAAGGGGCGCATGCGGTACAACCTCGCGATGCTCGCCGAACTGACGCAGTTGAAGCCGCTGCACTACCGGATCGATCTCGACGACGAGACCGTCGAGGTCGATGCGACGCTGGTCGCGGTGGGCAACGGGCGGTCGTACGGCGGCGGGATGCAGATCTGCCCGAACGCGGACAAGACGGACGGCCTGCTCGACGTCACGGTCGTCGAGCACGGCCCCCGGGCGCGGCTGGTCCGGTTGTTCCCCCGGGTCTACAAGGGAACCCACGTGGACCTTCCGGACGTCCGGACCTACCGGTCACGAACGGTGCGACTGCACTGCGACGGCATCACGGCGTACGCGGACGGCGACCGCGTCGGCCCGCTGCCGGTCACCATCGAAGCCGTGCCGACGGCGCTGCACATTCTCAGCCACACCCCGGCCTGAGGTCACAGTCCGCGCAGCCGGTCCATGTCGCGGCGCTCCCGCTTGGTGGGCCTGCCCGCACCCCGGTCGCGTTGCGGAATCGACGCCAGGACCTCCCGCGGCGGAGGCGGCGGGGTGTTGTCGGTGAAGCACTCGACGGCGATCACCGCGCCCACCCGTTTCGTGATCGGCCGGACGACCTCCACGATGCGTTCGGTGCCCGACGCGCGGATGCGGACCTCGTCGCCGGCCTTGACCGGTTGCGCGGGTTTGGCGGTGGTGCCGTTGACCCGCACATGACCCGACCTGCAGGCGGACGCCGCCGCGGAGCGGGTCTTGAACAACCGGACCGCCCACGTCCAGCTGTCGACCCGGACGCTCGCGGGGTCGGTACCGGAAATTGCCACCCGACCAGGATACGAAACGGGTGCGTCAGTCGTTCGGCGGCGTCGGACCCGACCGGGCGGGGGCGGGCTGCACGGCCGGTCCGGTGACGTCGCAATGCGGTTTGCAGGCAACCGATTCCGGGACGGGAACACGTGGGGTGGGTGCCGGCGCGGCGGGCGCTCGGATCAGGGCGGCGGCGATGACCGCACCGACCAGGAGCAACGCGACGCAGATGTACATGGCGATCCGGAAGCCGTGCGAGAAACTGTCGGGGTCCACCAGGCTCCCGGCATCGATCCCGGCGATGCCGGGGAGCGCGGCCACCGCCAGCAGCTGGCTCGTGCGCGCGACCGCGTTGTTCACTCCGGACGCGATCCCGGACTGTTCGACGGGCACCGATCCGAGCACGGCGGCGGTCAGCGGGGCGACCATGGCGGACAGTCCGAGCCCGAAGACGAGGACGCCGGGCAGCACGACCGTCCAATAGGACGCATCCGGTCCGATCCGCGTCATCAGCAGCAGACCGATCGCGGCCAGTGCCGGCCCGACCGTCATGGGCAGTCGCGGACCGTGGGTCTGGGCGTAGCTGCCCGCGCGGGACGACAACGCCAGCATCGCCAGGGTGATCGGGATCGTGGCCACCCCGGCCGCGACGGGCGAGTATCCGGCCACCAACTGCAACTGCAGCACCAGGAGGAAGAAGACACCTCCGAGTGCCGCGTACACGGCGAGCGTGACCAGGTTCGCCGCCACGAACATGCGCGACGCGAACAGGCGCGGCGGCACCAGCGCGTTCGGGGACCGTCGCTCCACGACGACGAACGCGACCAGTGCCACGGCGCCCACCACCCCGGCGACCAGGTTCATCTCGATCAGACCGTAGGTGAGCGCGCCGAGACCGACCACCGCGCACCCCGACCCCACCACGTCGAGGTGATCGGGCGGATTCGGGTCGCGGCTCTCGGGGACGTGCCGCATCGACGCCCACACCACGAGCGCGGCGAGCGGAAGATTGAGCAGGAACACCGACCGCCAGCCCGCCACCTCCACCAGCCAGCCGCCCAGCAGCGGTCCGATCGCCCCGGCCACCCCGCCGAACCCCGACCACAGTCCGATGGCGGCGCCCCGGTCGTCCTCATGGATGGACGCCGAGATCAGCGCGAGGCTGCCGGGGGTCAGCATCGCCGCCCCGACGCCCTGCAGGATCCGGGCGATCACGAGCATGGTGATGTCGGGGGCGATGCCGCACAGCAGTGACGCGACCGCGAACCAGACGGTTCCGCAGACGAAGACGCGGCGCCGTCCCCAGCGATCTCCGAGCGCCCCGCCGAGCAGGATCAGCGACGCCAGGGCCAGGGTGTAGCCGCTCAGCGTCCACTGCAGTCCCGCGACCCCCGCCCCGAGGTCCTCGCCGATGTGCGGCAGGGCGATGTTCACCACCGTGCCGTCCAGGAGCGCGAGACTCGAGCCGAGGACGGTGGCCACCACCACCCACCGTCCCTGCCGGGTGCTCAGGCGCAGAACCGTATCGGTCATGTCCCCATGGTGCGCCGCGGTCCGCGGGGTGCGGCACTCGTTGCGATTTCCCGCGTCACGTTCGGCATACTCGGGGCCACGGCAACGATCCGAGCAGCATCTTCTTCACACTCGCCCTGCGGCAGCCGTGCACGTGCGACACTTTCGGCCACGCACCTCGATCTACGGAGAACTCATGGACATCATGCGCAAGGTCGCGGTAGGGGCCGTCGCGGTGGCCGGCCTGTCTTTCCTCGCGGCGGGAACAGCCGCTGCAGACCCGGTGCCGGCACCCATGCCGCCGCCGCTACCGGTGCCCATGCCGATCCCGCTGCCCGCAGGCACGTATGTCGGCACGACCAACGTTCTCGGCGGCGACCTGATCTGGAAGGGAAAGACGTTCGGGCCCGGGTGGGTGATGGACAACTTCGGTGTCTTCTTCCCGTACGTCTTCGGTATGACCACCCCCGAGGCGAGCGGCGGACTCGTCACCGACTACAGCCCGTCCGGGCTTCCCTTCCTGACCGACCGGATCACGCCGAGACCCGACGGGACCTACGAGGGCACCGTCTACGTCAACGGCAACCCCGTGGCGGGGTACGCCCTCCACAAATAGGCGGCTCGGTTCTCACGCCTTCGACGACGCGAGCGGTTCGGGACTCGGGCGCGTCGACGAAGGGACGGGACGGCGCGTCGGAATCGCCAGGGTGATGGCCGCGGCGACGAGTGCCACCCCGCATCCGATCAGCAGACCGGTCCGGAATCCGCCCTCGGTGGGCAGGGTGTGGCCGGCGACCTGGATGCTCATCTGCGCCAGGACCACTCCGACCACGGCCGCGGACACCGAGGTGCCGACCGAGCGCATCAGCGTGTTGACGCTGTTGGCGGAGGCCGTCGCGGACTGCGGCACGGCGCTCATCACCAGGGCGGGCATCGCACCGTAGGCCAGGCCGACACCGGAGCCGCAGATGCAGGTCACCACGACCAGCCCCCACGTCGATCCCATCAGGAGCATCGACGATCCGTAGCCGAGGGCGATGACCAGGCTTCCGACGAGCAGTGTGATCTTGGGTCCGCGGGTGGACGAGAGTTTGGCACCGAGCGGGGACACGGCCATCATCATGAGCCCCGAGGGAGCCATCCACAGGCCCATGGCCAGCATCGACTGCCCCAGTCCGTAGCCGGTGGACTCCGGTAGCTGCAGGAGCTGCGGAACGATCAGGGACTGCGCGTACATCGCGAAACCGACGACGACGGACGCCGCGTTGGTGAGCAGCACCTGTCGTCCGGCGATCACCCGCAGATCGACGAGGGGTTCGCGGGTGCGCAGCTCCCACCAGCCCCAGGCCGCCAGCACGATGGCGGTGGTGGCGAAGAGGCCGAGCGTGGTGCCGCTCGCCCATCCCCAGTCGGCGCCCTTCGACACGGCGAGGAGCAGGGCCACCAGTCCGATGCCGAGCCCGACGGCGCCGACGGGGTCGAATCGGCCGCGGGTCCCGTGGACGGGGGTGGCGGGCATGACCAGCCAGAGCAGCACGGCGATCAGCGCGCTCAGCCCCGCGGCGCCCCAGAACAGCACCCGCCAGTTGGAGTTCTCGGCCACCGTCGCGGCGAGGGGCAGGCCCAGGGCGCCGCCGATGCCCATGGACGAGCTCATCAGGGCGATGGAGGAGTGCAGTCGCTCGGGCGGCAGCAGGTCGCGCAGGGCGCTGATGCCCAGCGGGATCATTCCGACACCGATGCCCTGCAGTCCGCGGCCGATCACCATCGGCGCGAGGGACGTCGCCAGCGCGCAGACGACCGAGCCGAGCACGAGCGGCACCGTGCAGACCAGCATCATCTGCCGCTTGCCGTAGAGGTCGCCGAGGCGCCCGGTGACCGGGGTCGCCACCGCGCCCGCGAGCAGCGTCGCGGTGATCACCCAGGACGCGTTCGACGCGGTCGTGTCGAGCAGTCGCGGCAGGTCGCCGATCAGCGGGACCACGAGGGTCTGCATGAGTGCGGCGACGATACCGGTGAACGCCAGCACGGCGACGAGTCCGCCCGGGCGGACGGCGGGGGTCGGAGTGTCCACGCAAATCTCCTCAACTCTGCGAAATGCAACTTGTGCACCATACACACGATATGCATGGTGCACAACGTATGTATTCTGCATATTCGCTCAGCGGCGGGTGCGGAGATAGGCGACGGCGACTCCACACGCGATCACCGCGATCACCGACGCGCCCGTCGACGTCCAGGCCCACGAGTCCGGCCACGACGGGACCTCCGATTGGGTGAGCGGCGCGTACGCCGTCCATCCGAAATCCGCGACCAGTGGAACGGAGAAGGCGGCCGGCGCGGCCAGCGACGTCGCGGTCACCGGTTCGTCCGTCGGCAGGCTGGACGCGAAGGTGTACGACACCGCGAACGGAAGGAGGAGCCAGATTGCGCCGAGATGCAGGTTGTCCCACGGCGGATGCTCGAACAACGTGGACACCGCGACGAGCGCGAGCGCCCCGATCCCGAACAGCGGCTGCGGAAATCGCCGTCCGAGCGCCGCGCCGGCGAGCACGAGCGCCGCGGGAACCAGCAGCCACGGCCACGGATCCGGATACGACGACAGAATGCCGCCCCCCGCGGCGACGAACGCCATCGCGGCGAGCAACAGGACCCCCGTGCGGCCCTCGAGCCACAGCGCGGCGGCGATCACCACCACGACCAGGACGAGTCCGAACATCCACCGGCCCCGCACCGCACCGCCGACGCCCAGGCTCCACACCTGACGGACGAACCACCAGTACAGCGCCAGCCCGACCAGCGGCAGAACGATCCCGACGACGAGGGTACGTCCGCTCACGGCGATGTCCGCCGGGTCGCCGAAGTCGCCGGACGCCAGCGCGACGGCCAGGACCACCGCCGTCAGCGCGAGAACGGTCAAGGCCGCCAGGTCGGGTTCGTACGCGGATGCGGGAAGAAAGTCGGCATAACGCCGGGGCGCCGAGGACCACGTCCGGACGTGGTCGACGGGTACCGCGAGCAGGAGTCCGGCGAGGACGCCCGCCGCGAGCGCGGTCTGCAACCACGCGCGGTCGGCGGTGGCGCAGAGGCCGACGAGACCGCCGAGGAGCAGGCCCGCGCCGACCCCGCCGATATACATCTCGAACGGCCACCCCCCACCCGACAGCGTGATGCCCAGCAGTGCGAGGCCGGCATACGACACCACCGACAGACCTCGCCGGGACCGAACGCACGCGGCCACGAGGGCCGCGACGATCGCCGCGAGCGCTCCCCGCGCGGCGGGGCCCAGAGCGAACATGTCCAGATCGTCGTCCGTCATGAACACGACCTGCCCGGACAGGCTGGACGTCAAGGCAATTCCGGCGACGAAGCCGGCCGGCACCAGGCATGCGTGCGAGATCCTGAAAGTCACTCCCCGAGCATCACGTACCGACGCCGGCCTTGAAGTGACCGACGCGCAGGAGAAGGGTGGACGTGTCGCCGTGATCTCGGCAGAGAAGGGGTGGTTCGGTTGGTCATCGACAACGACGTCTACAACCGTGTGGGGGAGTCGTGGTGGGAGGAGGACAATCCGCTCAACCTGCTGCACGGAAGTCTCACGCCGGCACGATTCGCCTATTTTCGTTCGGTGCTCGGCGCGACGGTCGGTTGCGACGTGTCCGGACTCCGCGCCCTCGACGTCGGTTCCGGCGGCGGATTTCTCGCGGAAGAGTTCACCCGCATTGGTTTTCGGGTGACGGGCATCGATCCGTCCCCGGTGTCGGTCGAGACCGCGCGCCGTCACGCCGCAGCCTCGGCGCTAGAAATCGAGTACCGGATCGGGTCCGGTGAACGGCTTCCGGTGCCGGATGCCGCATTCGACGTCGTCTACTGCTGCGACGTCCTCGAGCACGTGTCGGATCTCGATGCGGTGATCGCCGAGACGTCCCGCGCACTGAAACCCGGCGGCCTGTACCTGTTCGACACCATCAACCGCACCGTCGCCAGCAAACTCGTCGCGATCAAGATCATGCAGGAGTGGCGGATGACCCGGATGTTCGACACCCCCATCCACGACTGGTCGATGTGTATCCGCCCGGCCGAGCTGACGTCGATCATGGACCGGCACGGTCTGCGGCGCGCCGAGATCGTCGGGCTCGGGCCGCGGTCGAAGAACCCCCTGCGGCTGCTCGACCTCGCCCGGGCCGGCGGAACGCGACTGAGCTACGGCGAGTTGAGCCGCCGGCTCGACTTCGGGCAGATTCGGAGCACCGCCGTCTCCTACATGGGGTATGCCGTCAAGAACGGCGAAAGCCCGCCGCGGCAACGCGACGGGCTCCCGGACGGGCGGAACTAGCTGTAGTCGTAGAAGCCCTTGCCGCTCTTCTTGCCGAGGTGCCCGGCATCCACCTTGCGCTTGAGCAGCGTCGGGGGAGCGTAGTGCGGCTCGGCGAACTCCGCGTACAGCGACTCCGCCGCCGCGAGGGTGATGTCGAGGCCGACGGTGTCGATGAGCGTCAGCGGGCCCATCGGGTAGCCGCAGCCGCCCTTCATGGCCTCGTCGATGTCCTCGGCGGTGGCGTACCCGGATTCGAGCATCCGGACCGCCGACGTGAGGTACGGGATGAGCAGTGCGTTCACGATGAAGCCCGCGCGGTCACCGGCCCGCACCGTCTTCTTACGCAGCGTGTTCTTCGCGTAGTCGGTGACCGCGGTGACGGTCTCCTCCGACGTGACCAGGCTGACCACGATCTCCACCAGCGGCATCACCGGCACCGGGTTGAAGAAGTGGACACCCACGACCTGCCCGGGGCGCTGCGTGGCGTTGGCCATCTTGATCAGCGGGATCGACGACGTGTTGGACGCCAGGATGCCCGCCGGCTTCACGATCTTGTCGAGCTTCTGGAAGATGTCGACCTTGAGCGATTCGATCTCCGGAGCCGCCTCGATCACCAGGTCGCGGTCGGCGAAGTCCTCGATGTCGAGGGTGACGCGCACGCGGGCGAGCGCGGCATCCGCGGCAGCCTGATCGAGCTTGCCCGCCTTGACGCCGCGGGCGAGGGACTTCTCGATCCGGGCCTGCGCGGCCTCGGCGAATTCGGGCTTGGTCTCGAGGATGAGAACCGAGCTGCCTGCCTTGATACATACCTCGGCGATGCCGGCACCCATGGTGCCGCCGCCGATGACGCCTACAAGTTCCACAAATTCTCCTCACGTAGCCGTGCGCGGAACTCTCCCGCACGGCGTCGACGCACCGCCAGTCTATGTCACCGCTGGCGATGGCGGCGCAGGCAGCGCCGCGCCCGGACGGAT